>CAIXXC010000127.1 GCA_903923205.1 uncultured Rhodospirillales bacterium | reverse complement strand
GGGGCTCGATCCGGTCGAGCATAATGCGGAAGAAGAGGTCTTCCCAGGTATCACTGGTATGTGGCTCTATCCCTTGGGCGCGAGCTGCCTGAGCGAGAAGGGCCTGTTGGGGCGCCGAGGGGTCGGGTGCTGTCGCCAAAAGGTCAATCCCTGTATACCGGTCGAATGCCTCGGCGACGGTCAGACGCTCGAAAGGTGCTGCCAGAGCCGCAACGCTGTCACCATGTCTCAGCTCCGAAACGCCGGCGCAGATTGCTGCCTGCCGCAGCAGAGCCTCGCAATCGGCATAAAGGGAATCATACGTCGCTCCGGCGCGATACCATTCCAGCATGACGAACTCAGGGCTATGCGTTGCACTCCGTTCGAAATTGCGAAAAACATGCGCAAATTGGAACATAAGCGGCAATCCGGCCACCAGGAGCTTCTTCATGGCAAACTCGGGCGAGGTATGGAGATATCGCTGCTGCCGTTTGCCCTCGGGGGTTACGAGTTCGGTGGTGAAGGGTTGTAAATGCGTTTCCATCCCAGGGGAAACTTGAAGCGCGGGGGTCTCGACTTCGAGAAAACCTGCCTGATCGAACCATTGACGAAGTCCGACCATGATTCGCGCACGGGCCTCTAAAAGCCCGCGACGGCGACCAAAGCGGGTAGGGTGCCACCATCCGGTGCCGAAATTCTCGATCATGAAGCGTAAGACCTTGGCCTGAATTGGGGCGACCTTGTCGGACATAGAACCCGTTGTCTCGGAATTCCAGGAATTTCGCGAAGCAACATTGACATCGGCATAAGCTGCCCGTAAGTTCCGCGCCCTCTGAACACCCCATAGAATGCGTGACCGGCATGAAGATCGTTAATTCCCTCAAGACGCTGAAGAAGCGTGACAAGAACTGCCGCGTCGTTCGGCGCAAGGGTCGCGTTTACGTGATCAACAAGGCCAATCCGCGTTTCAAGGCGCGCCAGGGCTAAGGCGGCGATCACTTTCCGTTCCGTCTTGGAAGGTGATCCCCTGATACGGTCTGTTGTCTTGAAATTTGCATCCCGTTCAGCCTGCCTGGTTGGCTACGGAACTGCATGCGGGCTGTTGCTACGCCGGCCCATCATCGAGACCGACGAGTGGATAGAGACCAACCAGGGTGCCCGTCGGCGTATTGATCTCCGGCGCTAAGCGGCCTCGTTCACGAATTTTTAACGTCGTTCGTGTCCCCTTAAGGACACGTGCGTTTGCGTGGCGACGCTGAATTGATGGCAGAAGACTGTGGTCGGCACTTTTGTGGACTCGGACCAACCATTATCTCCCACGGCGATGGCCGCATCGACACTACCTAATATCGGCGCATTATTGTGACAAACGATCGTTGGCAGCAATTGATCGCACTTGTCGAGCGGCTTCCGCCCGACAAGGCGCAAAAGCTCCGCGACCTGCTCAAGACCCAGGATTTCGGTAATATCGCAGCTGAAGGCTTCGCTCAGATGATGCGGACCCTCGATCTGCGCAGCAGTGATGTTGCAGGCGGTCCCGGGCCTGAAACTCTGATGCGTCGTGTCTGCAAGCGGCTTGAGCCGTATCTGGTGAACGCAAACGACACCGACGACGAAGGCGTGGTCGCTCGATCGTCACTGATGATCTGGTGGAAAGCCGCGAAAACGCAATCTCGGCAGATATCAGCTTGGGAAGAGGAATTCAGTGATGCTCTGGTCCGGCAGGACAGCGATGCAGCTTCTCTCGTAGGGCTTGCTGCTGCCGACCAGCTTGCCCGCAGCTCTCGGACGATGACCATCAAGGGGGCATCTCGTGCGGTCATGACCGATATTCGCCGGATTGGAGAGATATTGTCGGGTGGCACGGCGCTTTATGATGCACTCGAATCACTGGGACTTACGGGGCCGGTCACGGGGAAAAACCGGATTGAACTTGCGCCGTTGCTTCAGGAGCAGTTCCCGATTGAATATGCGAAGGCGGCCAATGAACAGATTTATGATCCGATCTGGCTTGGCTACGCGGTTCTAGATCGGCTGCAGAAACCATGGGAAGTGCTTCAACTCATCAACGGGATCCAGATGGCCAATGCCCGTTCCGTTCGCGTTGAAGACACTGAACTGGCGCCGCTCGTGGAGCGCGTCATGAATTTGCTGCGTCTGCTATCGTCGCAGAGTGTCACGGAAATCAGGGACGGCGCCAGAGAACCCACGTTGGCAACGCTTCATGCTGTGTTCCAATCGACGGCTCGCTATTTTGAAGCGGCCGAGGTCGTGACCGCGCAACTCAAGCTTGATCGCGATGGGCCGTGGGGGCGTTTGTTTTTGACCCTTCGCAGGACGATTGCCGAAGTCATTGCCGAAAAGTTGAATGATTTTGAGGATGTCCTCGTCGAATTCGTCGAGGAATGGGACGAAGACATTCAATTCGACGCGACTAATTTACAACTCGAACGGGCCTATGCCGTCGTTGATCTGCTCGCCATGTGGCGCGCGCACGCTGACCGGCATGGCTTCGCGACAACATTTGGCGCTTTTGATCGCCGGACATTTTCGCTGGTCTCTCGGTCCCTCGGGGCGTCCGAGGCGGGAAAGGACCTATGGCTGGTGCAGAAAAGACGAATTCTGGAGACCCTGCGACTGGTTTGATAATCCCAAAAGGGAACACGGTCGGACGAGATTGAAATATAAATCCATGAAACTTTCGTTGCTTGGCATTAAGTCCTTGTTAGGATTTTTCTCGTTATGATATTTCACTCGCCAGAAAATTTGGGCGCTGCGTATTGTTTTTGAAGAGTATGATCCCGGTTTGAGTGCTCTGCCTCGCTGGGTCGGTCTTCTCGCTGGAACGGGATTTTCAGACCCGTTCTTCCTGACACTGAAAAGTCAGGGGCTTCCAAGTTGGGCGCATGAACTTTTTGGGAGAGCTTTCTATGAACGGTTCCACTATCTCCAAGATTGCCTTGGCTGCCTTTGCTGCGGTTGGCCTCGTAAGCCTCTCGCCCTCCGTTGCTCATGCTTCGATACTCTACAGCGAAGTTGTCAACCCCGATCCGAGTGCCTTGAATGCGGCTGTCCAGCAAGCCATTCTGAAACTCGAGAGTGGCGACGACGACCTAGGCGAGGCCACTGCCACCATTCTCGATAAGATGGCTCCCGAGCAGTTCCAATTGACGTTTTACAACGTCACCAGTGACTTGCTCGGAAATGCATATAAACTGCAGTCTCAGCCGGTTTTGACGGACATGCCGACGACCCAACCGGTCGAAGGCCTGACGATTGCGGCTATCTCAAACCAGACATATTATTTTGACGAGGCGGGTCCCTCTTTCGCGAACATCCCCACCGGCAGCGAAGGGGGCAGTTCAAACCCGGTGTTCTCGGTGTCGGAAGTTAGCAACCCCGGTGTCCCCCCATTGCAGGTATTCTCGCCAGTCCCATTGCCGGGATCTGTCGGGATGTTCGGGTCGGCTCTCGTTGCTCTAGTCGGGCTCTCGCGGCTGCGTAAGCGGGTTGTGATCGGTTAGTGTCGTAACCGCGACGCTCGCGCTCGCGAGCCTCGCGCCTACCACACCCTATAGGTGGTATAGTTCTTGTGCGGATTCGCGCGCCTGACGGTTTCGTCAGGCGCCGTTTGCTTTTGCCGCGCCAGAACGCTCCATCTGTTGTCGGCCGGCCAGAAGCGTTATGGCGCATCACCGAATTCTCAACAGCGGGAGTGAGGAAGAAATCTCAGGATGCAATGGCTCCGGGGGTCGGGTTCGAACCGACGACCGATCGATTAACAGTCGATTGCTCTACCGCTGAGCTACCCCGGAACAGTGCCTACCGGCTTGCGGTGAGGGGGGGTTATAACGATCCCCTCCCGGCAGTCAAAGCCTTTTTCGCGTCGCTGACTTCCGTCCACCTCAGTTCGTCCATCACCCCGAAGGTGATTGTGACGAGAAGGTGGAGGCCGAACCGAGAATCGAACTCGGGTACGAGGATTTGCAGTCCTCTGCATAGCCACTCTGCCATCCGGCCCGCGAGGTGAGGGATATAGACCGCTTGTTCCCCAAGGGTCAAGCACTACACCCGATCACGCAGGCCAGCCAAGCGCGCAAAGAGTCGCTTTGTATGATGACATGAATATATTGCTCGCATCTTGCGCCTGCTGCGACGGCGCGAAATTCTCTGGTAATGTCGAACAATGCTTTCTTCTCATCCACGTGGTCTCAATGCATCATGAACGACGAAACACGCTCGATCACGGTTCAGGAACTTCGGCGATGGCGCGACGAGAACAGGGAGTTTGCGCTGCTTGATGTTCGGGAGCCCTGGGAATTGGAAATTTGCCGGTTTGCTGACGCGCACGCGATTCCCTTGTACGACCTCCCGGGGCGTGTCAGCGAGCTAAAGGGTTCTGGGCCTCTTGTTGTGATCTGCCATCACGGGATACGAAGCCAACAGGCCGTTGCATGGTTGCGCGCCAACGGCGTGGTCCGCGCGATCAACCTTTCTGGTGGCCTTGACGCATGGGCGCGCGAGATCGACCCGAGCATGGGAGTTTATTGATGGTACCGACGACTTCCCTCCTGGCGCGCTTGCTCGTTGGCGCGATGGCGCTGCTGACGCCGGTGGCACAGGCGGCGCGGGCAGAGACTCTCGACGAGGCTCTGGCGGCCTCATACGACAACAATCCCCAGCTTCTCGCGGAAAGGGCGCAGTTGCGTGCGGTTGACGAAACGGTGCCCAAGGCACTATCCGGCTGGCGCCCGACGGTTCAGGTCTCGGGCAGTGCCGGCTATAACCGCACACAGATTGAGAGCTTGAACAACGCCAGTGTGGCCGGAGGCGCGGATTACCTAAGCCCTTATCAGTACGGTCTATCAGCGACGCAGCCTCTATACCAGGGCGGGCGGACGTCTGCTCAGACCCACGCCGCCCTCAATCAGGTCTATGCGGAAAGGGCTCACCTGACCGCCATAGAACAATCAGTGCTTCTGGCCGGCGTTACCGATTACCTCAACGTCGTCGAGGCTCAGTCCACTCTGGACCTGACGATCAATAACCAGCACGTGTTTGAGAAGCAGCGCGAAGCAACAGGGGACCGCTTCCAGGTTGGCGAGGTTACGCGGACCGACGTGGCTCAGGCTGACGCAGCGCTGGCCCAGGCGATAGCCCAGCGGCAGCAGGCGGACGGTCAGTTGCAGGTGGCACGCGCTGCTTATCGTCGCGATATCGGTGACATGCCGGGTATTCTAGTGACGCCCAAGGGCTCCCTTTCGCTTCCCGGTTCCAAGGACGAGGCCATCGAACAGGCAACATCGGCCAATCCCGATGTCGTTGCGGCACAATTCACCCGCGCGGCATCAGAGGATAACGTCAAGGTCGTGCGCAGCCAGCTCCTTCCCAGCCTATCTCTCAACGCCTCAGTGAGCCGCAGCAACGACGCTCAATTTCAGCGCCTGCGTTACAACGACCAGTCGGTGACAGCGCAAGTCAGCATGCCACTCTATGAGGCGGGCTCGGTATACGCCGATACCCGCGCGGCAAAGCAGACAGTTGGCGTTCGTATGAGCCAGTTCGAGTTGGCGCGGCGTCAGGCGATCGAATCGGCCAGCGCCGCATGGGAACAGTTAAAGGAGACTTCGGCCAACGTTGTGTCGTTCGAGTCGCAGATAAAGGCGAATGAATTGGCCCTCCAGGGCGTACAACAGGAATCTGCTGTCGGCGAGAGAACGGTCCTTGATGTCCTCAACGCCGAGCAGGCACTTTTCCAGTCTCGCGTGAACCTGGTGCAGGCTCGACATGATCAACTGGTCGCTAAATACACGCTGGCGGCGGCCGTGGGACAGTTGACGGCCCGTTCCTTGGGACTTCAGGTCAAGTTGTACGATGGCGATTCGCACCTCGCCACAGTTCGTCATAAGTGGATCGGGCTTGGCATCGAACCCTAATGCTGCGGTGATAATGGGGCGTAGTAAGCGCGGGGGGGCGACGCGGCGCGGTAATTGCAGCAAATCGTAGTCGCGACCCTGTCTATCCGCTACAGTTGGCGGCATCTCGTAATCGGTTTGAGCGCTTATGTCGGATCCTAAGAACCAAGAACCGTCAATGGAGGAGATCCTCGCGTCGATCCGCAGGATCATCGCAGAGGATGCTGAGGCTGCGCCACCCCAGGCGGAAGCAGCGCCCGATGTTCCGGCAACGCCTGAGCCAGTGCCGCCGCCGCCGCCTCCACCGCGCCCAACGCCACCACCCCCGGCGCCGATTATGGAGGAGCCGGTAGAGGATGATGATATCCTCGAGTTGACCAACATCGTGGCCGACGAGCCGATTGAGCCACCACCTCCACCTCCGCCGCCCTATCGCGCGCCGGAACCGCAGCCCGTCCGTTGGGAAGAACCGGAGCCGCCTAGACGCGATTACGAACGGGAACGTCTGGTCTCCGAGTCGACGGCAGCTGTTTCAAGCGCAACGATGGCAAGCCTTGCGCAACAACTCGGTCGAAGTCGCAAGGCCGATGTGTATCTCTCCGATCGAGCCGTGACGCTTGAGGAGATTACGAAAGAGGTTTTGAAACCCATGCTCCAGGGTTGGCTTGACGAGCATCTCCCTGGTCTGGTCGAGCGCCTCGTTCGCGAGGAAATACAGCGCATCGCACGGGACGCCTTGTAGGAGCGTTACGCTCCCGGAGAGAATGATGACGAAGACGCCAGCGACGTTGCGTCGTGTCGGCGATCTGATCGACGCCGGTTTGGTTGCGGTTGAGCGAGGTCCCGAGCTTGAGCGCGTTGGATCGCGCTACGCGATCGCGGTGACACCCGAGGTCGCGGGTTTGATAGACCCATCAAACGCGGAAGACCCGATTGCTCGGCAATTTATTCCGGACGAGCGCGAACTCAACCATGCGGCGGCTGAAAGTGCCGACCCGATTGGCGACTATAAGCACATGCCCGTCAGGGGACTCGTGCACCGGTATCCGGATCGGGTGCTTTTGAAACCCTCGCACGCCTGTCCCGTCTATTGTCGATTCTGTTTTCGCCGTGAGATGGTCGGCCCCGGTGGTGACGGCATGAGCCCCGCTGAGTTGGCGACCGCGTATGAATATATCGCGGCCCATCCGGCGATCTGGGAAGTCATCCTGACCGGTGGCGATCCCTTGATTCTGGCGCCAAGACGGCTTGCAGCCATCATCGACGCATTATCTGCAATCGATCATGTGTCGGTCATCAGGCTCCATACGCGTGTTCCTGTAGTCGATCCCAACCGCGTCAGTACGGCGCTCCTTCGGGCGTTGCGATCCCCTAAGGCGGTCTTCGTTGCCCTTCATGCGAATCATCCCCGGGAACTGACAGACGAAGCGGCCGCAGCGTGTCGACGAATCATCGACACCGGGATCCCCATGGTAAGCCAAAGCGTTTTGCTCAAGGGCGTGAACGACGATGTCGACGTTCTGGAAGCATTGTTTCGAAGATTCGTGGCGTTGCGGATCAAGCCTTACTATTTGCATCAGACCGACTTGGCGCCCGGGACGGCACATTTTCGGACCCCTATCGCAACAGGTCGTGTACTCATGGCCGCGTTACGCGGAAGGCTTTCTGGTCTTTGCCAACCCGAATTTGTCCTGGACCTTCCAGGCGGCCATGGCAAGGTCCCCATCGGCCCCGAGTACATCACGGCCACAGAGGTATCCGGTTGTTGGGATGTGATGGACTATCGCGAAAATTTACATCGTTATATCGAAGACGGCGAATCTGCCGACCCCAATCCTATCTTGAAGGGCTCTTGATCCTTTTAAAGATGAATTAATTCTCACGTGTTGGGTCAAGGAAATTATCTCTATTTTATGGGCACTCTTTTGTAACGAAATTTGGCACTAATAAGCCAGCGATGACTTGTTGAATTTGATCCGATAATTTATCACTAGACCTGCCGAGGGTTGAAACGCAACTAGCGGAAGATTATGAGCGATAAGGCGGACGACACTAAAGTTGAAGCACTCTCTTCTCTGATTTCTCCATTGGAAGAAGTTCCAGAGGAGAAATTTCGCCGCGTCGTCACGATGCTTGAGGGGATTCGCCACAAGCCGGAGATCAAGGCGGCACTGGAAGGTATGCGGGCCAGGATCGTCCAGGTCCGCCCGCCGCGGACAATGACGGTCCAACGTATTCTTTATATGCCCGTCGAAGACGCTCTGGTGAATAGCCCCGACACAGATGGCCGGGGCTACGTTTCACGTCTCCTGATGTCGCTGGCTTGGGAATACCTGGCACAGTCTGCCGCCTCGGGAGTGCTCGAGGGTTGGCAGCGTCGAATCGCGGCGGTAAGCGGGACCGAGCCAGACGACGAGGTCCTCCTTCAGGATGAAATTTGGCGCTGGGCGTCGGAGCAACTGAAAGAGGCGGTCGATAAGGCGATGACGGACCGGGGAGATCGTAAGGCGCTCCTGGGAGAATCGCCTGAATTGCTGGCAGAGATGCAACAGGCGATTCGCCTGATCGATGTGGGGCCACAGATTCGCGCCGTCAAGCGATTGATGCCAATGAAGCCTGTCCGTACGCTCGCCCGTGAGGATCGGGCGCCTCTGCGTCATATGATTCTCGATCTCCAGCCACCGAACGCTGACCGCATTTACGGAATTTTGCTGGCGGTCATGTTTCGTCTCGCTGTGCCGGCAGAATTTTTGGACGACATTCCCGGAATCCTCTCCGGTCTGCCCAATGCCGTTAAGGCAGAGTTGCTGAGTCGGCTTACCGTATTCGTCATGGGTGATATGGACAGACGCGCAACGACTGCGGTGCAGGCGGCTGCGGGCGATCTTAATCTTCGGGCGAAAAAAGCGGAAAATCTCGTTGCGGCGCTCACTGCTGGCGAAAAAACCATCCTCACAGGGGATCGCGATACGCGCAAACAACTCATGTCTGTTCGCAATACCGCGGAAAATTTGGTCAACGCCATTGTCCAGGAAGCAGGCGAGTCAGTTCAGGATGGTATTCTGGCGGGCAGCGCAGCCCCCGTCGCCGTTCTGAAACGAGCGGAGGATAGCGTCAGTGCGTTAGGTCAGTGCGGCAGCTTCGCTGACAAAATTGGTCTTGAAGGCGCGGTAAAAAACACCATCGACGGCGTCAGAGGCGAGATGCGGCGTCGTGCCGCTTCCGCGCTTGAGAGTATGGCCACGGACGTACAGACAGGGCTCAATCCCACGGCTCGAAGTGACGAAGTTTTCTGGACGGTTCGCATGCTTGAACTTGCCGGCAATGCCGATGAGGCCGAGAACATTCGACTTGCAGCGATGAAACTGCTTTTTCCGATCCAATAAACCGGCCGTGCCTTCACAATCCTTGCGAGTGTGTGTTTGGTATCAGGTTGCACATGGCTGGACCTGACGATACAGTATTCCTGTCGCTTTTTTTGCGCTCGTCTTCATCACGCTAACTCGAAATGTCAGCTTTGAATCGGGAAAATAAATCCCGCCTTGCTGCAGGATGTATGTACTCATCGTATGCTGAGCCAGGCTGCCATTGATTCTCTGATCTCCAAGCATGAACGGTTCGTTCACAGGCTTCGGGAAGGCAAACGTCTTAATCTCAGTATGATCGAAGCTGTGGAGCTTGATTTTTCCCGCCGCATTCTGCAAGGCGCGGAACTGGTGGGCGCGATCCTGGATGGAAGTAAGTTCGTCAGCACCGACTTGCGGGGAGCGAACCTGTTCGGCGCCAGCTTCATCGGCTGTAACATGCGGCGGGCTAATCTAGCCGGAGCGGATCTGAGAGGCGCCCATCTTCGTTCGAGTAATCTATCCGAGGCAATACTCGATTCGGCAGATTTGAGGGCAGGGACATTGTTGTCCGTAGCCGAATCCGGCGATCTGCAGGCACCTGACCCCAAACTTGAAAAGACGCGACTCGACTATTCGCAAATGCGTAATGTAAGCGCAAAGGGTATGAAGATGTCGTCGGCAGTACCGACGGGTGTTGATCTGACCTTTGCCGATTTCAGTGGTGCTCGTCTGAATGGAGCCGATTTTTCCGGCAGCAACCTTCGCGGCGCCAATTTTACCAAGGCCGTACTTTCCAACTGCAATTTCAGCGACGCTCAAATGAGTGGCGCAGTTTTGGAAAACGCGACGATCGATGGAGCGAAGTTCAAGGGTGCCGATTTGCGCACGACATCCTTTGATGGAACGGATCTTTCCAAGACCGATTTCTCCGAGGCGAAGACCTCGCGGAAGATGGAGCACCTTGAGGTCGAAATTCAAGACATCATCAAAAGCCATGCGATCTGGGTGAATACTCTGGGCAAGGAAGGCACGCAGGCAGATCTCTCAAGCGTGGATTTGTGCCATGTCAGCCTTGATCGGGTCGAGCTACAGGCAGCCAACTTGAACTCGGCCTTGCTTCGATTTGCGTCGTTCAAGGGCGGCAGTTTCGCGATGGCGGATATGAGGCGCAGCAACACGGCAGAGGCCAATTTCAGCGAGGCTGATTGCCGGGGTATTAATTTCTTTGAAGCAACGCTGACTGCGGTTTCCTTTGAGGCTGTTGATTGTACCCCTATGCCAATTCACGTTGGCGGTAAGGGGACCGCCTGGCCCGCCAATTTCGTCGGCGCGGACCTTTCTCGCGGAAAACTTGCCAAGGGAAAATTCCATCGCGCCGATTTTTCCGGCGCGATCCTGATTGGTGCGGATCTGCGGTACGCCGATCTGACCGACGCGAAATTCGCTGATGTCGATCTGACGGGCGCTAATCTCGAAGGCGCGATCATGACGGGCGCGGATTTCACCGGTGCCGTCGGGCTCTCCAACAGCCGCCAGTCGCAACGTGGCTGACAATGGAAGACAAGGGTGTTCTTGCTGCCACGTGAATGCAATCCGGCTGTGATCCGCCGCCATATGTTACACTCTCCGAATCGTCTCTCTTCTATGTTAAGAGAACTTTATAATGCTAAGAGAGATACGTAATTCATGAAAACGATGATTGTCGTGCTCGAAGCGGGCGACGTCATGCAAATAGATACTGAAAGGGCAAGGCTCCGGGACGGGTATGGCGAAAGAAGATTTAATTGAATTCTCGGGCACTGTGAGTGAGTTGCTTCCCAACGCGATGTTTCGGGTCAAACTCGATAATAATCACGAGGTGCTCGCCCATACGTCGGGGAAAATGCGCAAGAATCGTATCCGGGTCCTCGCTGGCGATCGCGTGAATGTCGAAATGACCCCGTACGATTTATCCAAGGGTCGCATCACCTTTCGGTTCAAGTGAGCAGCCAACAGCTTCTTTCGTTTTGGCTCCGCGGATGGTGACACCGGCCTTTGTGTTGGCCTCAGCCTCGCCACGGCGGAGTGCTCTTCTCGCGCAGATCGACGCAATCCCCGCCGTTATCGATCCTGCCGATATCGACGAAACCCCGCTGCCGGGGGAAACACCTGCGCTCCACGCGGTCCGTGTCGCAAGCGGAAAGGCGGCGCTGGTCGCCGGCCGTCATCCAGACAAGCATATCCTCGCTGCCGATACGGTTGTGGCATGTGGTCGACGCATTCTGCCCAAGGCAGAAGACATGGGCACCGCGCGGCGTTGCCTTGCGCTGTTGTCCGGACGCCGTCATCGGGTCCACGGAGGACTGGTGTTGCAGGCGCCCAGCGGCCTTGTTTCCTGGCGCCATGTCCAGACCATCGTCGTGTTCAAGCGCCTGACATCTCAGGAGATTGATTGGTATCTCGCTAGTGGTGAGTGGGATGGCAAGGCGGGCGGCTATGCGATCCAAGGTCTCGCCGCCCGCTTTATCCGTGAGGTCATCGGTTCCTACAGCAATGTCGTTGGACTTCCACTGTTTGAGACGTCGCAGTTGTTGGGTGGTGCTGGACTGATCGGGCCAGCAGCGTCGTGACTGCTACCCTCCTGGTCGCCTGGGGCCCTGGCGAGGTAAGGGGGATTTTGATCGACGCGGGCAGCGCCGTTGAATTACGTGTCGAGCGTGACGATCAGGATTCCTTGATTGGAGTCCGTTTTGCTGGCCGCGTCGATCGTGTCGTTCCGGCGCTCGGAGCTGCCTTCATCGATATTGGTCTTCAGACGCCTGCGTTCCTGCCTCTGCGCCGCCACGGTCGGAGCGATTTGGCAGAGGGTGCGACGATTATCGTGGTCGTGAACAAGGACGAACGGGGAACCAAACCCCCAGAGGTGCGACGGCTCCGTGAAAACGACGAGAGTTTGGACAAAGGACCGGTTCCGCGCCGACTCGATCCGCCGAAATCGCCGATCATTCGCCTTTTGGCATCGCTGTCGAATGTACCGGTCGATGCGATCATCACCAACGATGCTGAGACGATGCTTGCGGCACGCGGATATCTGCGCGCTGCCCGGCCTGGCTTGGCTGGCGGCTTGGAACTGCAGTCGGGACATGATTTTTTAGAGGCCCATGGCATGGCCGATGCTTTCGAAAAGGCGCTTGCGTGCCATGTATCCCTGGCGAATGGCGCCCTTCTCAGTTTCGAGCATACCGCCGCGGGAACGATGGTCGACGTCGATATGGCGCAGGCTTCGGAGGCAGGGGGATCCATGGAGCAGGCCATCCTCGCCACGAATCTTATCGCAGCCGATGCCGTCGGCCGCGAGTTGCGTCTGCGCGGTATCTCTGGTGCCATCATCGTCGATTTCATCTCGATGACGAACAACGGGCAGCGACAGCGGGTCTGGGATCGGCTTGCACACGCCGTCGCGGGAGATTCTTCACCCGTTGAATTGCACGGTTGGACCCGGCTCGGTCATTTCGAACTCACACGCCGGCGGGGGCGCGCATCCATCGCGGAGATCATGCTTCGACACGACGGACCTGAGGCGACGCCGATGACGATCGCGCTTGAAGCGCTCGCACGCATCACGTTCGCGCCGGCTCAAGCCGGTCCGATTACCATTCAGGCCGGGCCGGAGGTATCAACACTGCTGGAGGGGAGTTTGCGCGAGGCTTTCGCTCTCGCGACATTTCGTTGCGGCCGGCGTGTCATACTCGAGCGTCGTCCACGGGCCGGTCGCGTTCATGTCACGATTGATGGGGTCTAGGAGGCTCGGATGATCGACGAAAGCAGTGCATCTCCCGCCAAGGGGTGCCCAACCTGTGGCAAGAGTGTCGACGAAAAACGCTACCTTCCTTTTTGCTCGGCAAGATGCAAACAGGTCGATCTAGGGCGGTGGTTCAGTGGAACCTACCGGGTCGAGACAAATGAAACCCCTGATGACATCCAAGACAAATCGAGCAGGGATTAATGCATTTCAGGTTTATGCTTCGCGTACCAGGCGATCAGGCGGCGCGCGTCGGGGCCATTCCAGTCGGCTGAACCGTCGATGCTGCCAATTATAAGTCCCTCTCGATCAACTAGAAACGTCGTTGGCAACGCCTCAACGTTAAGCGCGTTGCCCGCGGAGCCATCCTGATCGAGGAACCGGGGCAAGGCTCTAAGGCCCCTGGCCTCAAGGAATGGGACGACGACTGCGGCGCCGCGTCGGTCCTGCGAAAGGGTTGCGACAGCCATGTTTTCGACAGCAGCGTTTCGCGCCAGGGCGTCTAGCGTCGGCAACTCTTCAACACAGGGGCCGCACCAGGTCGCCCAGAAATTCAGGACAACGAACTCGCCATGCATCTCGGCAAGCGTGTGCCTCCGTCCTTGAGCGTCGGAAAATAGCAGCGGCGGCGCTGGTACTCTGGACCTTAGCGGGGTAAACTCAGCCATGTCGCCGGTTAAGGGTGGACTGTCCGGTTGATCGCCCGCTTGTTGCGGGGGGATTACATGTGGCAATACCACTGGCGCAGCTAACACCGCGCCGATCATGCAAACGCCCAGCGCCGCAGAGAGTCCCCATCGCATCATGAATCCCATTGCTGTTTTGCTCATCGATAGAAACCCGGGCAGGGCCAATCCATGACTGCCGATATGGTGCCAGAGAGCACACCAAATCAAGACGCGCGTCACGCCAACCAGATGTGGGGCGGTCGTTTCGCGGCAGGGCCCAGTGCCGTCATGGCGCGGATCAACGTCTCGATCGACGTGGACAAGCGTCTGTATTCCCAGGACATCGGGGCTTCGAAGGCTCATGCAGCGATGTTGGCGAAGCAAGGCATCCTGAATGCCGCCGACGCCGAGGCGATTATCAAAGGCCTGGACCAGATCCTTGGCGAGATCGAAGCAGAGAGTTTTGTCTTCGAGCGCTCGCTTGAGGATATCCATATGAACGTCGAAAGTCGGCTCACCGATCTGATCGGCCCGGCGGCGGGAAGGCTGCATACCGCTCGCTCGCGCAACGATCAGGTCGCGACAGACTTCCGCCTCTGGGTTCGTGACGCGATCGACCGGCATGATCGGCAGTTCCGGGCACTACAACAAGCATTGATCGAGCAAGCCGAACGCCACGCAGCAACGGTGATGCCGGGCTACACTCATCTGCAGATCGCCCAGCCTGTCACCTTCGGTCATCATTTACTTGCCTATGTGGAGATGATTGGACGGGACCGTTCCCGCCTTGCCGATTGCCGGGCGCGGTTAAACGAGAACCCGCTTGGCTCTGCGGCCTTGGCAGGCACGTCATTCCCGATCGATCGTTTCGTCACCAGCGCTGCGCTTGGGTTCGATCGACCGACCGCGAATTCGCTTGATGCCGTCTCCGATCGCGATTTCGCCATCGAGTTCCAAGCTGGCGCCGCAATTGCTGCGATGCATCTCTCTCGCCTGGCCGAGGAATTGGTGATCTGGACGACCGACGCCTTTCGTTTCGTTCGCTTGAGTGACGCATTCACGACGGGCAGTTCGATCATGCCGCAAAAGCGCAATCCTGATGCCGCGGAACTCGTCCGCGCCAAAGCAGGAGGGATGATTGGCCATCTCGTCGGTCTTCTGATGATGATGAAGGGTCTCCCGCTCGCCTACGGCAAGGATATGCAGGAAGATAAGGCGCCGACGTTCGAGGTTTCCGATACGCTTGAATTGTGTCTTGCCGCGATGACCGGGATGATCAGCGATCTGACCGTCGATCCGGCAGCAATGCGGAGCGCAACGGAGCGCGGCTATATCACCGCCACCGATCTAGCCGATTGGCTGGTACGACGCCTCGGCCTGCCGTTCCGGCAGGCTCATCATGTCACCGGAAGCATCGTCAAACGCGCGGAGGACAAGGGGTGCGGCTTGGCCGAACTTACCCTTGCGGAGATGCAGGCGGTTCTGCCCGAAATCACGATGGAGGTCTTCGCGGTGTTGTCTGTTGATCGTGCCGTGGCCAGCCGCACTAGCTATGGTGGCACTGCTCCAGAGCAAGTCATGACTCAGGTCAACGCTGCCAGGGCGCGTTTCCTATGAGAGCCCGTGTTTTGTTCCTGGCCTTGGTGCTCGCGCTCGTCGCTCCAATGATTGTCGCGTGTGGCCGTGTCGGTGCGCCCATGCCACCGGCTGGTGTCCCCAATGTTTATCCGAAAGCGTATCCAAGTGCCGATCAACACTGAGTATTCCTATCGAGACGGCGCTCTGGCCTGCGAGGGGGTGTCGCTGTATGACCTTGCGGAGCAGGTCGGTACCCCGTTCTATTGCTACTCGGCGTCATTGATCCAGCGTCAGTACCGGCTTTTTGCTGACGCGGTTGCGGCGATGGGGGGGGGCAAAATCTGCTATGCTGTCAAAGCCAATTCGAACCTTGCGGTCATTGCGACGCTTTCAGGGCTCGGGGCCGGCGCTGACGTTGTTTCAGAAGGTGAGGCCCGCCGTGCCCTCGCCGCTGGCGTCAAGCCCGGCGATATTGTGTTCTCCGGTGTCGGCAAAACGGAACGCGAGCTGATCTTCGCGGTTGAGCATGGGATCGGCCAGGTCAATCTTGAGAGCGAGCGTGACCTCGAAATTCTATCCGCTGTCGCTGCGGCCCGTGGTGTCACGATGCGGGTGGGTATCCGCGTTAACCCCGATATCGATGCCGGGACTCATGCGAAGATTTCAACCGGTAAGGCCGAAAACAAATTCGGGATCGATATTGGGCGCGCGCCTGCCGTCTTTGCCCGGGCTGCCACCTTACCGGGGATCGACCCTGCCGCCGTTGCCGTCCATATCGGTTCCCAATTGTTGGATATGACTCCCTACGAGGGTGCGTTCAAGCGCGTTGGGTCATTGGTTCGCCAACTGCGCGAGGGGGGGATCTCGATCCGCCATCTCGATCTCGGCGGAGGGATCGGTGTGCCGTATCGCGGTGAAGCGAAGCCGGATCTCGCTGATTACGTTGGTATCATTGCACGCACGGTGGGCGATCTCGGCTGTGATCTCACCTTTGAGCCCGGACGCTTCCTGGTGGCTGAGGCTGGGGTACTCGTATCCCGCGTGATAGATGTCAAGCGCGGCGCCACGAAGACCTTTCTGGTCCAGGATGCAGCGATGACGGAACTGATACGCCCGACGCTGTACGAGGCTTATCATCCGATCCTTCCGGTCGAGCAGGCGCAATCCTCAGCGTTGGAAATTGTCGATGTGGTCGGTCCGGTATGCGAGACCGGAGATTTCCTGGCGACCGATCGGGCTCTGACGCCGCTGCGGCCGGGTGCGTTGATTGCGATCACGATGGCGGGGGCTTATGGTGCCGTGATGGGGTCGACCTACAACACGCGGCCATTGCCGCCTGAAATCCTCGTGTCAGGGGCAACCTGGTCCGTGATTCGCGAGCGCCAGAGCCTTGAAGCCTTAATCGGACTTGATCGTATCCCCGCTTGGCTGGAACGGCGCGGAATAGACTGATGTCAAAGCCCCCCGTTCCCAGCTGGTTGCTCTGGTGTAGTTGGGCGGGGTTGGTCTGGGAGCGAGCCTGGCCGGAGTTCTGGCCGCTGGCAACGGTTCTGTCCGGACTGGTGGGCTTGGGCATGCTCGGGTTTATCCCGCTTGGCCCGATTTGGCTGCGCTGGGTCATCTGGCTGCTGCAGAATGCGGTCATAGTCTGGCTTCTTGTTACAGGAATGATGCGTTTCGTGTGGCCTGATCGTGCCCTGGTACTCCGCACGATCGAGAAGGCGAACGGCCTGCAGCACAGACCGCTCAGCCAGGCTTTAGAAGTTGCCTCGGGGAACGAAGACCCGTTCAAGAGCGCCTTGTGGGCCCTGCACCGTGGGCGGCTTTCTGCCAGCGTAATCAAACTTCGGCTGCCTCTACCCCACGCGCGAGTGGTGCAACGCGATCCCGTTGCATTGAGAGTGGCTGCAACCCTGATCCTGATTGTCGGCCTTGTGTTTGCGGGACCAGATCGCTTGGACCGGCTTGCCGAACTGCTGCTGCCGCCAGTCGGGACGCAGGCAATCCCTTCTCAGGTGAGTGTCGAGCTCTGGTTCACGCCACCGGAGTATACCGGATTATCACCGCTTTACGTGGAGGCCACCGCGCCGCTTCATCCCGAATTGGCGGTGCCGATGGGGTCTCGTCTTCTTGTCCAGGTCCACGGTGTCGCGAGCGCGCCGATCTTGCGCCTCGATAATGTTCAGCATCTGGTGCCAGGCAATGCCGATAAGGACTACGCACTGTCACTGCAACTGCCGAAGATCGGTCGGCTTGAGCTTTTAACCGGCGCGACGACGGCCCTGTCATTGCCACTCAAGATCCTCGCAGATAATCCACCGACTGTCGTTTGGACCCATCCAGCACGCCGGACCGCGCATGGCGCGCTCGACTTGCGGTACAAGGCTACGGATGATTATGGCGTCACTACGCTCGATCTTTCTCTCACGCCGATCGACCCGACGACGACCAAGCCACGGAATGTAGACACATCTCAGATAACGCTTGCGTTGCCCTCTCCGCCGGGCCGCCAGGTGAGTAGCGAGGTATTTCCCGACCTAACGGCTAGTCCCTGGGCCGGGCTTCCAGTATCGCTGCGCCTTATCGTACATGATGCGATCGGCCAACGCGGTGAGAGTTCGGCCGCAATCGTGGTGCTTCCAGAGCGGATTTTTCACAATCCGGTCGCCCAAGCCATTATTTCGGCGCGCAAATCGATCGTCCAATCAGCCAATAGAGCCGGCGAGGCGGCGGAGCTTCTTGATGGGCTGTCGTCGCGACCTGACGCGTTTCGAAACGATCTTCGGATTTTCCTCGCGCTGCGTGTTGCGACGAGACAGTTGTCGAGCGATACATCCCGGGAATCCAGACAATCAGTTGCCTCGCTGTTGTGGCGAACCGCTATTCGCGCCGAAGACGGTGCCGCTGGTCAGGCAGAGCAAGACATGCGTTCGGCCGAGAATGCGCTCAGAGACGCCGTCGCTCGCCACGCGTCGGCTGCGGAGCTCCACCGTCTGACAAACGCGGTGCGCGACGCGATTTCGAAATATCTGCAGGCCATGTTGGAGAACAGGGCGGGCGGGAGCGAAAGCAAGGCGGGTACCGGGATGGACAGGGGCCAGTCCGTCACGACGCAGCAGATTGAGAAAATGTTGGAACGCGCCGAGGCACTCGCTGCTGCCGGCGACCAGGCAGGAGCGGATGCCGTCATGGCTCAACTGCAACGATTGATGGAATCGCTGCAGTTCGGCTCTCAACAAAGGAGCGCCGGGGGGCAGGCCCTGCAGGACGTCACTGCGTTGGCGCGCGAACAGCAACGACAGCTTGATCGGACCATCCAGGATGCAGCAGCGAAGGGCGGACAAAACGGCTTGCCGCGTTCTCCATCCGAAAGCGGCAATGAACAGGCCCACTTGCGCGATAAGCTTGAGGATTTGATGCGCCGGCTTGGAAAGTCGGGAATCCCGGCTTTCTCGGACCTCGATCGCGCTGGTGACGCGATGTCCGACGCTGCGAAGTCGCTCAAATCCGGTGTGCCGGGTCAAGCTATTCCGTCACAGAGCAAAGCGGTTGCCGGATTGCGGGCCGCCGCGCAATCCCTGGCAAAATCGATGCAGCAGCAGAGCGGTGCAGGATCCCAAGAGCGGATGAGCGAGGATCCCCTTGGCCGCCGCACCGAGGACGGGCGCTCCCGCGAAGGCGACGATATCGACATCCCGACAGAGACGACAACGACCCAGAGCAGGCGAATTCTGAACGAATTGCGCCGCCGCCAGGGCGACCTCCAACGGCCGCCGGACGAACGAAACTATATCGATCGGCTTTTGGAGAATTTCTGAGCGCGGGGC
>CAIXXC010000126.1 GCA_903923205.1 uncultured Rhodospirillales bacterium | reverse complement strand
TGGCGGAGACAAAGAGAACGGTGCCGCAATGGCGGGAACGCCGTTCACATGGTTTAGACTAAGGAGGACTGCATGGTCGATTTTCCCAAGAAGACGCTCGCGGATTGGCAAGGACTTGCCGCCAAGGAGTTGAAGGGAACCTCTCCCGACAGTCTGAACTGGACGACGCCCGAGGGGATCACAGTCAAGCCGCTCTACACGGCAGCCGACCTTGAACACTTGCAGTCGCTGGACACACTACCGGGTTTTGCGCCGTTCGTGCGAGGCCCACGCGCGACGATGTACGCGAACCGACCCTGGACGGTCCGCCAGTATGCGGGTTTCTCCACTGCCGAGGAGTCCAACGCCTTTTATAAAAAGAACCTCGCTGCCGGCCAGATGGGCCTTTCGGTCGCTTTCGATCTTGCTACGCATCGGGGCTACGACAGCGATCATCCGCGCGTACCGGGTGACGTCGGCAAGGCCGGTGTGGCGATCGATTCCGTCGAAGATATGAAGATCCTGTTCGACGGTATTCCGCTCGACAAGATGAGTGTGTCGATGACGATGAATGGTGCGGTGCTCCCGGTGCTTGCCGGTTACATCGTCGCCGGTCTGGAGCAGGGGGCTTCGCTAGACCAGTTGTCCGGGACCATCCAGAACGACATTCTCAAAGAATTCATGGTCCGTAACACCTATATCTACCCGCCTGAACCTTCGATGCGGATTGTCGCCGACATCATCGAGTACACGGCGAAATACATGCCGAAATTCAATTCCATCTCGATTTCCGGCTATCACATGCAGGAGGCGGGGGCGACGGCCGAGCAAGAGCTGGCCTTCACGATCGCGGATGGGCTTGAATACGTTCGCGCCGCGTTGTCAAAGGGGCTTGATGTCGACGCCTTCGCGCCGCGGCTTTCGTTTTTCTTTGCGATCGGCATGAATTTTTTCATGGAGGTTGCCAAACTACGTGCTGCTCGTCTGCTCTGGGCGGAGGTTATGAGTCAGTTCAATCCGAAGAAATCTGACAGTCTGGCGCTGCGGACCCATTGCCAGACCTCGGGCGTCAGCCTGACCGAGCAGGACCCCTACAACAACGTCATCCGCACCACCATCGAAGCGATGGCGGCGGTGCTCGGCGGGACGCAATCCCTGCATACCAACGCCTTTGACGAGGCGCTTGCGCTACCGACACCCTTCTCGGCGCGGATCGCGCGCAACACGCAACTCGTGATCGCGGAAGAGACGGGCATACCCCATGTCATCGACCCTCTCGGCGGCAGCTACTATGTCGAACACCTGACGGCAAGCCTCGCTGAGGCTGCGCGTGAACTCATCAGGGAGGTTGACGCGCTCGGCGGCATGACCAAGGCCGTCAATTCGGGTATGCCCAAGCTGCGGATCGAGGAGGCCTCGGCCCGACGCCAGGCGCGGGTCGATCGCGGCGAGGATGTCATTGTTGGCGTGAACAAGTATCGCCCGGCAGAGGAAACCCAGGTCGATATTCTTGATGTCGATAACACCCGTGTTCGCGAGGGCCAGATTGCCCGGCTTGCCGAACTGCGGGCCAGACGCGACCAGAAGGCGGTTGATGCCGCTCTGGCAGCGCTCACGACGGCTGCCGCTTCAGGCGAGGGCAATCTGCTGGGCCTCGCGGTCGATGCCACCAGGGCTCGGGCCACAGTCGGCGAAATATCCGACGCGCTGGAGAAGGTCTTCACCCGCCACAAGGCCGAGATTCGCACCATCAGCGGGGTTTACGGTGCGCAGTACGATGGTGATGCCGGCTTCGATACGATCCGCAAGGATGTTGACAACTTCGCGGCAGCGGAAGGCCGTCGTCCCCGTATGCTCGTCGTCAAGCTCGGTCAGGACGGCCATGATCGTGGTGCCAAGGTGATTGCAACCGCCTTTGCCGATATCGGCTTTGACGTCGATATCGGGCCGCTATTCCAGACGCCCGAGGAAGCGGCACGTCAGGCCATCGAGAACGACGTCCATGTCGTCGGCATTTCCAGTCAGGCTGCCGGTCACAAGACCCTCGTGCCGCAATTGATCAACGCGCTGAAGGCAGAAGGCGCCGAGAATATTCTGGTGGTTTGCGGCGGCGTCATCCCGCCACAGGATTACCCGATGCTGCGGGAAATCGGCGTTGCTGCCATTTATGGACCCGGCACCAATATTCCAAAGGCGGCGGCGGAAATACTCGGCATCATTCAGCAGAGCCGCCCGGCGGCATAAGGGGGCCATCATGCTCGGACGTGTCAACCATATCGCCATCGCCGTGCCCGATATCGCAGCGGCATCAGCCATCTACCGCGACACTCTTGGCGCCGAGGTCACGGCCCCTCAGGCATTGCCGGATCATGGCGTTACCGTGGTTTTCGTGCTGCTGCCGAACACAAAAATCGAGTTGCTGGAGCCACTTGGCGCTGATTCCACCATCCTCGGTTTCGTGACCAAGAACCCGAGCGGCGGCATCCATCACATCTGCTACGAAGTTGACGATATTCTGGCAGCCCGCGATCATCTTGTCGCGTCCGGGGCCCGGGTCCTGGGCGGTGGCGAGCCGAAGATTGGCTCCCACGGGCTTCCCGTCCTGTTCCTGCATCCCAAGGATTTCAATGGGGCGCTTATCGAGCTTGAAGAAAAGCCGCGCTGAGGCGAATTAACAGAGATCTGGCGGCGCACCGTCTGATGACCGAGGGGATAGTAAAGTCGCTTGCTGCCGATCTTTGTGCTGGCAATCGTCGTGCCTTGGCCCAAGCGATAACTCTTTCAGAATCAACCCGGGAGGATCATCGGCTCCAAGCCGAGGACCTGGTCGAACAGATCCTGCCCCATGCAGGCAAGGCCGTTCGGATCGGCATCTCGGGGGTGCCGGGGGTCGGTAAATCGACCTTCATCGAGGCCTTCGGCCTCCACCTTATCGCGCTCGGCCACCGTGTCGCCGTGCTCGCCGTCGATCCTTCATCCCGGCGCACCGGGGGCTCGATCCTCGGTGACAAGACCCGGATGACGGAGTTGTCGCGAGCACAGGAAGCCTTTATCCGGCCATCGCCCAGCAGAGGCACGCTAGGTGGCGTGGCGCGGCGCACGCGAGAGGCGATCTTGCTGTGCGAGGCGGCCGGTTATGACGTGATCATCGTCGAGACGGTCGGGGTTGGTCAGTCTGAGACGACTGTCGCCGATATGGTCGATGTCTTCTGCCTGTTACTGCTGCCCTCGGGTGGTGACGAGTTGCAGGGCATCAAAAAAGGTATTGTCGAGATCGCAGAGTTGATTGTCGTCAACAAGGTGGACGGCGATCTCAAGGACGCGGCGATGCGCGCTGTCGCCGATTATCGTTCGGCCCTAAGGTTGTTGCGCCCGGTCACGCCTTGGTGGACGACCGAGGTAATACCGGCCTCGTCGCTGCAGGGTGACGGTATCGCGTTGGTTTGGGGGGCGGTGGAGCGCCATCGTCAGGCGATGCTGGACTCCGGGGAACATGGTGCGCGACGCGCGCGTCAGGCCGAAACGGCGCTCTGGGCCGATCTTGGCGATGGCTTGATCGAGGCGCTCCGGCGACGCGCCGCGATTGCCGAGCAGATCCCGACGATCGAGGCGCAGGTACGTGACGGTCGGATGACCCCAATGGCGGGTGC
>CAIXXC010000125.1 GCA_903923205.1 uncultured Rhodospirillales bacterium | reverse complement strand
GGATCGCCACCGCCGCGCCGATCGAGCGAGGCGAGCAACATCCGGGCTTCGTCGCCCAGCCAGACGGTGCGTGGCCCGGTCTTGCTATCATGGAGGAGAAGCCTGCCACCTTTCACTTCGCTCCAGGTAAGATCGACAATCTCCGACAGGCGACAACCCGTGAGCAGCAGAAGATAGATGATGGCGCTATGGAGCGGCTGGGTTCGGGTCTTTTTGCTGAGCACCTCGCCCAATTTGGCAATCTCCTGATTGGACAGGAATCGCTCGCACTTCCGGCGCTTATTCGGCCGGATGTAAGCGCAAGGGTTGCTTCCCTCGGGACGTAGGCCCCAGCGTTCAGCATGATTGAACATCGAGCGCAGGATTTCGAAGCAACGATTACCCGCGCCCGGGCCGCTGTTGACCGACACCTTGTTGAACCACCGCAGAACGTGCGCTTGCTCGATCTCGTCGATGAACATTCCGCTGAAAGCATTGGCAAGGTGCTTCCGGCGATAGCCAATGTGCGTTTCGAGCGTGCGCGGCTTCCACCTGGCAGCGGACTGCTTCCAATACAGCGTTAGGAAATCGTCGAAAGTCGGGACCTTGCGGGTCTGTTTGCGCTTCGTCGCAGGGTCATCGCCGACCTGGGCGCGCAGCAAAATTCGCCGGGCGACGACCAAGGCCTGATGCTTGCTGAGCACGTTGGCGTTGCCCAGGGTTATGGTCCGGGTCACCCCGCTCATAAGTGCCTGAACGATGTAGGTGCTCCGCCCGGACGAATAGTGGCGCACGCCGAACCCCGGGAGCCGTTCAGACCAGACGGTGCGGCGCGGCCTGCCGCGCGGTCGATCGCCGGGATCTAGCCGGCGCAGAGTTGCAAGATCATCGGCGATGATGCCGGCCAGCGAGACCCGGGTCATGCCGCGATCCCCAGGCACGAGGCGAGCGAGCCGGACACGCGCTTTGCCGCATCGGCAATCGCTTCGTCGGCAAGGTGCGCGTAGCGTTCGGTGGTCTCTGCCAGTGCATGGCCGAGCAGCTTGCCAATCACGACCAGCGAGATGCCATCGGCAATGGCAACCGACGCGAAGCTGTGGCGCAGGTCGTGCAGACGAACATCAGGCAACGCCGCGTGCCGCCGGATCGCCTGCCATGGAACACTGAGCCCAATCGGCTTGTCGCCCCCTACTGATGGAAACACGAGACCGACTTCGGCCTTGGTCGGCATTCTGTCGAGCAAGGCTTGGGCCTTTCGATTGAGATAAATGATCTTCGCGCCGGTTTTGCTGTCCGGCAGCATCAAGCGCGGCGGCTGCACCCATTCCCAGCGAAGGCTGACAATTTCGCCATGCCGCGCCCCGGTGTAGATCAGCAGGCGGATTGCGTGGACGGCAATCGGATCGCTCTCCTCGAACGCGCGGAGGCTTGCGGCCAGGCGATGGAACTCGCGGGCGCTGAGGAACCTCTCGACCAGCCTGCGCTTGTACCGCGGTGTGCCCTTGCATGGATTGGAGCCGCGTGGGCGAAGACCCAGTTGCTCGGCATACCCCATCATTACCGACAGGATCGGGATCGTGCGGTTGAAGGCGCCTGGGCGAGCGGCCCAGCTGTCACGCCAGCGCAGGACATCCGTCCTGCGGATGGCATCGACGCGCTGGCGACCGAAGACCCCGACAAGTTCCTTGAAGATCGAGCGCCGATTGCCCCTGCGTGTCGATGGCTTCCAGTGCCGGGCATAGTCATCCCTGCGGATTCC
>CAIXXC010000124.1 GCA_903923205.1 uncultured Rhodospirillales bacterium | reverse complement strand
TCCCGCACCTGAAGACCGTCGAGGACTTTGAGGCGGTGCTGCCCTGGAATACCAAGGTCGCCATGCGCCCGACATCACAACCGAGCATTGCCGTCGACCACGTGGTTATTTAAGCGCTTACCAACCCGCCGCGCCGGGCACCATCGGTCGTGTACTAGTGACCGATCTCCTTAACAAAGGCATGCCGTTGATTCGATACGAAGTAGGCGACCTGTCGGAATGGGCGACCGCAGGCTGCCTCTGCGGCAGAGGTTTGAAAACACTTACCCGAGTCATCGGCCGCCAGGCGGATTGCCTGATGCGGGCCGACGGAAGCCTCGTGGCAGGCGTCTCTCTCGTTGAGAGAACGCTCACAGCGATACCGGGTATCGCCCAGCTGCAGATCGTCCAGGAAACGCCAAAAACAGTTCGGGCCTATGCGGTTGGCGAGGCCGGAAACCCGCCGGCTTGGGCCGATGAGCTACGCAAGGCGCTGGTTCGCGACCTCGGCGAATCCATTGCGGTCGACGTTGCCCCGGTGTCGCGAATCCCTCAAGAGGCTAACGGCAAATACCGGTTCGCGATCCGCCGCTTCTAACACGGCCCGGAGAGCGCCGTCGGGACGGGGATAGCCATGTGATGACAAAGCGAACTCTGACGCACCAACCCTCGCGGTGTCAGAATCCTGGTCCGTGGCGGTCGTAGGACGGGGGTGTCAACAGCCGCACGGCTTCAAGAACGAAACGGACACCAGTTTTTACCGCGCGCTTGACACTGCCGCCGTGACGGAGCGCGTTGCCCAGGTCGCCAAAACCACCACCGAAATCACGCTGGGCAGAAACCCGGTCTCGCGCCCTGTTGAAGAACGAGGAACTCATCGCTTCACGCCAGGTGCCCGCCGATATGACCCCGGGGTTCGCCGCAACGAAGCGTTCCATTATATCGAAGGCGGCGTCGTATCTACCACGCCAGTTTTTGGACATCTGGCCACCCCAGACCCGGTACAGATACACGACTTCGTCGATACAACAGAAGTCGTATTCAACGGCCAGTCTGAGCCAAAAATCCCAGTCCTCCGCCATCTTAAGCCGGGTATCGAATCCGATGACCCGATTGACGATGCCGAGCCTGAAGAGTGTCGACCCGACCGGAACAACATTGAACTTGAAAAGCTCGTTGATGATTCGACCACTCGGTCCGGCGATCGATGGTTCGCCAAACACCCGCCCCTGAGCGTCGATACGGCTTAGACGTCCGTAGACAACGCCCACGTTGGGATGCGTATCAAGAATCGGCACCTGCGCCTGAAGCTTCGTTGGTAACCAGAGATCATCCGCATCAATGAGCCCCACGTACTGACCCGAAGCGTGCGCAAGGCCGGCATTCCGTGCCGCACTGAGTCCGGCATTCTTCTGGTAGTGGTACCGAACGCGCGGATCGGCAAGCAGCGGTGCAATGACGTCACCCGTACCGTCCGACGAGCCGTCGTCGATGACGATCAATTCCCAGTCCTGAAATGTCTGGGCGCGGATGCTCTCGACGGCTCCCGCGACGTAGCCCGCCATATTGTATGTAGGCAGGATGACGCTAACTTTCGGTGTGCTTTCGGTGACCATAAACGCTCGTAGATTCACGCCATGAGGGCCATTTCCTGCAACCTGCCACCGGGCGGGCAGCGGGAACCAAGGCCGGCTCCGTGCCAAAAAAGGAGCCCCGACGCCAGAATAATCGAATCGCCGACGAAGCAGGCTAGGCCTACTTCAAAAAATTGCCGACCGCCGTACATAATGGCTCAGAGCACACCAAACCGCCGGCGGTATCGCCCGAGGACGGACTGCCCGGCACTGCGAGCCACGGCGCACACTCTCGCGGCCAAACCGCTGCGGACGACAGTTGGATCAGAACGGTACGGACGGCCGAAAATTGCGCCAGCGGATACACGAAATTGATGGATTGCGGGGGCTGGCGTCCCTGCTCGTGGTGCTATTCCATTTCCGCGGCGAACTGCACGACGAGATTGTCTCCTCGATATCCCCAACGCTCGATACGGTACTTGGCCTGGGCCACCTGGGGGTGATGATATTTTTCGTGCTCAGCGGCTACGTGATCGCGATGAGCGGTAGCGTCAGCACGACAGGCGGGCGAGCGCGGCGAGCAGCGGTGCCAGTGCGCCAGCACTCGCCACGTGGAAGTT
>CAIXXC010000123.1 GCA_903923205.1 uncultured Rhodospirillales bacterium | reverse complement strand
GGGACTGAGTTCGAGGAAGTCAGGGTTGAGAATGAGCCAGCAATACCAATTGCAAAAACCGGGGCAGCGCCGTCCAGCTGCGAGAAGTCGAGTGCAACTTAAACTGCCATCAAGTCTGTCCTGACTCCGGGGTCCACTTCACTGGGCGGTGCAACGGCTGCCAACCAACATGCTGAAATTGCGCTGATGCATCCGCGCCAGTAAACAGACACGGCGTAAACCGATACATCACACCCGGTTGTTCGGAAAAAAGCACTGGCTGAAAGCTGTGCTGTGCGTCATTCCATTCGCAAGTGGCAAAAAAGCTGGCCACATCGTAATTGCTGGTGACATCCAGTAAATCGGTCGCCAAGCCATAGTGCTGCGCCATGCCCTCAAGGTCAATACGAAGGGGCGCGTCTAAAAGACGGGCCTGGCTGCTGAACTGCACATAAGGGTGATCTGCAATGGCATCTTCAAATGCCACACTTCGACAGATAGCAAGAAATTGGTCACCCAAATGTTGCAAGCGCGCCAGGCCCGGCACGCACGGGCGGTGTTCCCTGGTTTGCCCACGGTAGGCAGCCATGGGCATTTCGATCCCCGATGTCAGCGCCATACGACCATCTTCGTAAACCACGGCGTGCAGACCTTCCACATCGTCAAACACGATGCCATAAGGACCTGGTGGCATGTTGTATTGGCGCCCCGTATTGACGGCAGCGATGTCGAGACTTGGCCGAAGTGCATCAAGCGTCTGCCAAGGCCAATAATTGATAGTTCCACTTGGATATGCATTCGCGCGCTGGTAGGCGCCGGGGCGAAAGTAATGGGTCAAAGAAACCGGCCTGTCGGACATGTTTCCAAGTGTCGTCATTGCAACCGATCACGACATTGGCCGTGATGCGGCGGGAAGACTCAAATCGAATGCCATCCCGCGTGCCTTGGAGGCTGCAAATTTGACGGGATTCACTTTGGCTGTCCCGTCGGAGTCAAGTCAAGTTGGCACTGATGCGCGGGATCTGCTCGGCGAGGGCGGTCCCCAGGCCGTTCGTGACTACATTGCCAGCGCTGCACCGGCTGCCGACGTGGAAAAAGCGAGACCCGATATTTTTCTGTCGGCGAAAGCAAATCAGCCTGCCAAAGAACCAGAATTCGAGCGGTAAGCCTGGCTGCAGCAGGTTCGAAAGATTCCTTGATTAGCCATAAATCCGACAAGACAGGCTGTAATCCTGCAGGTTTCAGACATATCTACCCTCTGCGCCCGACGAATCAGCACAAAATCCGACAAACCTTATTTTGCAAAAAAAACACTTTTTCGACAAAAAGTGTCACAATAATACAAATATCAGACAAATATTAAGTAGTCGACATGGCAATCAAGCAAAAATCCGACGTTTCTCAGCCTGAGCTTCTGTTCACGGGTAAAGGCGACCCCGCTGCAGACCGCAAGGTCATTCGGCTAGCCAGTGACGGGTTACTGTTGAAGCTGTACCAGGGGATCTATACCAGCAACCTGGCCAGCCCCCCTGCATCGGTCGTACTCCGTCATTGGGCGAGTATTGTGAGCCACCTGTTGCCTGACGGAGTTCTCAGCTACCGCAGCGGGTATGACGCAAAGCCTGTCGAGGGCCGTATTTATGTGACGCGCGGTGATCGGCCGCGAACCCTGGAGTTGCCGGGCCTCGCCATCAAGGTTATCCCAGGACCAGGCGCAGTTGAGGGTGACACACCCTACAAGGGCTTTTTCCTGGCCAGTCAATCTCGCTGGTTGTTGGAGAACCTGGCAATTGGCCGCGGTGTCGGTGAGCGAACTCTTTCTCAGGAAGTGCTTGAGTCGGAGCTTGACAAGGTTCTTTCAATTCGTGGGGAGTACCGATTCAATCAACTCCGGGATACCTGCCGCACGCTGGCGGAAAAATTAGGCCGGGAAAAAGAGTTCAAGCGCCTGGATGGCATCATGGGCGCCATGCTGGGGACCCACGAGAGCAAAAAGCTGCACAGCAAACAAGCGATTGCCCGCGCCGCCGGACGCCCCTATGATCCAAACCGTCTAGCCCTTTTCGACACACTGTTCAGCCGCCTGCGAATGGAGGCTTTGCCGGAGGTGGCCTCCACCGCGGAAGCGGGGGTATCACGCGAGAACTTCGCGTTCTTCGAGTCGTACTTCTCAAACTATATCGAGGGCACCACCTTCCTGGTAAGCGAGGCCGAGGAAATTGTGTTTGAAGGCAAGCTCATCGCGAACCGAACAGAGGACTCACACGACATTCTGGGAACCTTCCAGGCTGCCATGCGAGCCCCCTGGCGCGACCAGCCGGCCGGCACTGCTGACGACTTCCTGGGCTGGCTAAAAAACGTCAACGCGTTGGTCATGCAGTCCCGACTGGACAAAAACCCTGGGGAGTGGAAAAACCAAAACAACCAGGCAGGGTCGACGCTATTTGTGTCACACGAGTTCGTGCAGGGCACTCTTCGTGAGGGCTTCGAGCGGATTCGCGCGCTGGAGGACCCCCTCGCTCGCGCACTGATGACCATGTTCGTCATCTCTGAAGTTCACCCCTTCAAAGACGGTAACGGAAGAACGGCGCGACTTGCTATGAACTGCGTGCTTAGCGCGGCAGGCCGGTCACGCATCATCGTACCGACGGTCTATCGCGAAGATTACCTGTTACCGCTGAAAAGCCTGTCGAACCATGCCGACGCAACGCCCTACATCCGAGCCATGACCCGTATCCAGGCCTGGACGGCTGCCTTTGACTACACCCGACCACGCCACGAGCTCCACCAAGCGCTAAAGCAGTGCAATGCCTTCGAAGAAGACCTACGAAACTACCGGTTGGTGTTCCCGGAAACCAAAGCAGAAATTGCTAGAGACAGCGGGTAGAGCGAACGGCTGGGGGGTTTGCTTCCTTTTTTTGTGCTGCTTGCGCCAAAACGGTATTTGGCAACAGCACTCAAAAAGGACGCATGCATGTCAAAACAAAATCCATACCTCAACGCCCGCCGGGAGTGGGATGAGCGATACGGAGGGTTGATCTCACGCGCGCGCAATTGGCAACTCATTGCCGCTGGCTCCTTGGCTGTCGCGGTTGTGGCTGTGG
>CAIXXC010000122.1 GCA_903923205.1 uncultured Rhodospirillales bacterium | reverse complement strand
TCCATGCGGCCGAAACCGATGATGATATTGCGGGCGTAGCCGGGCTGCAGCTCAAAGAAATCGCCCTCATCCACCACCTTGTGGATCAACTCGGCCATATCATAGGGCTTGTTCGGATTATCGGGGATCAGCGTGTCCAGCGAGAGATCGACGCGATCGATGGGATCGGCTGTCTCCCGCTGCGGGGCCTTGTCGCGATTGGATGACGGCAGGAAATCCATGAAACGGCGCAACTCAAGAAGCGCCTCGACATCGTCTTCAAAGGCAAGATCGGCAACGCCCGACTTGACCGTATGGGTCACGGCGCCGCCAAGCTCTTCCTGTGTCACGGTCTCGTGGGTCACGGTCTTGACGACGTCAGGACCGGTCACAAACATGTAGGACGAGTCTTTCACCATGAAGATGAAATCGGTCATCGCCGGCGAATAGACGGCACCTCCAGCGCAAGGGCCCATGACCAGAGAGATCTGCGGCACGACACCCGAAGCCAGGACATTGCGCTGGAATACCTCGGCATAGCCGCCAAGGGACGCAACGCCTTCCTGGATACGGGCACCGCCTGAGTCATTCAAACCTATGACGGGTGCGCCGACCTTGAGCGCCTGATCCATGATCCGGCAGATCTTTTCCGCATGAGCTTCGGAAAGTGCGCCACCGAACACGGTGAAATCCTGGCTGAATACGAAGACGAGGCGTCCATTGATCGTGCCATAGCCGGTAACAACACCGTCACCTGGGATCTTCTGCTCTGCCATGCCGAAATCGGCGCAACGATGCTCGACGAACATGCCCCATTCCTCGAACGAGCCCTCGTCCAGAAGAACTTCGAGGCGCTCGCGCGCCGTGAGCTTGCCCTTGGCGTGCTGAGCCGCAATGCGCTTGGGCCCGCCGCCCATCTGGGCAGCCTCCCGATTGCGCTTAAGCTGAAGAAATGTCTGCTCCACGTGTCCCCACCCTGTTGTGGCCGCGTATGCCGCTGATCAAACACACCGTTTGCGATTGCTCAACCCGCACCGCAGCAAAAAGATGCTAATTTGCAAATAATTGTAAATTTTACTATCTGTTTTTGCGAATTACGCGAATACGCCGAGTTCGCAATTCAACCATCCGAAAAACTAAGCATGGCCCGGCGGTGTGGGAAAGGTAAATTCGTAGGGCACGAAACTGCGCTTGGATTCATCGACGCTGAGCGTGCCGGTAATTGGCGGGAACGCGCGTTGGTGACAATCGGTACGCTCGCAAATCCGGCAATTGACGCCGATGTTCATGGCGGCAGAGGCATCGCGGGTATCAATCCCCGCTGAATAGACCAATTCCGAGGCATAGGCCGCCTCGCAGCCGAGGCCGACAGCAAAATGCCGGGTGGGTCTAAGATACCCGCCGCCGGGCTTGTGAACGGTCCGCGCTATCGAGAGGTAATCGATCCCATCGGGCATGCGCGCCAACTGGACCAGAATTTTACCCGGATGGGCGAAGGCCTCATGAACATTCCAGAGCGGGCAGGCACCGCCAAAGCGTGCAAATTGAAACCGGGTCGCGCTATGGCGTTTGGTGATGTTGCCCGCCATGTCGACACGGACGAAATAAAACGGAATGCCGCGCGCGCCCGGCCGTTGCAGCGTACTGAGACGGTGGCTGGACTGCTCGAAACTCGTGCCAAAGCGACTGCTCAGAATCTCGATGTCGTGACGCGTCGCCCTCGCCGTCGCCAGGAACGGGCCATACGGCATCACGACGGCACCGGCGAAATAATTGGCAAGACCGACCCGGCATATTGACCGGGCATCCGTAGTCGTGAAGTTGCCGGCGCCGACGAGCTGGTCAATAACGCCGCCGAAATCGAGCAGGGCAATCTGGCAGGCGAGTTGGAAAGCGCGGCTCGGGCCCTGGAGCTGCGGGGAGATATAAAGCGTGCGATTAGCCGGATCGAAGCGGCGCATTGCGCCCTGATCGCCGATACTCTCCTGGACTTCGATCCGCACCTTGTGACGCTCGCCGAGATGACGGGCAAGGTCGCCGGCCATGTCGCCGATCGTCATCGCCTCATCCTCGACCAGCCTCTCGGCCGCGAGGTCGAGGGCCTCGACGTAATTATTGCAGTAGTGAAAATAGTCGCGAACCTCTTCGTAGGGCAGGTTGCCCCCGGGCTGGAGCACTTCCAAGACGGTGCGCGGGTCCGAGGGGTCGCCGCTCCCGTCGGCGCGCTCGCGCAGCTTGTGATAGGCCTGGTGCAACGTCAGCAGGCGCTTGACCATATCCGGGGAGGCCGCCGCGACATTCCGCAACTCGACCGTGCCAGGCTGTGGTCCGCCAAAAAGGGGGTCGCTCATCACCTCCCGCAGGTCAGCGACCAGACGGGCCTCCTCGTCTTCGGCAAAACTGGCCGGATCGAGATTGAAGAGGGTGCAGAGCCGCAACAGGATATGGAGGGTGACCGGTCGCTGGTTGCCTTCGATCTGATTGAGGTAACTTGTCGAGATCTCAAGCAAACCAGCCAGTGCCGCCTGCGTCACTGCCTTCTGTTCACGCAGGCGACGAAGCTTCTGACCGAGATAGAGTTTCTTGACCATGATCCCTTAGTCCGCGCGAGGGCAGTTGCCACAACACAAGATTCACACATGTTGCAAAGTTTGTAAAATGACGAAATACCCCTCGGGATCGAGTTCCTGAACCTGGAGAGCGGGGCGCAGAACCACCGGAAATCGACCAAATCTCTCCAAAACTACCCTTTTCATCACGCCAATGCGGTGATATGTACTCTTCCCTCTGGCTACGCTAACGCGTTGGCCGCTCGTTTTTATACGCCAAGGAGCGGTGGGTAACCCGTGCAAGTCCTCGTCCGTGACAACAATGTCGATCAAGCGCTGCGCGCGCTGAAGAAGAAGATGCAGCGTGAAGGCGTCTTCCGCGAAATGAAGCTTCGACGCAATTATGAAAAGCCCTCGGAGCGCCGCGCTCGTGAGCAGGCCGAGGCGGTCCGCCGCCATCGCAAGCTTCTCCGCAAGCGCTTGGACCGCGAGGGCTATTGAGCCTTCTGCGGCATCCGCCGGAATAAAAAGAGCGCCGATCCAATGGACCGGCGCTTTTTTATTGCCCCATGACGGAGAACCGAGCCGACACCCTGCGACGCGCAGGGTGTCGGGTTCGATGGGTCAGTGGCCGAAGGTCTTGACGATGTCCTCGCAAACCTTCTTGGCATCGCCGAACAGCATCATCGTGTTCGGACGGAAGAACAGTTCGTTATCGACACCGGCATAACCGGATGCCATCGAGCGCTTGATGAACAGCACCGTCTTCGCCTTTTCGACATCCAGGATCGGCATGCCGAAAATGGGCGAATTGGGGTCGGTCCGCGCCGCCGGGTTAGTGACGTCATTGGCGCCGATCACGAAGGCAACGTCCGTTGATGCGAAGTCGCGATTGATTTCCTCAAGTTCGAGCACTTCGTCGTAGGGCACGTTGGCTTCGGCCAGGAGCACGTTCATGTGGCCAGGCATGCGACCGGCGACCGGATGGATCGCGTAGCGGACGCTAACGCCTTCCTTCTTCAGCAGATCGGCCATCTCACGCAAGGTATGCTGCGCCTGTGCCACCGCCATGCCGTAGCCGGGGACGATGATGACACTTGCCGCGTTCTTCATGATGAAGGCGGCATCGTCTGCCGAACCCGACTTGACGACCTGATCCCCCTTGGCACCGCCCGCCGCAGCGCCGGCCCCGGCATCGGTTCCGAAACCGCCGAGGATGACGTTGAAGATCGAACGATTCATGCCCTTACACATGATGTAGCTGAGGATCGCACCCGACGAGCCCACGAGCGCGCCGGCGACGATCAGCAGCGGATTGCTGAGCGTGAAGCCGATGCCGCAAGCCGCCCAACCCGAGTAGCTGTTCAGCATCGAGATGACGACCGGCATGTCAGCACCACCGATCGGCAGGATCAGCAGGAAGCCGAGTGCCAGCGACAACAGTACCAGCAGCGTGAACACCGTGGTCGACTGCGTCCACATCAAGATCAGCACAAGCCCGAGGATCGCGATGCCGAGCCCGAGGTTCAGATAATGCTGCATCGGGAACATCAGCGGCTTGCCGCTGATAAGCGCCTGGAGCTTGGCGAACGCGATGATCGAGCCGGTGAAGGTGATCGCGCCGATCGCCGTGCCGAGGCCCATTTCGACGAGGCTGCCCATTTCGATGCGGCCGTCCAGGTCCAGGATCCCGTAATTGCCGGGTGCCGTGAACGCGGCGGTCGCAACGCACACGGCGGCCAGACCGACGAGGCTGTGGAAGAAGGCAACGAGCTGCGGCAGCGCCGTCATCTCGATCTTCTTGGCCACAAAATAGCCGATGGTCCCACCGATGGCGAGGCCGAGGATGATCATCCAGTACGACTGGACATGAGGGGTCAGGAGGGTTGTGACGATGGCAATGGTCATGCCGACCATGCCGTAGCGGTTGCCGGATTGCGAGGTCTCAGGGTGCGACAGCCCCCGGAGCGCCATGATGAAGCAAACGGAGGCGACCAGATAAAGCAGGGCCGCAAAATTTTCGGTCATTGTCTGGCGCCCCTTACTTCTGCTTTTTCTTGAACATGGCGAGCATGCGCTGCGTCACGAGGAAGCCGCCAAAGATGTTCACCGAGGCGAGGATCACGGCGATGAAGCCCATGAACTTCGAAAACGTGAGCCCTGACGGTCCCGAGGCAATCAGTGCACCGACGATGATCACCGATGAAATCGCATTGGTGACGCTCATGAGCGGCGAGTGGAGGGCCGGCGTAACCCGCCAGACCACGTAATAGCCGACAAAGCAGGCAAGCACGAAAACCGTAAGGAAGAAGACGAACGGGCTGATGCCCGCTCCGGCTCCTGCGGCATGCGCCTGGATTTTGAGTTGTTCCGCCAGAATACCCAGATTCTGGGAGAGGTGCTGGGCGTCCGCGCCGAGTTGCGACGCCCGATCGCTAAGGGTCTGATCCATGTCTGTCTCTCTATCTTCCCCAATCAGGCTGCGGGTGCGAGGGCGGGATGGACGATTGCGCCATCCTGGGTCACGAGCGTGCCCTTCACGATCTCGTCACTGGTATCGATTTTCAGATCTTTCGTGTCTTTGTCGACCAACAGCGTGAGGAAATTCAGCAGGTTTTTAGCGTAAAGCGCCGATGCATCGGTCGCCACGCGCGAG
>CAIXXC010000121.1 GCA_903923205.1 uncultured Rhodospirillales bacterium | reverse complement strand
GCAATCGGATGAGTATTCAGAATTACTGAAGGATCTTCCGGAAAGTGCACAGCACAATGGATGAATCTATAGCCAAGCTCCTCGGCAACACCATTTTCAATATGGCCGAAGCCTTCGTGGTCTGTGCGGCTGAACCCGTCGACCTGCCGGGTCCCATCGTGCTTTACGTCAATCCGGTGTTTGAGGCGATGACGGGCTACAGCGCCGATGAAATTATCGGCAAGACCTGTCGTATTTTGCAAGGACCTGACACTGATCGAGCGACGCTTGCCCGCATTCGTGCTTCTTTGCGCGAATGTCGATCGATCCGCGAGACGGTGCTGAATTACCGCAGGGATGGCTCGCCGTTCTGGGCCGAGTTGGAGATCGACCCGATTGTAAATGAAAGCGGGCTTTATACCCATTGGATCGGGGTTCAGCGGTTGTTGTCGGAACGTCGAGGCCTGGTTGATCATCTTGGTGTCGAGACGCGATTGTCAGGCATCGTTTACTGCTATCAGCGGTTTCCGGATGGTCGCGAGTGCATTCCATTCGTGTCAGAAGAAATTGTGCAATTCTTTGGCGTCACGCCCGAGGATGTTCGGCATGACGTTGCTCCGATGTTCGAGCATGTCCATCCTGCCGATCGAACCCCGATCCATTCGGCTGTCAATGTTTCGGCGACAACGATGGAGACCTTGCATCTCGCATTTCGCGTGATTCTTCCTGGCGGACGGACACGACGCGTGCAGGCAATGGCATCTCCCGCGTTGCTCCCGGATGGTTCAATCCTCTGGAACGGCTATCTGTCGAGCCTCGATCTCAAGGAGCGAGCGATCAATGCCGATATCAAGGCGGTCCTTGATGCCCTGCCTGTTCCTGTGTTCATCAAGGACCCGGAAAGCCGGATCGTTCTGATAAATGAAGCGTGCGAGGAGCGTTGGGGCGCCTCCAGCCTTGAACTCCGAGGCGGCAACGGGTTGAGGCTCTTCTCCGACGACGAGGTCGCAAAATTCCGGGAACAAGACCGCAGAGTGTTCGCGGAAGGGGTGACGGCCCAATTTGATTACGAATTCACGAACCGCGAAACACAGACGACGCGGGTCGGGCAGACCACGAAGAAGCCGATCTACAGCGCAGACGGTGAGCCGCGATTCCTGGTCGGGGTTACGCTTGATCTTACCAAGCAAAAACGGATCGAAAACGAATTGCGCGCGATTGAGGAACGCCTCAGGGGCCTCTATGAAATGTCGCGGGTCGGATTTGTCCTTATTCGCTTTAGCGGTGAATTCGCCGATCTCAATCAGGCGTTCGCCGATATCTGTGGCTATTCAAGGCAAGAACTTCTGAAGATGCGGTATCAGGACATCACGCCATCGGAATATCGCCAAAGCGATGTGGAGGTGATCAGAGAACTGCGAATGACGAAGCAGTGCGGCCCTGTCGAGAAGCAGCTAATCCAGAAAAGTGGCAAAAGGATCACCGTAGATGCCCATGGCTCTGTCGTCGCCGGCAGCGACGGTGGCCAGTATATGTGGTGGATTGCCGAGGATATCACGGATCGGAAGCAACAATTCCAGACCCAGGCGCTGCTCGCCGCGATCGATGAATCATCGACGGATGCGATCATCAGCATGTCGCTCGAAGGCATCATCTCGACCTGGAACCCGGCGGCGGAGCGCATGTTCGGCTACCCGGCCTTAGCGGCGGTAGGCCGTGAAATTACGATGATTGTCCCCCCGGAAAATATGGCGGAGGAGCGATTGATCCTGGAACGGCTACGGCGTGGTGAACGTATCGAACAGTTCGAAACAATTCGGGTGTCAAACGATGGCCGTCTTCTGCCGGTAATGTTGACGATTTCGCCACTATACGATTCCGAGAGGCAGGTGATCGGCGCCTCCAAGATGGTTCGTGATATGTCCGATCGCAACCGGATCGAGGCCCAGCTGAGGCAGGCGCAGAAGATGGAGGCGGTTGGCAATCTGACCGGGGGCTTGGCTCATGATTTCCACAACCTGCTCGGGATTATCCTGGGCAATCTGGAAATGCTGGCAGAGACGCGCGGCCCTGTCAGCGAGAGTTCGGAACTTCTTCTCGACGCCATTGGTGCGGCCGAACGCGGTGCTGAATTGACGCGCAGTCTGCTCGCCTTTGCACGACGTCAGCCGCTTCAACCCAGAAATATCGAACTCGATGGTCTGATTGACGACACGATCAAGCTGGTGCAACGCCTGCTTGGCGCCGCCATTGATATCGTGACATCCCTTGAGACGGCCGGCCGCACGGTCCTGGTGGACCCGACCCAGTTTTCCGCCGCGCTGACCAATCTGATAACCAACGCCCGCGATGCCATGCCAGATGGCGGCCGGATAACGATATCAAGCCGTTTGAGACATATTGATGAATCTGGCGCACTGACGGGCACGGAAATCCCGCCTGGCGATTATGCCGTCATCGAGGTGGGCGACACAGGGGGCGGCATCCAGCCCGATAGCATCGTCCACGTTTTTGAGCCGTTCTTCACCACGAAGGATCGTGATCGGGGCTCCGGCCTGGGGCTGAGCATGGTCTATGGCTTCATCAAGCAGTCTGACGGGTATATCAGCGTCTCCAGCGAGGTCGGGGTTGGCACGCGTTTAACGATACATCTGCCGAGCAAGCCGGAAGCCGGTGCGCCGTCGATGTTGGACGAGGTGCGTGACCCTGTCGGTACTCGTGGCGAGACGGTGCTCGCGGTCGAGGATGACAAGGCTCTCCGCCGCATTCTGGTCCGCCAACTGGGCAGCCTCGGTTATCGCGTTCTTGCAGCCAGCAATGGTGGCGAGGCGCTCGCCATCCTTGAGGCAAATGCCGTCGATCTCGTCTTTTCGGATGTCGTGATGCCGGGTGGCATGGGCGGGCTCGAACTGGCACATCGTGTCAGGGCTCGGTGGCCGGGAACCCGCTTCGTACTGACCAGCGGCTTTCCGGAACTG
>CAIXXC010000120.1 GCA_903923205.1 uncultured Rhodospirillales bacterium | reverse complement strand
GTGCCATGCTCACGCATGGTAATTTCTGGTCCGCCGGTTCCGACATCATGATGAGCATGGATTTGGCGTCGAGCGATATCGCGCTCAATGTGGCGCCATTGTTCCATGTCGGCGGCCTTTGCGTGGTGACTTTGCCGGTGATGCAGGCCGGTGGCCATGTCGTGCTGCATCGCGCGTTCGATCCCGTCGACATGATGCAGGCGATCGCGCGCTATAACGTCACCGTCGGCTTTGCGGTTCCGGCAATGCTCCTGTTCATGAGCCAGCACCCGGATTTCGCCGCCGCCGATCTGTCGAGCCTGCGATCGATCGCTGTCGGCGGGGCGCCAGTGCCTGAGCCGCTGCTGAAGCTCTATGGTGATCGCGGCATCCCGGTTCACCAGGGGTACGGCATGACGGAGACGGTCGCCATCAACACCTTCTTGAGACCGGATAAGGCTGCGGCAAAACTGGGCTCGTGTGGCACGGGGCCGTTGCTGACGGAATTCGCCATCAAGGATCCCCAGGGTAACCGCCTGACGACGCCGGGTGCCCGGGGCGAGGTCTGCGTGCGCGGCCCGAATGTGATGAAGGGCTACTGGAATCGTCCAGACGCCAATGCCGCCGTGTTCGATTCCGAGGGCTGGTTCCATACCGGGGATGTCGGCTACATGGATGATGAGGGCTATTTGTTCCTGTGCGACCGCCTGAAAGACATGGTGATCAGCGGCGGCGAGAATATCTATCCGGCTGAGCTTGAGAGCGTGCTGTCCGGTCACCCGGCCATTGCCGAGATTGCCGTGATCGGGGCACCGGACGAGAAATGGGGCGAGCGCGTGGTAGCCGTCGTCGCGCTCAAACCGGGTGCCGGCCTCACGCTCGAAGAATTGCGCGATTTCGGCCAGAAGAGTCTGGCGCGCTACAAGCTGCCGTTGGAACTGCGGCTGCTTGAAGCGTTGCCGCGCAACCCGACGGGCAAGATCCTGAAGACCGTGCTCAGGCAGGCCAATTCACGCTAGGGTGATCGGCTCAGCGCCTTGCTAAAGCAACGCTGCCAAGGGGCGGATCGCCGTCGGGTCAGGCTCGAAGCCGGCGGAAAGGAACCATGCCCGCGAGCGCTCGATTGCGGGGGCCGAGTATCGTAGTACGGCAGCATCGATGGCTGCCATCGCCGGGCCATTCTGGGCCGCATTGATGACAGCGACCGTCGCAACGGTCAGCGCCGCGTTCGCGGCCTCGAACGCTTGGGAATCCGCAGCAACGTCGATAAGCCGCGCATGGGCTTCCGTAAGCGCGGTTTCGAGCGGGGCGAGGTCGATCACCGCGTCGGCCTGGGCGGCTGCGGCGACAGCGCGGGCAAGCGCCATCCCATCTTCGAGCTGGCGGCGGGCGAAACGGCGGGCGAGCGGGAGCCGGTCCCGTACTATGGCGATGGTCGCCATGGTGAGGTGCAGCTGTTCGATCGCGACCCTATTGGCCGGGTCGAGCGCCGGGGCCACTGTGTCGCGCAACGCCTTTAGGACGGCCTGAAGCTGGAGATCGAAATCCGGGACCATCAGATAACCTCCTCAAGCGTGGCGCGCAGCTGTTCCAGAATACTATGGCTGATCATGGCCAGCCAGGAGACGACGATATCCTGATGGGTCTTGCCGCCGTGAGCGACGCGGTAGCCCGTGCCCATGCAGATCACCACCGAGACATAGCTCGCCAGCACCCGGTAATAGGAGAGCCGTTTGCGGTCAACCGGCAGGCCGGATAAACGCTCGTAGGTTTCGAGATATTCGTTCAGCGGGAAGAAGCCGCTGACGAGTTCCGTCTTGCCATCCTCAGCGATGTGGCAGAACGGGTTCATCGTTGACCACGCCAGATCCTGGTGGCGGTCGCCGAGATAGGCGAGTTCCCAATCAAGCCAGGCGGTGATCTTGGCGTCATGTTCCGTGAACAGAAAATTGCCGCCGCGACAATCGCCATGGACGATCGAGACATGATCGAGTTTGGGCGCGTTGCGGATGAGCCAGTTGTAGGTGACTTCCATCAAGGGATCGTCTTCCTTGCGATCCTCCTCCCAGACCCGTCGCCACCAATTGACCTGCCGGATTACGGCGTCGTTGGAGCCTGATTGCGCCGCATCGAAATTCGTCAACTTATCCTGGAATGCGGTACCTGCCTTGTGGACGCGGCCGATTTGTTCAAGGAATTGGATGCCCAGTCGCGGCCGGAATTCCGGCCCGTAATTGAGACCGATCCCGGTCACCTGGGTCGACACCAGATTGGTTGGCTTGGTGACGCCTTCGGCAAAGCCGTAGACCAGTGCCGGATGCGGCAGGCTCTCGCCGTCCGGATCGACCCAGAAGCAGGGCGGGACGGGAACCACGTCCTGGAGCGTTTGGAGCAGTTGGAACTCCCGCGCGCGGCTGGTTTCGACAACCGATTCCGGCGGCTCCATCCGCAGAACCATCGGGGTGATCCTGCGCCCTTCTCCCTTGGGCCCATCCCATTCGAGGTCAAACGCCATTTGTATCTTGGAGGCGCCGCCCGTAAGCCAGCGCGCCTTGCTGAGCTTGAACCCGCCGTCGAGATGGCGGGAAATGAGATCGGTGGTGCCGCGTATCAGATCGTCGAGCGAGATTGGGCTGTAGCCCGGACCGGATCGCCGCTTCATCTTGCGCGTCAGAATCCGATCGATCTCCCGCTCGACCGGAAAGCGGCGCCGGATCTCGGCGATGAATTCGGGTGTCGGGGTCTGGCGGGGATCGGCTGCGGTCTGGAACATCGGAAACCTTCGAAACCTGTTTTTATGGTCTTATTTTGCTCGAAAGAGCCTGTCGGATTTTGTCCGCACCCGAAGCATGGCTACTCATGCGGTGCCATCGAGGGCACGGAGTATTTTCATAAACCAACAGTCGATCAAACGCAATGCCGCCGGGTCTTCTCCGCAGATCACGCGGGCAAGTCAAATTAGTTTACCCACGAAAGAGGTTGGGAGTATCTGATCATCCGAGCCATTTAAGCCTCGGATGGATTGTCGCGACGGAATGAGACGGCCTGAAAGTCCAGTGAGATGACAGTGAGCATGGGAGCATCGACCCACCGGGACCTGCAGCAAGCGCAGGGTGCTGCTGCCGAAAGTATCCTCTTGCAACGGATCGACCCGGTCGCCGGTGTCGACGGTGAGCGCAGGCCCGGATGGCTGAACTGGCTGCGACGCAAGGGCTTGCGGGCGGCGGTGCCGAGCGCGAGGCTGGTCCAGAACGTCGTTGATCGCGCGGCTTTGTTCGATCGATTGATCAGCCTTGGCGATAGCCTTAACCTGGCTGTTGACGGTCGGATGACGGAACTCCGGGTACTCGATATCAGGCCCGTCGATGCTGCCCGGATAGACGGGGCGACCGAAATCAGAGTAGCGGCGGCCCCGGTGGAAGGTCGCCGTGCGGCGGTCTCTTATGACGATATCGGCGGACTGGGGGGCCAGATCGCGCGGGTCCGCGAGATGATCGAATTGCCGCTGCGTCACCCGGAATTGTTTGCCCGCCTGGGGATCGATCCGCCCAAGGGGGTGTTGCTCTATGGACCGCCCGGCTGCGGCAAGACCCTGATCGCGCGCGCTGTCGCCCATGAGAGCGGGTGTCACTTCATCAGTGTCAACGGCCCGGAAGTCATCCAGCAGGGTTACGGCGAATCCGAGGCCTACCTGCGCAGGATTTTCAAGGACGCCGAGGAATATCCGGCCACCATCATCTTCCTTGATGAGGTCGATGCGCTGGCACCCAACCGTGATGTCGTGCTGGGCGATGTCGAGAAACGTGTTGTCGCGCAGTTGCTCGGGCTGATGGATGGTCTGCGCGGACGCGGTCAGATCATCGTCATCGCGGCAACCAACCTGCCCAACAATATCGACCCGGCCCTGCGCCGACCGGGACGCCTCGACCGCGAGATCAGCATCGGCCCGCCGGATAAGACCGGCAGGCTTGAAATTCTTCGCATCCATACCCGTGGCATGCCGCTTGCCGCCGATGTCGATCTTGACCGGGTGGCAGGTATTACCCACGGCTTCCTGGGCGCCGATCTTGCCGCCTTGTGTCGCGAGGCGGCGATGCTGTGCGCCCGTGATGTCGTTCAGGAACTGGGCCCGCGCGATGCGATTTCGCTGCAATCGATGCTGCCGCAGGTGACCGTGGCGATGCGCCATTTCGAATTCGCACGCAACGAGATCGAGCTTTCGACAACCCGCCAGGTGACGACCGAGGTCGCCGATGTCGACTGGGACGATGTCGGCGGGCTCGACGACGTCAAGCAGGTGCTGCGCGAGGTCATCGAATGGCCGTTGAAATACGACCAGCGCTTCGCCTATGCCCGCACCGCGCCGCCCAAGGGCATCCTGCTGACGGGTCCCCCGGGCACTGGCAAGACCTTGATCGCCAAGGCGATGGCGGCGCAATGCGGAGTCAATTTCATCTCGGTCAAGGGACCGGAGCTGCTCTCGAAATGGATCGGTGAATCCGAGCGCGGCATCCGCGAAATCTTCAAGAAAGCCCGCCAAGCTTCACCCTGCCTCGTGTTTTTCGACGAGATCGATACCATAGTGCCGATGCGCGGCAAGGGCGAGGGCGGGGGCAATGTCAATGAGCGCATGGTCGGACAGTTCCTGCTAGAGATGGACAGCATGGAGGAATTGCGCGGTGTTGTGGTGCTGGCCGCGACGAACCGGCCCGATCTGATCGACACGGCGTTGCTGCGGCCGGGCCGTTTCGATCTGGTCATTGATCTGCCGCTCCCCGATCTTCAGACGCGGACCCGTATTCTCGAACTCCATTGTCGTGGTCGCAGTCTCGACCCGGCGGTATCGCTGCCGGCGCTCGCCGTGGCGACCGAGGGCCTGACCGGCGCCGATCTCCACGCGTTGTGTCAGCGCGCTGCGATGTTCGCGATCCGGCAATCGATCGATCGCGACCCGGGCAAGGAATTTGCGCCCTTCGCCGTTGAACCCCAACATTTCGCCGAGGCGCTGGCGCTGCTGAAGCGCGGCTAGTCAAGTGAGGTAGAGCCTGATGGATCGGGCGACGGTTGCCCCATCATCATATGTCGGCTATTCTCGACATATGGAAACTAAATCTGTTATCGCAGCCTTTGCTGCACTCGCGCAGCCGACCCGTCTCGAGGTATTTCGGGTCCTTGTCCGACACGAACCGCTCGGCCTCGCCGCAGGCGTGATCGCGGCGGAGCTTGGTCTGCGCCACAACACCTTATCGACCCATCTTGGAATTATGGCTCATGCCGGGCTGGTCCGATCCGAACGCCAGAGCCGTTCGATCATCTACCGGGCGTCACTCGATACCCTGCGCGCGGTGATCAAATTTCTGGTGCAGGATTGTTGTGCGGGCCGCGACGAAATCTGCGGTTCGCTGATCGCCGAACTGACCGCCTGCGACACCTCTGGCCCCACGCAAACATCGTCATGCGTGGCAGGTCCCCCTGTTCTATCGAGTTGAAATCATGTCGATATTCGAACGTTTCCTGACCCTCTGGGTTGGTCTCTGCATTGTCGCCGGCGTGGCGCTCGGGCAGGTTATACCGGACGTCTTTCAAGCCATCGGGGCTATCGAGGTTGCCCGGGTCAACCTGCCGGTCGCCTTGTTGATCTGGCTGATGATCATCCCGATGCTGATCCGGATCGATTTCTCAGCGCTGAAATCGGTGACCGCGCATTGGCGGGGCATCGGCGTGACCTTGATCGTCAACTGGGCGATCAAGCCCTTCTCGATGGCAATACTGGCATGGTTCTTCATCGGCTACCTGTTCCGGCCCTGGCTGCCGGCGGTGCAGATCGATTCCTACATCGCGGGGCTGATCATCCTCGCTGCCGCACCCTGCACGGCCATGGTATTCGTCTGGTCGAACCTGACCCGGGGCGAGCCGCATTTCACGCTGTCGCAGGTCGCGCTCAATGACGCGATCATGGTTGTCGCCTTTGCCCCCATTGTCGGGTTGCTGTTGGGCCTATCGGCGATCACGGTGCCCTGGGCGACCCTTACGCTGTCGGTAATCCTCTACATCGTCGTACCGGTGATCCTGGCGCAATTCCTGCGGCACCGGCTGCTCAGCCAAGGCGGGGGACCGGCGCTGGCGGCGATGCTGGCACGAATTCAGCCGCTGTCACTGGTCGCGCTTCTGGCAACGCTGATCCTTCTGTTCGGGTTTCAGGGGAAACAGATCATCGCGCAGCCCATGGTGATCGCCCTGCTGGCCGTGCCGATCCTGGTGCAGGTCTACCTCAACGCCGGGCTCGCCTATCTCCTCAATCGCTGGGCCGGCGAACAGCATTGTGTGGCCGGGCCGTCGGCGCTGATTGGCGCCAGCAACTTCTTCGAACTCGCGGTCGCGGCGGCAATCAGTCTGTTCGGGTTTCAATCAGGCGCGGCGCTGGCGACAGTCGTCGGCGTACTCGTCGAGGTGCCGGTGATGCTGACGGTTGTCTGGATCGTCAATCGCAGCAAGGACTGGTATGAACGCGGCGCTCGCGTCGAGCGGGTGGGACAGGAGGCAGAGGGAATTCGATGACGATCACGATCTATCACAATCCCGCATGCGGCACGTCCCGCAACACGCTGGCCATGATCCGTCAGAGTGGAGAGGAGCCGGTCGTCGTGGAGTACCTCAAGACCCCGCCATCGCGCGAGACACTGGTCGCCCTGATCGCCACGATGGGCGGGTCGCCGCGCGACATCCTGCGCGAGAAGGGAACGCCCTATGCCGAACTCGGCCTCGGCGATCCCGGTTTAAGCGACGACGCGCTGATCGATGCGATGCTGGCGCATCCGATCCTGATCAACCGACCGATCGTCGTGAGCCCCCTTGGCACGCGGCTCTGTCGTCCCTCGGAGCAGGTTCTTGACCTGCTGCCAACGGGGGCCGTTGCCGGCTTCACCAAGGAAGATGGAGAGATCGTCGTCGCCGAACCCGTCACCCCGCTGCGCTGAAGGGGCGCGTCTGCTCCGCTACCCATCAGCCATGGGCGTGGGGGTGGCGATGATGGAGATCGGGGTAATGGGGATGGCTATGGGCAATCGGCTCATGCTCGTGCCAATGGCTGTGTGGTTCCCCCGGTGGCGCCTTCGGATCATGCGCGTGGTCATGATGAAGATCATGGCGATGCTGGTGCTCATGGCGAAGCGGCACGTGGCGATGGCCATGTTCATGTGCTTCGCTGAGGTGAAGGTATAGGCCGATGGCCATCAGCAGCCCTGCGATGACCAACTGTGCGGTGACGTGCTCACCGAGCAGCAGGATCGCCAGGACGGCGCCGACAAAGGGCGCGGTAGCAAAATAGGCGCCGGTGCGCGCCGCCCCGAGGTTGCGCAGCGCGAGAACGAAGAGCACCAGGCTGACCCCATAGCCAAGGAAGCCGACGGCGGCGGCGGCACTGGCCTGTGCGAGGCCAGGAAGCGCCGCCCCACTCGCGAGGCCTAAGCTCAGGTTCGTCACACCCGCGCACATGCCCTTTATCAAGGCGATCTGCACCGGATCGGTAGCGCTGAGTTTCCGGGTCAGGTTGTTGTCGATCCCCCAGGCAAGGCAGGCGCCGATGATCGCCAGGGAACCGACGCCAAGGCCGGTCGGGACGGCATGCCATGACAGGGTCAGACCGCCAGCGAGGATCGCCGCAGCACCCACCAGCAACCGCGTGTCGACATTTTCGTGGAACACGACCCAGGCAATCACCATCGTCGCCAGGCTTTCGAGATTGAGCAGCAGCGAGGCCGAGGACCCGGAGGTCGTTGTCAATCCCAGCATCAGCAGGGCGGGGCCAACAACCCCGCCACAGGCGATGATCGCGGCGAGCCACGGCAGATCCCGCCTGCGCAATGGTGCCTCGACCGGGCGGTTATCATCGCGCGTGATCCGCTGCAGCACGCCAAGGCCGATTCCGGAGCCGAGATAGAGCAGGCCCGCGAGCACGAGCGGATTGACACCGCCGCCCAGCAGCAGTTTGGCGAGTGGCGTGCTGGCGCCGAACAACAGCGCGGAGGCTATGGCGAAGGCCGGCCCGGGGTGAGCGGTCAGAATTCGAGGCATATCTGGCCCCTGATGACATGGTGCCTCACTGCCGTCAGCGCCAATACGGGGTGCTGAAGGTCGGCTGTCTGGCTCATTCTTGACAATGTGCCTCCCCCTGTGGATCGCCACAAGCCCCGCTTGCTGAGTTCATCGCTTCGGCGCAAGATTTACCGGCCGGTCAAGAGAGATGGGTGTGAGGTGAACTTATGGACAAAGCGGTACGGAGCCGATTTGCGAGCAAGACAATCCCAGGTCACCTGTTGCGCGGTGTGATCGGGATCGTCGCCGTCATCGCCGCGATCGCCGTTGCCGGAGGGTCGATCGGGCGACTGCCGCCGCTGGTGGCCCTGCCGCTCCTGGGCCTCGCGTTGTGGATGTTTCGCGGTTGTCCGACCTGCTGGGCCATCGGCCTCGTCGAGACAGCCGCCTGCCGTGCTCCCGACCAAGTCCGACAGGATTGATTGCGGCCGGTAAAACGCATCTTGACCGCAGCCGTAGTGTCGTAAATATATCAAATATAAGTCGATAAAAAGATGATGAGACGATCAGAGCGCTCATCACAGTCGAACCAGACGGGAGTGGAACCATGATCGATCGCAGTGTCCTCGCTAATCCGAACCTGTGGCTTGCGCCGGAACATGACGGCAGACACGCCCTGCGCGATGCGCCATTCACGAGGGAGTCCATTCCCTACATCCTGTCACTGCCCGAAGCCGGCATCGGGGCTTTCGTGTATACTTGGGTCGATCGCCAGAATGTCGCCGGTTTCGCCTGCGCGATCTTCGGACCCGGTGTGCCCAATGGCCCGATCGTCGGGCGTATCGATGGCGTGCAGGTCCCTGCCGATCAGAATTTCGATCATTGGACCGTCGCGGACTTCACCCTTAAGCAGGATCTCAATCTCGACAAGGCCAGCTTCTCCTGGAAGGGGGACCGAGCCTCCATCGAGCTCGCGTTCGAGGCAATCCATCCGGCCTATTCCTATGCCTCCGATCCGCGCGGCTGCTGGCCGTTCATGGCCGACAACCGGATGGAACAAAGCGGCACGGCCAAGGGGTCGATCACGATCGATGGCCGCGTTATTCCGGTTGATACGACGTGCCATCGTGATCACAGCTGGGGGACGCGCGACTGGGAATACGCGCAGCATTGGAAATGGCTCGTATCGCAATCCGGCACCGATACCTCGGTCCACGTCTTCCAGATGATCGTTCGCGGCCGGATCGACCTGCGCGGCTATGTCTTCAAAGATGGCCTTATGTCGGAAGTCGTTGGCTTCGATTGCGATTTCGAACTCGACGATCTGCTGCGCCAGCAATGGCTGCAGGGCACCGTAACCGATGCGATTGGCCGCAAGACGATCATCGATGCCAAGACCGTGGCCGTGCAGCTTCTGCCGCCGGAGCCGACGACGGCCCTTTACGAGGCGCCTTTGTCGCTGACGATCGACGGCAAGCCCGGAGTCGGCTGGGTCGAATTCATGTGGCCGATGGCTCAGGTAGAACGGGCCAAGGCGCTCGCCGCCGCTTGAATCTAGAGCGAGGTCAGGTTGGCAAGCCTGACGTCCAGGGGAGAAAGCCGAGCACCTCTGTGACGAACGCCTGCAACTGCGCGGTCGATGCCCCAGACCGCGCGCGTAGAGACAGGCTGTGCTGAATCGCGGCACAAAGACGGCCCGCTGCTGCCGCGTCGGTGCCGGGTCGAAGCTCGCCCGCAGCCATCGCGGTAGCGAATAAGGCTGCCATCGCTGCGTCGAGTTCGGTCAGCATTGAACCGAGTCGGGCTGCGATGACGGGATCACAGACAGCCTCCGACGGCGCCGTGCCGAAGACGAGGCAACCGCGGGGTGTGTCGCCCGACGTGTAGATTGCGATCACGCGTTCGAAGAAATGCAGCAGCCGGTCTCGCAGACTGCCTCTGTCGCGCGGGATTTCGGCAAGCTCGGCCCGAATCGAGCGGGCAAAGCGTTCCGTCACGGCTAGATACATCGCCTGCTTGTTGCCAAAAGCGGCGTAGAGGCTCGACCGCCTCAGTCCCGTCGTCGCGGCGATATCGTCGAGCGATGTCGCCGCGTAGCCTTTGGTCCAGAACATATCGACCATCTCGTCGAGCGCGACGTCAGGACTGAAGGCGCGCGGGCGGCCACGGCGGCGAGGGATCATTTCAGGACTGGTCCGTACAAAAATAATTGACTCCTTAATTTAGTACGATACGATCCAAAAATCATCACCGACAGTCCGAGCAGGAGATTCAAGATGCGCGTTCTCGCTTTCATTTACGAAGGGATGACCCTGTTGGACATGGTCGGCCCGATCCAGGCCTGGTCGTTCATGCCGGGGATGGAGGTTCAGTTCGTCGGCAAGAAGGTCGGCCCGGTGAAGACCGATTGCGGATTATCCATCATGGCGACCCATGATCTCAGCTCCGCCTGGAGCGATCCGGATGTTTTGTTTATCGGCGGTGCTGGAAAGCCGACCTTGGGCATGATCGGCGATAAGGCGGTGACCGCGTTCCTGCGCGATCGCGGGTCGCGGGCCAAATGGGTCACCAGTGTTTGTACCGGTTCGCTCATCCTTGGCGCGGCCGGCCTACTTGAGGGTTATCGCGCTGCGACTTACTGGAGCGCCGGGGATCATCTGGCGCAATTCGGCGCCACCCGATCCGATGATCGCGTGTGCATTGATCGCAATCGCATGACCGGCGGCGGGATCACCTCTGGAATTGATTTCGGTATCGCCGTTGCGGCGCATTGGGCTGGCGATCAGACCGGCAAGCTTATCGAACTCATGATGGAATACGCCCCGCAACCACCCTTCGGTACCGGACGCCCTGAACTTGCCGACGCGGGGACACTGGCACTCGCCCGCCAACTCGTCGAGGCCGAATTCAGCGAAAGCCCGAAGCCCTGATGGATGCCTGGAAGCAGACAGCCGGGATCACACCTTCCGGGTGAGACCGACCGGCGACCCTGCTAGCTTCTGACCTTGGTCATGAACAGGATCAACGGCGTCGTCAGCAGGAACACGATCATGATCGTGCGGAAGGCATCGGCGAAGGCCATGGTGTAGGCTTCGCGATAGGCGATGTTGAAGATCTCGTGGATTGCAGCCGCGTGACCTGCCTGCGCTGAGCCAAAGCCGGGTTCCAGGCGCTGGCTCATGGCATTGATCGTATCCCGCAACGGGCCGTTGGCGGTAGTCAGGCGCGACGCGATGTACAGGAAATGATGGTTCGTCTGGTCGTTGAGAATCGCGCTCGAGGCGGCGATCCCGATCGCGCCGCCAAGATTGCGCATCATGTTGAACAGGCCACTAGCGTATTTGAGGCGTTCCGGCGCCAGGCTGCCGAGCCCAAGGGTAACGCAGGGCGCAACTGCGAAGATCTGCGGGAAACCGCGAAAAACCTGCGGGAGCAGCAACTGTGCCCCACCCCAGTCATGGGTTATGAAGCTGAAAAGCCAGGTCGCTAAGCCGAAGCCCGCAAGCCCGGCGACGAGGAGCCAGCGCAGATCGACCCGCCTGACCAAAGCGATATAGAACGGGACCCCCGCGAGCGAGGCGACACCGGTTGAAATCATCGCGACGCCGGTCTGCCAGGCGGGCATTCCGCGGACATATTCCAGGAACAGGGGTGTCAGGTAGATCGTCGAAAATACGCCAACCCCGGTGACCAGAGAAACGATACAACCGATTGCGAAATTACGGTTGCCGAGAGCCCGTAGATCGACCACCGGGTGGGCGTAGGTAAGGCTGCGCAGGATGAAGAGCAGCGAACTGATGAGGGTAATAATCGCACATTCGCGGATCGTCGCGTCATTGAACCAATTCCAGCGAGCGCCATCCTCAAGAACGTATTCCAAGGTACCCAGGGAAAGTGCAAGCAGCACAATTCCGAGGTAATCCCCCTTGGCGAGTTCACCGGGATCGGGATCGTCAAGATCGACCAGCCAGGCTACACCTGCGGCGACCAGGAAGCCGGGGACCAGATTGATATAAAAGAGCCAGCGCCAGTCCAGCGTATCCGTGATCCAGCCGCCGATAACCGGGCCCAAGGCCGGCGCGAGCGAGGCCAATACACCGATCACGGCCATCGCAATCAGGCGGCGTTGTCCCTCGAAATAATAGAACGCCGAGGTATAGACTGTAGGGATCATCGATGCGCCGAGCAGGCCTTGCAGGGCGCGAAAGGCAACCATGCTTTCGATATTCCAGGCGATGCCACACATCAGACTCGCCAAGGTAAAGCCAAGCGCGGAGCCTGCGAAGAGCCACCGCGTCGAGCACACCCGTGTCAGCCACCCCGACATGGGCACGACGATGATTTCGGCGATCAGGTAGGACGTCTGAACCCAGCCGATATCGTCCTTTCCCGCAGAAAGCCCGCCGCCGATATTGGCGAGCGAGGAGGACACGATCTGGATGTCGAGCAGCGACGTAAAATAGCCCACGCACATCAGCGAGAAGGCGAGGACCCCTTGCCAGGAGCGGGTCCGCGCCGCGCGGTCCGTCATGGCTGCGCCGACACGACGGTTCTTGTATCCACGCTGACCGTGGCCGAAAGCCCAGGGCGGAGTACACCCAACTGGTCGGCATTTTCTGCGATCCGGATGCGGATCGGGATGCGTTGGACAAGCTTGGTGAAATTACCCGTGGCGTTTTCGGGCGGGATGATGCTGAAGACCGCGCCCGTCGCGGGTGCGAGGCTCGCAATCTCGCCGTGGAAGGTGCGACCCGAAATTTCATCCACGGTAAAGGCAACCGGGTTGCCGGGCCGCATCAGGGCAACCTTGTCTTCCTCGAAATTGGCATCGACCCAAAGCCCGGTTGCCGGAACAATGGCAAGAAGGGTCGTACCGGTGGTGACATAGGCACCACGCTGGGCCGAACGGTTGGCAACGTAGCCGTCGATCGGGGCGGTAATGGTTGCGTAACCGCGGGTGATGCCGGCCATTTTAAGATCGGCCTTGGCTTGTCTGATCTCCGCATCGGCGGCAGCGATCTCGGTATCGAGCACCGTCAATTGCTGGCGCGCCGCCGTGACCGCCGCCTCGGCCGCGCCCACTTCCGCCTGCGCCGTGTCTGCGGCGGCGAGCGCCTTCTGGGCGTCTTGCCGGGTGCCACCGATACCGCTTGCCAGGGCGAGATAGCGTGTCTTGTCAGCAGCGGCGAAGGTGGCGGTCGCCCGTCTCGCGACGAGGACGGCTTCAGCCTCGGCGATCGCGGCACGCTGGGCTGCGACCCGCGCATCCAGTTCAGATCGCGTAGCCGTCTTTGCCTGTACCACCGCCGCAGCGCGGGCCTCGCTGGTTTCAAAATCGGTCGCATCGATGCGGATAATCACCTGACCGGCGCGGACGAATTGATTGTCCGCCACCGGGATGCCCGAGACGAAGCCAGACACATGGGGGACAATCGCGGTCACATTACCCCCGACATAGGCATCGTCGGTTGTCTGAATGAAGCGACCCGCGAGCCACCAGTTCAATGCATAGACAATGGCGAGAATGCCGAATGCGAGAACGAGCGCGAGAGAGAGCACGCGGATATTATTCCGCTCGCCGCCCGTATGGTGTGGCCGCGGTCCGGTGTGAGTCTCTGGCGCAGTGTTGCTATTTTCAGGAGTCATACGCTGTTGCCTTGAGAGTCTCAGGATTGTTGAGCGTTGAGGGGGGAAACGCGTTGCACAACGGCCAATCCCGAAAGAGAACGTACTGATCCGATTAATTTAGATATTAAGATTTTGTTAGTCATAATAAAAAATCATGTTTTCAACATTTTTCCCGCGTGGGGGTATTTTTCGTTAAAAGATTCAGGGCGTGGCGATGCCTCATCTGGGCATCGTCGAGGCTTTAGGGATTGTCCTGTGCTGGGACGGTCGGCAGACCAAGGGCGATGGTATTGATATGGCGGTCCCGGCAGGCCAGCCCATCCCGCCGATAGCGGCGCGGCGCAGCGATGACGATACGCCCGTTGATGGCTTGCCGAAGCCTCGGCGATACTGGGCTATCGCGGCTATCCTGACGACGATCACACTTGCCACCCTCGACGGCAGCATCGCCAATATCGCGCTGCCGGTGATTGCGCGTGATGTCGGGGTCACGCCTTCGGCGGTCACGTGGGTTGTGAATGCCTATCAACTGGTCATGGTGGTTGCTCTGCTGCCGATGTCGGCCTTGGGAGAGCGTCTGGGATTTCGCCGGGTGTTCCTCAGCGGCATTCTGCTGTTCACGTTGGGCTCACTGGCCTGCGCGCTGGCTCCGACGCTCAATCTCCTGATCCTGGCGCGGATGGTGCAGGGCCTGGGCGCTGCCGCAGCGGTCGGGCTCACAGCCGCTCTCGTTCGACACATCTACCCATGGTCGATGCTCGGTCGGGCGATTGGTCTCAATGCGCTCGTGGTCGCCACCAGCACGGCGCTGGCGCCGGTGGTGGCGACGGCGATCCTCTCGGTCGCCTCGTGGCCATGGCTGTTTGCGGTAAACATCCCGATCGGCATTGTGACATTGGCGCTTGGTATCGCCAATTTGCCACGAATTCCCGGGCGCGTCGGCCATTTCGATCTTGCCGGCGCGGCGCTGAGCGCTGTTGCTTTTGGCCTGCTGTTTACCGGCTTGTCGGCGCTTGCGAGTGAACCGTTGCGGGCCGCGATCCAATTGCTGGGGGCAATTGTGGCCTTTGCCTTGCTACTCCGTTGGCAGGCGGGCGAGGCCTCGCCGATGTTTCCCCTCGATCTTCTCCGCATTCCGGCGATCGCCTATTCAACATCGGCTGGCGTTCTGTGTTTTGCCGCGCAAATGATCGCCTTCGTCAGCCTGCCATTCTATTTCGGAGCGGTGATGGGACATTCCCAAATTGAGATCGGCGCCCTCATGACTCCGTGGCCCGTGGCGACGGGTATCTTTGCGCCTGTCTCTGGCCGGCTCTCCGATCGTGTGTCGCCCGCGATCCTGACCGTGGTCGGCGCCACGATTCTCGCTGGCGGTCTTGTCTTTATACGTTTGCTGCCGGTGGATGCCACGATGACGACAATCGGGGCGGGGATGCTGGCCTCTGGCGTCGGCTTCGGATTTTTTCAGCCGCCCAATAATCGTGCCCTGATCGGGGCCGCACCCCCGGCCCGGGTCGGGGCTTCTGGCGGCCTGCTATCGACTGCGAGGCTGTGCGGGCAGACCTTTGGGGTGACGACGATTGCGCTCTGCTTCCACAGTTCGGTCGAAAAGGGCGCAAGCATGGCCTTGCTGATCGGCGCGGCCATGGCACTTGTCGCCGCAGTCATCAGTACGTTACGGGGGCGCGGACGATGAGGCATCCGTCTCTTGAGTTCCGATCAATATGATGCGTGAATCGTTGCATCAGCAGAAGAAATGGGAATCACACCATGATCATAGAGCCGACACTCACTCAGCGCCTCTTGTCGCTTTGGGATCATTTGGGCCTTGGCGCTGCCCATGTCGGTGCCCAGGTGACCGTGGATATCACCGACCTCGCTGCCCATTTTCCTGAGCGGATCGCCGGGCTTTTGCTGTGCGAGGCTCCGGGGATCCATCCTGAGCCCTTTGCTCAAGTGGCCTCTCGGATGACAATCGTGGCTGGCGATCACGGTATGGCGGCCGCGGTCGCAGATCGTGCTCATGCACGGCTCCCGGGGAGTTCCAGGGTGAAGCTACGCGATTACGACCGGCCATTCTGGGCCGATTCGATCACGGATCATCGGGCGACCATCGTGTCTTCATTCCTGGATTTGCCGGGTGAAGCGACCGTGCTCGACCAGCCCGCGCGTCAGGGCACTTGCGCTGGCATCACCTATCGGATCGAGGGCAGGGGTCCCGCAATCGTGCTGTTGCCGCTGTTTCTGGCGCCGTCGCAATGGGATGCGGCAATCCCCGAACTGGCCCAGCATTTCACCGTGATCAGCCTTGGTGGTCGTGAAGTTGGCGGCGTTGCCTTGCTGGAGGGACGGGCGCGCAGCCCGAGCTACGCCGGAATGCTCTATACCATGTTCGACGTGATTGCGCCCGCCGCGGGGGAGTCGATTCTCGACGTCGGCTGCGGCTCCGGCGCGCTGTTGCGACTGCTCTCCCGGCGGTTGGGCCCAGGCCACCCGCTTTCTGGTATCGATCTCAACCCCTATCTGCTCCGTGAGGCCGCAATCCTGGCGCGGGAGGATGGGTTGGGGCAGAGCATCACCTTTAGAGAAGGCAATGCGGAGCGTCTGCCCTTTGCCGACGAGAGTATCGATCACGCCTATAGCGTGACCGTGCTTGAGGAATGCGACGCCGATCTTGCGCTTCGCGAGCTATGGCGTGTCGTCAAGCCGGGTGGCAAGGTCGGGGTGATCGTGCGGGCGATCGATATTCTGCAGATATGGAACGCCGACCTGCCCGAGGCGATCCAGCGCAAGATTGAAGTTCCACCACAGCTGCTCGGCCCCAAGGGGGTTGCAGATAAGAGCCTCTATAGGCGGATGGCGGCAGCCGGTTTCAAGATCGCGACGTGCTTTCCGGCCCAGGCCGGTTTTGTCGGGCTTACCGATTCGATCGGTCGCTATTTCGAGGAGCGGATGATGTCGCGACTAGACCCTGACGAGGCGGCGATCTGGCTGAAGGCAGCCGAGGCGGGCCGGGTCGATGGCACGCTGTTCGTGACCGCACCCCACCACTGCGTCGTCGGGATCAAACCGTCGCGCTAGTAGGATTCGTCCCGTCTCTTTAGCAGTCGTTCCATGGCTTCGACCGATCGCCGTCTCGTTGCGATATTAAAAAGATAATCACCGAGCGATTCATGAGTCGTTCACTGCTACGGGCGCCTAATCATCCTTGAGTTCCTCGGTCTAAGGATCGAAAATTAACAAGGGGATGCCTACATGGCTGACGTGTACGACAGAGAGAAACGCCTCGCGCTCCTACTTGTGGACGCGCGAACAAAAAAAGCACTGCTGCAGTTCAAGGATGTTCTGACACGGGAACTTCCGGGCATCATCCAGGGCTTTTACGCGCATCTGCGGACTGAGCCTGATTTGATCAAGATGTTCCGCAGCGAATCTATCCTTGCCCATGCGGCACAGCGCCAGACTGAGCACTGGCTCAACCTCTTCAATGGCAGCTTCGACGTCAGTTATTTCGAGTCTGCGCGACGCATCGGCCAGATCCACAGCAAGATCGGTCTGGAGCCTCGCTACTACATCGGTGGATATGCCTTTACTGTCAGCAGGCTCTAC
>CAIXXC010000119.1 GCA_903923205.1 uncultured Rhodospirillales bacterium | reverse complement strand
GTAGAGCCTGCTGACAGTAAAGGCATATCCACCGATGTAGTAGCGAGGCTCCAGACCGATCTTGCTGTGGATCTGGCCGATGCGTCGCGCAGACTCGAAATAACTGACGTCGAAGCTGCCATTGAAGAGGTTGAGCCAGTGTTGGGTCTGGCGCTCTGCAGCATGGGCAAGGATAGATTCGCTGCGAAAGAGCTTCATCAGGTCCGGCTCACTGCGTAGATGCGCGTAGAAGCCTTGTATGATGCCCGGAAGCTCCCGGGTGAGAACTTCCCTGAATTGCAGGAGTGCTTGTTTGCTTCGCTCGTCGATCAACAGGAGTGCGAGGCGTTTTTCGCGATCGTAGATGTCGGCCATGGTGAATACCCCTCCCTTTCCGGGTATTGGTATTACTTATTAAGAGCGCGATTCGTGAATGAACTGTGAATCGGTCGTTTGGTAGGCGCTGCGTTTCCGCCTGCTCATCAATCCAATCACGAGAAGGGCGGACCCGAACATCGGCATCGCGCCAGGTAGCGGAACGCTGGATACAGTCTCGTGCCAATCGCTGGCGACACTCCCCGACGGATTGATCATGAACGAATACTGATAGGTGTACGGGGGGCCTAAAAGCGTTACGGCCTGATCCATCGCGATTGCGGTCAAAACCCCGAGTGGCTGCCCAGGTGCCGCCGAATTGATCGAATAGGCCTGTTCATAGATATTGTGGGGTAAATAAGCTTGCCCCCATATGTACCAATTCTTGATCTGCCCGGAGGAATTGGTGTCGGCGGCGAAGTTTGTGACGTTCACGGAATAGTTTGGGGGCGCGCCTGCACCGACAAGCTTGATTGTGCCGCCCAGCCATGCGCTCGGAAACGTGCTTGTCGGGGCTGTGTCCCATTTCACGCTTGCGTTTGCACCCAATGGGGCGGAGAGCGAGAACTGGGCTACTTCGCTGACATTCCCACCAACGGCGGTTGGACCATCATAGGTATATGTGTAGATGGTGCTCGCTTGGGCCGCACTCGCCATACCGAGCAACCCTGCGAGCGCGAGAATAGTCCGACCGGCAACGCCTCGAACTATCGTTGAATCATCAATATGCTTCATGTTCAAACCCCAAAATGACCGACTGTCGCCTCCGCATCTCCGAATAGCGACGATACAGGAATGCCCGGTTTTTCTGACAAAGAACTGACACGTTTTGTATTTGATCGTTGCCTCAGGCTTGGAAACATTTAGGGCGCGGTATCCTCAAATCTTTCGATCGAGCGACGCTTATAATCTCGCCCGCAATAACCAACTGATGTCCAAATACGTCGCAGAGAGCGGGCGAGACGAAGCACAAACAATTTTCGCCGACAGGCGTTCAGCCTAAGGTTTGGGTTGTTTTTGCTGCGTCGTTGCTTGAGCGGCGCTGACCATCGGAGCAATCACGAAATCGGGCCAGTGCCGTGGGTCGCCTTCTACAAAGTCAATGTGCAGCCGGATCATGGTCGGGATCCGAGCATTATCGTCCCACCGGGTCCGCCAGCCTGCCTTCAACTGCTTGTTTTCGCCCACTGTCTGCGCCTCGGCATAGTAGGCCAGCTGAATGTTGGCGACGTGGTCGAGGATCGGCGTCAGCATCGTCACGATGGGCTTGCCTGGCTTCGCGAGTTCAGGCGGGGCCCAATTCAAGGCAAGAAATCCGTCCTTGGTTACGAGCAACGTCATAGTCGCAACCCGGATTGCCGGAGGAGCCGCACGCGGCAGCAGTCCCGTGAAGCGCATTCGGTGGGAGTCACCGAAGAAACCCGGCTCACCCGATTGCACCGAAGACAGCAGGTCGCGGAGCAGGCGATCGACGGAGTCGAGTTCGCCAAGCTTTTGTACCTCACGGTTTTGCGTCTGCCAGCCCTGCAACCCAAAGCGCAAGCCCTGGGTCAGACCCACGACCAGCAGGCTGAAAACGGCAAGTGCCACCAACAACTCAAGCAAGGTAAAGCCTTGCGAAGCGTGCTCGCCCGTCGCGCGAACGCGGGGTGACCCGGGGAACCTAGATCCGCCCATCCTATCCCTTCCCCTTGGGGAGGCCAATGCGCCGGGTCTCGAGCGTCACGTCACGCGGGACGATCCCGTCCTGCCAGGAAATCGTGACGGCGCAGCCGTAGACAGTCATGCCACCGGCGCTACGCTCACCTGGAATCGGCTCGACCACGAGATGCCACGCGAAGCCACCGCCATCATCGCCGTCGTGATGGCCGATCACGACGGCCGGATCCTGGCCGATCGCGGCAAGATGGGACCGCGCCCGGCTGAGCGCCTCGGCATAGCGACCGGCGATATGAACGCCGGTCAGGCTGCTCGAGACTGCATTGTACATCAGGCTGAGCGAGAATGCCGCAATCACGAGGGCGACCATCACCTCAAGCAATGTGAATCCTTGCTGGCGCGGCCCAACCTCGCGCTTTGCCATTGTCATGGCGACGATCCAATAGAAACGCGACCCGTCAGCCAATCGACAGCGACTTCAAGTTTTCTGGTCCCCTGGATCAGGAAGATTGACGCCCCGGTCGAACTGCCGTCAGGCTCGAACCTGACCGCATCGTCGGTTGCCACCGTACCGAAGGCTCTGGTGCTCGCCACGCTGATCGCGATATCGGATGGCACTGCCACGGGGCTGCCGTCGGGCCTCGTCCAGCCTGGAGGCGTCTGGGTGATGCTCAGACTGCTTTCATGGCCATGAGTGATCGCATCGGTCCGCGCCAGACGCAGATCCTCGGCAAGCGCGTCGCCTGTCCCTTTAAGTGTCAATGTCTTGTTGTGATCCCCGCCGCGGCTAGCAAACAGGCCCAGGATCAGTGCCAGAATCGCGATGACGATCAGGACTTCGAGCAACGTGAAGCCGGAAGCCGTCGGGCGTTCAGCCGGCGATGTCATTGAGGCTCAGCATTGCCATCATGAGCGAGACGATAATCGACGCCACCGCCATGCCCATGGTGATCGTAATCATCGGCACCAGGAGGGCGAGCAGCCGCTGCACCGTCACCTGAACCTGATCCTCGTCGATCTCGGCAGCCTTCAGCGCGAGTTCCCCGAGCTGTGCCGTTTCCTCGCCCAGTTGCAACAGGTGAATCGTCCGCGCCGGGAACAAGTCCGATTTCGCCAGCGGCTTGGAGAGGCCGGCGCCGCCACGGGCGCTTTCGATTGTTTCGTCAATGGCCTCTTCCGCGACCAAATTGCCAAGGGTCTCGCGCACGATGCCGAGTGCCGAGATCAGAGGAACGCCGTTCTTGAGCAAGGTGCCAAGGGTGCGCGTGAACCGGGCGGCCAGGGTCGTTCGGATCAAGTCGCCGACGATGGGCACATGGAGCAGCGCACGATCGCGCGCGCGCCGCATCGACGGATATTTGAGCGCCTGCAATGCCATCAGAACCGCGACGACAATCAACGGGAGCAGCCATGGGAGTACGTTCGCGGTGCCGTCTCCGATGGCCAGCAGCAGCTGCGTCGAGCCCGGCAATGCGACGCCACTTTGCGCGAAGAGCGGCTTGAACTGCGGCAAAACATAGGTCAGCAGGAGGACGATCGACCCCACGGCAGCCAGCATCAGCATCGCCGGATAGATCATGGCAGAGCCGACAGTGGCCGCCAGCTTACGGTCCTTGTCCAAAAGTCCGGCAAGGCGGTCCAGAGTAGCGGCAAGAGTGCCGCCAGCCTCGCCCGCCCGAACCAGACCGATATAGAGCTTCGAGAAACTATCGGGTTCGAGTGCCAGCGCCGCCGCCAGCGGGCTACCACCACGGACCTTGTCGCGGATGCGCCCCATAACCTCCTGGACCCGTGCCGCCGGTTTGGTCTCAATGAGAAAGCGCAGAGCGCGATCGAGATCCATACCAGCATCGAGCATGACCGACACTTCACGGGTAATCGCAGCAACGTCGCGGGCGTTCAGGGATTTGCCGCCCGAAAATTGAAAACTGAGGGCATCGCGAAGAATTCCGCCGGCACCCGCCGGTTCGGCCCGCATCGGAATATGACCACGACGCTGCAGCTGACCAACGACTTCGGCCTCGTTTGCCGCTTCCATGACCCCGCGCTGAACAACCCCGGCGCCGTCGATCGCGATCCAACGAAACGAGGGCATCGTCTAGGCCTCGGCGCGGATGCTGCGAACGACTTCCTCGATCGTCGTGGCTCCCGACAGAGCGGCGTCGAGGCCAGCGTTGAACATGGTAACCATTCCACCGGCAACCGCGGCACGCTCGACCGCAACATGATCGGCACGGGCGAAGATAAGATGCTCGATCTCTTCATTGGGAACGAGGAACTCTGCAATCGCCTGCCGACCGCGATAGCCCGTGTGCCGGCATTGCAGACAACCCACGGCACGCCAAAGCTTGATTGGCCAAACATCAGTCCGTTGGTCGAGCGCAAAGCCTTCGATCAACTCGTCCGGTGCCGTATAGGACTGGCGGCAATGCGGACAAAGGCGTCGCACCAGACGTTGCGCCAGGACGCCTCGCAGGACAGCCGTGATCAGGTAATCTTCCAGCCCCATGTCGCGAAGGCGCGTGATCGTCGCGGCTGCGGAGTTGGTGTGGAGGGTCGAGAGCACCAGATGGCCGGTCAGAGCCGCCTGGACGGCGATCTGTGCCGTCTCGATGTCTCGAATTTCGCCGACCATAATGACGTCTGGGTCCTGGCGTAGAATGGATCGTAACAGGCTGGCGAAATTCAGGCCGATTTGTGGCTTCACCTGAATTTGGTTGATGCCGCCAAGTTGATATTCGATCGGGTCTTCCACGGTCACGATCTTGCGCGCCACGGAATTGATCTGCAGCAGACTGGTGTAGAGGGTCGTGGTCTTGCCGCTGCCGGTCGGGCCCGTGACGAGGACGATCCCATTCGGCAACGATAGCGACGACGTCAGTCTTTCAGCGATCACCGACGGCAGGCCCAAATTGGCGAAGTCAAGCTCGACAGCGTTGCGATCGAGGATACGAAGCACGACCGTTTCGCCATGCAGCGAGGGCACTGTAGAGACGCGGAAATCGACCTCCTGGCCACGCACGGTAAGCTTGAGCCGACCGTCCTGCGGCAGTCTTCGTTCGGCAATGTCGAGCTTCGACATGATCTTGATGCGCGAGACGATTGCCGCGCTCAAGCGAGGGGGTGGTGATTCCTCCTCCTGGAGAACACCATCGTAGCGATAACGCACACGCAGCCGATCTTCCGCAGGCTCGATATGAATATCGGAGGCCTGGCTTTCGACGGCACGCGCGATCAACTGGTTCACCAACCGGATTACCGGTGCCCCACTGGCGAGGTCTTTCAGGCGCTCGGTATCGTCCTCGAAGCCATCTTGACCGAGGCTCTCGTCGTCGGCTCCAGCGGTCGCATCGGCCTCCGGGTAGAGACGATCAAGCGCGGCCTCGAGTTCGACCGGGATTGCGACTTCTGTGACGACAGGCAACCGCACGGCAGCGGCGATCGCGCGCGCGGTAAAGGCGTCAAGCGGATAGCTCATCGCGACGACGAGCTTGTCGTGTTCGACGGCGATTGGCACGGCATGGGCCTTGCGCAGGAATTTACTCCGAAGGCGGTCAGGAAAGACCGGCGCACGGGGATACCGATCAGGCTCGGTGATCGGCGCGCCGAGAAGGACGCCCAGGCTCCTCGCCAAATCCTTTTCGCTGACGATGCCGAGCTGGGTAAGAACATGATCTAGCCGTCGGCCGCTTTCCGCAGCGACCCGAGCCGCACGCTCAAGCATCTTGTCATCGGCCAGACCCTGAGCGATCAACAGCGACTGGAGCGCCGCCATATGATTGTCAGGTGCTTCTCGGGTGGGGGCTTGCCCATCGTGTGACATCATCACTACTTTACAGTTCGTACAGGCCGTATCATTGAGGAACGGCTGGGTGTCGCAGGGATAAGGTAAAAACGCAACACTCGCGCTAGGCGAGAAGATAAAACGTGCATGGGCATATCGCGCCTTAACCAACTTTCGTAATTAAACCGTCATCGGTCAGCCGCTAGATGAGTTCCACCGCGTGGAAATTGTCGAGGTTTTGTTACGAATCGACGATTGGTCACAATTGTCGCTTAGGGAATCTTGCCCGAAGGGGCCGTAGCCGAAGGGGGCGGTGCCTGGAGTAAAGCCTGTAGGATGATTCAAGAATTTTTCGTCTGGTGGGGAGAGCAGCTCGCGTCGCTGGTCCCCGATACGCTGCGACGATCGTTTTCGAGCGTCGATC
>CAIXXC010000118.1 GCA_903923205.1 uncultured Rhodospirillales bacterium | reverse complement strand
CGAGCGCCGCTTCCAGGACGTCATAGTCTTCCTGCGAATAGTAGAGAACGATCGTGCGCTCTTTCGAGGCGGGGTCTTCACCGCGGAGGATGGTCTCCAACTCCTTGGCCGTGAACTCTTCAGCAAGGGCGAGGAGCTGGTTGCAGCTGTATTTGTCAATGTGCGGTGAGAGCATGGCCAGCTTGGTCCATCCTATCCGCCGCAGTCGGTACTTCGACACAGGTGCAGAGCCAAACGCTCGCGCAATTGCGATGAGGTAATACCCCTTGCGTCGGCCAAGTTTTGCGGCATGCAATGCGTGGTGGAATTGAGCTCGATCAAGCTCGTAAAGCTCAAGAAGAGCTTGGCCAATTTCGAGAAAATTTTGCTCAAATTCGATAGCGAGACTGACAGTAAGTTTTATCAATTTCTTTACGAGCGCCATCATTCCCTCCTGGAAATTTTTAGGACACTCGTATCTTCATATCTATAGTGCGTTGTTATAGAATAGTTATTCTCTCTCTGTTGTTCCTATTATTGGACGCGGCGCAAAATGATCAGCAGGAAAAGTCCCGATATTTCCGGCGGTTTTTCGTAGCGTTTAAGCTCGGTGCATCGACCGGGCTGGCAGATGACCGACCGAGTTCGTTTTGGGGCGGTCGGCCTTACGCCTGTGTTCCAGATGCAATCAGCCGTCGTCGATCCCATCGAGCGAGACTTTGCAGTCTGATACCTGCATATGGCCATGAGCGTCGCCGAGGTTCATGCCCCCGAAGCCGTTCTTCGCCCTGAACTTCACGTGAAACTCAAGCACCCCGTGTGCGTCTGGCGCCGATCGCGAGACATTGATCAGGTCGAAGCTGTCCGGGTCTCGTAGCCCCCTCTGCACGGCATCAACAACGCCAGCTGGCGCACCATCGACCTTGCTGAAGCATTGATCGTAGGCCGAAGTGTCGGGGCGATCGGGGCACAATGCGAGTGCATCTTTCATCAAATCATCAGGCACCGGCCGATCAAATGTCCCGTCGCGTCCCTTCTTCAGGGTTTTGAGGATCGACGTCCAGCCAGCCTCCTGAGCCGTACCATTCAATCCGTATTCCTTACCGTCCGGCATGGTGAGTGTCACCATCGGCCAATCCTTTGAGCCGTGGCACTGCAACTGGATGTGATCGACCTTTGGCCAAGGCCAGGCGTCACTGGGGAAATCGGTGCGGAAAAAACTGCCTCCTTCCATCCGATGTTGCGTCGCTTCGGCAGCAAGACGTGCAGCATGTTCCTGAGGGTGCATCCAAGCGTCGTACTCGTCATCGAGAACGGACAAAGCGGCCACACAGAGGCCCAACGCAAAGAACCCGAGGATCATATAGATCGCAAACGCCCAGGGACCGGGCATGCGAAATCTCAGCCTTTGGATTGATCCGTTGGGATGGTCCTCGAACTGCTCAGGTATCGGCATGTCGGTCTCGTCTCTCAGTTGCGCAGCCATACCGCCCGTGCGAGGCGGTGCCGCAAACGGGCGACCAAAGGATATATCCCAACTTGTTAAAATGAGACTTATGAGTCGTGGGCCGAACAGTCACATAGGTTGATTGCACGTGCACGATGGACGTTCGCAATCGGATAGGCTGGAACCTTCGGCGCCTGCGGGCAGAGCGTGGCCTGACCCAGGAGATTTTTGCCACAGACAGTGGCATCGACCGGGGCTACATCAGCGGGGTGGAGCGTGGCGTGCGCAATCCTTCTGCGACAGTTCTGGCCAAGATTGCAGACGCGCTCGACGCAGACGTCGCCGAATTATTCGACCTCGCCAAGGCCAAAGCGTTCTCCACGCGGCGTCGATCCTAGTGGGATCGGCTGCACTCTCCGGCTGAAGTTGCTTCAGGCATTGCTTAACCCGAGTAGCATACCAACCGTATCGGTATGTCTGTCCGACATTTCGGGAGATCGGTCGTGCGCATCATCTTTAGCCGCAAGGGGTTTGACACCGGGTCTGGTGGCAAGCCTTCACCGATCATAGACGGGCGCCCGATCAGCCTTCCGATCCCGGCAACGCGGAACTCACGCACGACCTATGGTGACTTGGGGCTTGGCCATATCGTGCATCAGGTCACAAAGGGCAAACTCGGACCAGGTAGCCTTTGTCATGCCGACCCCTGGTTTGCAGAAGGGCAGTGTGCCTTTGGACAGTCGAGCGCAGCGCAAGGCCATCTCAACAACAATGGCGTCGGCCAGGGCGATGTGTTTCTGTTCTTCGGCCTCTATGCTGACCAGATGACAGGGGCGGCCCATCACCGCATCTTCGGCTATCTGAGGGTACGGGAAGTGATTTCGCCAGGCTCCCAGCCCGATCCGCGAAACGCCCCCGATTTCGCACCAGATCATCCCCACTTCCTGGGTGAGCATGATCGGAACAACACAGTTTATGTAGGGCCGGGGCGGACATGCGCTGTGGCCACCGATGCGCTGCGACTGACACAGCCCGGCGGGCCGCTCGGCCGATGGGCGATACCTGAATGGATTGCCCGACACGGTCTGACGTACCACGACAAGGAATGGCGATGGCCGGAACCGGGCACGTTGCTGAGCGTCGCGCGCGGACAGGAGTTCATTTGCGATGTGGGCGACGATCCAGAGGCGGCAGCGTGGCTGGCCGGGATCATTGCGGAAATCGACGGGCACACGGCACGTCACATGACAGCGGCCGACACCAGTACCGCGGACGAAGTCATCATTGCGGTTTTGCGCCAACCCGAACTTCATCGAAAGGATGAGCAGCGCAACGACCCGTTCTATGAGTTCGGCAGTTTCGGGTTGACAGGATGCCATCGAAACAATCTTCTCCACCCCCGAAAAGCGTACGAACTGAACGGCCGGCGTATCGCTTTTGCACAGGGCGGGCCGAGCGGCTTCCGGCTGGTGTATTTGACACCGCCAATTTCAATTCAGCATCATGCGCACGTCTGCGAGGTGACCTGGCCGGCATCGAAGGCGCTGCGCTACAATTCGGCGCCGATCCTGATTGACAACGGTGGGCGTACCGATTTCCCCGCGCTGCTGGATGAATTGCACGGCGGCGCCCGAACCTCCCTCGTCGGGCAATTCGCCAGCAACTTCCGATCACGCAAACAGCCGGTATCGCCTGAACTGGCGGCTCAGTTGATCGGTGGTTTCAACGCGGCACTCGAAGGTGGCGCTGCGAAAGCCAGTCACTATACCGATTGCTTGCCCTATTTGCCCCCCGTGGTCGATCGCCGCCGCAAACGGACTTACGAGGATTTTCTCGCGGGCGCCCGAGGCGATGCGCAGGTTCCCCAGAAACGGCGTCGCTGCTAAACCGCAACTGATCGCGAGAGACAGATTTGCGGCGAATTTACGTACTGGCTTTCAAGCAGGTTGGACCTGGCGGGAGGCCTTCGGCTGGATCGTCTAAGGCCTGAATGGCGTGCAATTAATGTCAATCGATGCGACCCTTTCCGATGTGTTGCATTACCTCTACGGATGCCTGCGAGAGCTACCGCTGATTGTCCCGCGTGTACGATGGCTGTATGGCGCATAGCGGCGGATTTCGGAGTCCGTTGAACCCTCATCTCCTTGAAATCACGTTGTCCCCCAAAATGTCGCCGGGACGTTGCGGGACGGGTCAGCCAAAAACTGCTCGGCCTAGGTGCGCCGCGGCACGGAGTCATGGGCCGGACATGCTGGCGTTGCCGGATCGCACAGGTGAAAACCACTGACCACCGCGCGGCCTGGGGCGCT
>CAIXXC010000117.1 GCA_903923205.1 uncultured Rhodospirillales bacterium | reverse complement strand
CGCTCGGTACGGATGTGCGCGGGCAACGGGAGCTGCACCAAAATACCGTGGATCGCCGGATCATCGTTCAGCGCAGCGACGAGCGCCAGCAATTCGACCTCGGTGATCTCCGCCGGTTTTTTGTACTCGAACGACGCCATGCCGGCGGCAAGGGTCTCGCGGCCCTTGTTGCGGACGTATACCTGGCTCGCCGGGTCTTCGCCGACGAGGACAACGGCCAGACCGGGGGTGAAGCCGTGGGAGGCCTTGAGCGCCGCGATCTCGCCGGTGAGGCGTTCCCGCAGGGCTGTCGCGAACGCTTTGCCGTCGATCAGATGGGCTGTCATGTCAGCGGAATACGACTGTCTTCGTGCCGTTGGGAAGCACGCGATGTTCCGTGTGGTAACGGATTGCTCGAGACAGCACGAGATTTTCGATATCGCGGCCGATCGCCACCAGATCATCCGGTGTATGGGTGTGATCCACCCGGTCGACCGCCTGCTCGATGATCGGACCCTCATCGAGGTCGGTCGTGACGTAATGCGCGGTGGCACCAATCAACTTCACGCCCCGGGTATGGGCCTGGTGATAGGGCTTGGCGCCCTTGAAGCTTGGCAGGAAGGAATGATGAATGTTGATCGCGCGCCATTGTAGCGCCTGGCAGAATTCAGGCGAGAGCACCTGCATGTAGCGCGCGAGTACGACCAGATCGATATGCATCCGGTCCATCATTTCACGGATGCGACCTTCCTGTTCGGCCTTGGTCTCCCTGGTGACCGGGAGGTGGTGGTAGGGGATGCCGTGCCATTCGACCAGCCGTTCGAGATCCGGATGGTTCGAGATCACAGCCGGAATATCGATCGGCAGCGCGCCGGTACGATAGCGGTACAGCAGGTCATTCAGGCAATGGTCGAATTTCGAAACCAGGATCAAGACTCGCGCCTTGCGCTCGGCATCGTGAATCGCCCAGGTCATCCCGAAGCGTTCGCCAAGCTCGGCAAAACCGCCCTTGAAGTCCGCGATGCTGACCCGCGACTGATCGAGGCGGAAGACCGTCCGCATGAAGAACTGACCGCTCAGGATATCGCCGAAATGCGCGGAATCAGTAATGAAGGCGCCATTGCTCGACAGATAGCCCGACACGGCGGCAACGATGCCGATCGTATCGGGGCAGGCGATGGTGAGAATGTATTGATGCTGGTCGGTCATCTCTTCGCGATCCTGATAGGCGTTGTCAGCAATCGAGAGTGTGATCGCGTTCCCACTGGGTCGCGTGGCTCATGAAGGCGTTCCATTCGGCGTTCTTGAGCTTCAGGTAGCTATCGATCATCTGATCGCCCAAGGCACCGCGAACAACCTTCGACTTGTCCAACTGACGCAGGGCATCGAGCAGATTGAGGGGGAGGCGCTTAACGTTCTTGACGGTGTGGCCGTCCTTGTACATGTCGATATCGAGCCGCTTGCCAGGGTCGCGGTTGTTGATGATGCCGTCGAGGCCCGCAGCCAGAATCCCGGCCGGAGCCAGGTAGGGGTTGGTCGCGCCATCCATCAGGCGCAACTCGAAGCGGCCGGCTTCGGGGATGCGGACCATGTGGGTGCGGTTATTACCGGAATAGGTGATCGTGTTCGGCGACCATGTCGCGCCCGAGGAGGTGACCGGCGCATTGATGCGCTTGTAGCTGTTCACGGTCGGATTGAAGATGGCGCAGAGGTCCGCCGCCGAGTGCATGACGCCGCCGAGGAACTGATAGGCGAGCGAGGACATGCCGAGTTCGCCCCTGGCATCCTCGAACAGATTGTTGCCGTCCTTCCAGACCGACACGTGCATGTGGCAGCCGCTACCGGTCAGGTTGTTGAACGGCTTGGGCATGAAGGTGGCGCGATAGCCGCGCTTTTCAGCCAGCGTCTTGACCATGTATTTGAAGAAAACATGGCGATCGGCGGTCACGAGGGCGTCGTCATAATGCCAGTTCATCTCGAACTGGCCGTTAGCGTCCTCGTGATCGTTCTGATACGCGCCCCAGCCGAGCGCGAGCATGGCGTCGCAGATCTCCTTGATGAGATCGTATTGACGCATCAGCGCCATCTGGTCGTAGCAGGGCTTGTAGTAGGTGTCGGCCTGGTCGGCGATGGTCTTGCCATCGGGCGTGAGAATAAAGAATTCGCACTCGACGCCAGTCTTCATCTGGTAGCCCATTTCTTTCGCGCGGGCAATCTGCTTGCGCAGCACGCCGCGGGGGCAGTCTTCGATAAGTTTGCCGTCGCAGTAGATATCAGCCGCAAGCCAGCCCACTTCGGGCTTCCACGGCAGTTGGATCAGGCTGTCGGGGTCAGGGCGACCAAAGGTGTCTGGGTGGGCAGGAGTCATATCGAGATGAACCGCGAAGCCGGCGAAGCCGGCGCCGTCACGCTGCATCGCCTTGATGGCGGAAGCCGGCACCAGCTTGGCACGCAACGCGCCGAACAGGTCGACAAAGCTGATCAGGAAATATTCGATACCCCGGTCTTTAGCGACCTTGGCAAGATCTGTCGTCATCGCGGAACCCCGAAATCTGGATTTGGATAAGCCCTCAGAATGACTACGCCCAAATCGCGATGAGAATCAACGGAGAAGAAAGAAAAATTCATGAGAGGATAATTCAACCGTACGCTCCGACAAGGGGTGTCGGCGCAAATTCATCGGGCTTGCGCGGCTGCTGAAGCATCCCTTCCTGACGCATGCACGAGGCGCTGGGGAGACCAGACCTTTCCTGGAAAGAAAAAAAGTTTCATACCGCTTGAACGTTTCGGACCGTTCCGTTAGGGTCGGTTAAACACCTAACGAGGACAGAGGATATGTGCGGAATCGCCGGAATTCTCTTTAAGAAGCCTGACAGCAACCACGTGCTCGGGCAGACTCTAGTCGACATGCTCGACGGCTGTCAGCACCGTGGTATCGACAGTACGGGATTTGCTCTCTACGAGGACGGAATTTCCGGGCTTCGCTTGCGCTTTTTGTTGCCGGAGACCGGCGACGCGGCCCCGACGATTGCCAAGATCAAGTCGGTTCTGGCGGAATTCGACGCCAAGGTCCTTGAAGAAGGGACCGCAGGGTGTACCTACCGAATTACTGTTGATTTCAAGGGCGACATTCGCCCCTTCGCCTATGCCATGGAGCATGCGGCCAAGTTGATCTCGTTGGGATCAAGCCTGGACGTGATCAAGGATGTCGGCACAAGCCACGAACTCGACGCGCTCTACCACGTCGGTGCCATCGCCGGGAGCCATGGTATCGGGCATGTCCGGCTTGCGACCGAATCCGAGGTGAAGCCGGAATCGGCCCATCCTTTCTGGGCGACCGGGTTTTCCGATATTGCGATCGTCCACAACGGGCAGATCACGAATTATTGGAAGATGCGGCGTCGGTTGGAGCGTCGTGGCTTCGAATTCCGCACCGATAATGACAGCGAGTTGATCGCGGTCTATCTCGCCGACAAGCTTTCAGCGGGGGAAAAGCTCGAGGCGGCGCTGAGCCAGTCCGTTGACGATCTCGACGGCACCTTCTCCTTCCTGGTTTCGACCAAGGACGGCATCGGTTTCGCCAAGGATCGCCTCGCTGCAAAGCCGATGGTCATGTACGAGGACGACACGCTCGTCGCGATCGCTTCCGAAGAAGTTTCGCTGAACCGGTTGTTCCCGGGCCAGCCTCTCAATACCACCGAACCAGCGCCGGGAACCTGCCAGACATGGTCACGATCGATCTAGCCACGCTGTCCGTCCGCGAGGCCAATGAAAAGCTGCGTGAAGTCGCAGCCCTCGGTCAGGACATCGAACTCCTCAACCCCGACGCCAAGCACCATCTTGGTGTCGGATTGACGACCCCCGCGAAGGTCCATATCCGCGGCTCGGCAGGCTATTTCTGCGCTGGTCTGACCCATGGCGCCCAGTTCATCGTCGACAGCAATGTCGGCTGGGGTGTGGGCGACAATATGTATTCCGGCTCTGTCGTTGTCGGTGGCAATGCGGGCGCGATAGCGGGCGTTGCGATCCGAGGCGCCGATATTGTCATCAAGGGCAATATGGGAAGCCGCGCCGGTCAGGTGATGAAGGCCGGTACGCTTTGCTGTGGCGGCAATGCAAGCTTTCTTGCCGGCTACATGATGTATGGCGGCCGTGTCATCATCCTGGGCGATTCCGGTGAGCGTGTGGGCGAGGATATGAGCAACGGCGCGATCTTCGTCGGCGGGCGTATCCAGAGCCTTGGCTCGGACGCGGAAATCGGGGAGGTGACGCCGGAGGAGGATATCGAGATTCGCGACTTCCTCGCGAAATACGACATGCCGTTCGAAGGCACCTTCAAGAAGATCCAGAGCGCCGGCAAAAAACTGCGCTACAGCGGGTCCGAGCCGATCCTGCGGCCGCTTCCCTATACCGAGTTCACTGACCAGTCGAGCTACTGGAACCGCAAGGTCCAGGAAGATATTCGCGTCAAGGCGAGTATTGGGCGCTATCGCATTCGGGGATATGGCGCTGCCAAGCCCTTGCCGCATCTGGGCGATATTGCGATCAAGGTCGATCCGAACCGGATCGGGATTGGTCCGGACCCGGTCAAGGCGGTTAATCTGCGCACGAAGATCGGCGACCGTCATGGTGCCAGGCCGCTTGAGCTGTCGTTCCCCGTGATGATCGCTCCGATGAGCTTCGGCGCGTTGTCGCGATCGACCAAGATGGCGTTGGCGATAGCCTCGCGCCTGTCCGACACGGTGGAGAACACCGGTGAGGGCGGGATGCTCCCGCAGGAGCGGGCCGAGGCCAAGCAGTTGATCTTTCAGTGCCTGTCCGGTCGGCTCGGCTGGAATATTCAGGACATGCAAAAGGCCGACGCCATCGAGATTTATATCTCGCAAGGGGCGAAGCCCGGCCTCGGTGGTCAGCTCATGGCCAAGAAGGTCACGAAGGAACTCGCCGCGATTCGCGGAATCCCGGAGGGTATCGATCTTCGCTCGCCCTCACGCCACCCCGACATCATGGGCGCTGACGACCTCGTCATCAAGGTCGAGGAGTTCCGCGAGGCCACAGGTTATAAAATCCCGATCAGCGTCAAGATGGGTGCAGGTCGCGTCCGCGACGACATCAAGATCGCCTACAAGGACGGCTTCGATTTCGTCCAACTTGACGGCATGCAGGGTTCGACCGGCGCGGCGAGTTCGGAAGTCCTTGAGCATGTCGGCATTCCGACCTTGGCAGCCCTCCAGGAGGCGCTCGACGGTCTTGAGGAATGCGGCCACAACGGCGACATGCCGATCGTGCTGATGGGTGGCATCAAGGACGGTATCGATGCCGTCAAGGCCCTGGCGCTTGGTGCATCTGCCGTTGGCGTCGGAACATCGGCTCTGATCGCTGGCGGCTGTATCGCCTGTATGCAGTGCCATGTCGGCAACTGTGTCGTCGGAATCGCGACCCAGGATCCCGAGCATGAAAAGCGGTACGAGACGCATAAGCAGGCTCAGGCGATCCATCGTTATCTGGAGACCGTTCGCTGGCAGATCGCCGCCCTTGTCCAGGCATTGGGGTACGATGATTTCCGCAAATTGACGCGCGATGATCTTGTCGCGGTCACGCCTGAAGCGGCGGCCATGACCGGACTTCCCTACGATCCCTCCTATCGAGAGATCGAAGAACAAATTCTGACTAAGGTAGCCTGACCATGGGCGCATGCTCTTCCAGCGCAGCGCTTGACGCGCTGCTGCACAATGATGCCGATCAGCCTCATTACGTGCCGCCGCCGTGTCAGGTCGCCTGCCCGATCGGCACGGATGTCGCGTCCTATGTCGGGCTGATCTGGCTCAAGGATTATGAAGGCGCGCTTGAGGCTATTACGGCGACGAACCCGCTCAGCGGGACCTGTGGCCGGGTCTGCGATGCCCCGTGCGAGCCTGCATGCCGTCGTACCAGCAGCGACGGCGCGGTCACGATCCGTGGGCTGAAGCGCTTTGTCATGGACAAGCTCGGCAGTTCCTGGAGCCCGCCCGTCCAGGAGCCGACGAAGTCCAAGAGTGTCGCTATTGTAGGCTCCGGTCCTGCCGGACTGACAGCCGCGCAGGATATCGCGCAGGCCGGTTACCACGTTCACCTTTATGAAGCGGCCAGCAAGCCTGGTGGCGTCCTGACCTGGGGCATCCCGGATTTCCGTCTGCCGCCCGAGGTCGTCGAGCAGGATATCGGTCATGTGTTGACCCGCTATCCCGGCATCAAGCTGCATCTCTCGACACCGCTCGGGGATGCCATCACCCTTGGCGAGCTGACGGCACGGCATGACGCCGTCCTTCTTGCAACGGGCGCCAATGCCGGCAAAAAGCTTGGGATTCCGGGGGACGACCTGCCGAGCATCGTAGATGGCGTCACATTCCTGGCGCGCGTCAATGGCGGTGACCGACCCACCATGCCCGAAACGGTGCTTGTCATCGGGGGCGGCGACGTTGCCATGGATGCTTGCCGGGTTGCCCGTCGCCTGCCTGGTGTGAAGAAGGTTCGTGTGCTGTATCGCCGAGGCCCTCACGAGATTCCGGCGCGCAAGCACGAGCTTGAAGCCGCAATCGCGGAAGGGATCGAGATCGTTTACAATGTTCAGCCCGTCTCGGTCTCCGAAGGCCCCGGTGGTCAGGCTGTCTTGAGAATTCAGAAGACCAAGCTCGGTGATCCGGGCCCGGATGGTCGTCGCCGACCCGTTGCGATCGAAGGTCAGGATGAGGACATCGCTGCCGGGCTCATTATCGCGTCGGTCGGTCAGAAATCGATCAGCCGCGAGCTATCGAGCCGGGGCCTGATGGCCGATGACCGGATCGAAACCGATACCGAGTCCATGCGGACCAGGCTCGCGAACGTCTATGCCGCCGGTGACGGTGCCTTCGGGCCATCGACGATCGTCAATGCCATGGGGCAGGGGCACCGCGCCGCCTATTACGTGATCGCCCAGCTCGAAGGCATCGACAATCCGAAACCCTATGCCACGCCGAATCGCACCCGCACGGTGCCGGTCGCACAGGACCCTCTTTGGGAAAAGCTGGCCGCTGAAGACCCGGCCTTTATCCTGCTGGGCGATAATCCGGAATCCTTCGCCGAGACCGAAGCCAACTATAGCGAACAGGCTGCGATCGAGCAGGCGGCACGTTGCTACCGTTGCGATACCGAAACCGGTTCAGCCGACTATTCGGTGAAACTGCGCGAGACCATTTTCGAAATGGTCAATATCGCACCGCAGACAGCGCCCCGCGCTGCGATTACGCGGACACGGCTGGTCCCACGCGACGATCCGTTTCCGCCGGAGCATATCGCCAATTTCGACGATCTTACCTTCGTGCCGGCCAATCTCAGCCGTCTCGTGATCGACCCCTACCGAGAAAGCTGCAAGACGCGCACGGTTCTTGGCGGCGAGATCGTGATGGAACAGGCCCTGCTGATCTCAGGCTTCGATGATGCCGCAGAACCGGTGCAGGCGGCTGTCGCTGCGGGTATCGCAGCGGGCGGTGGGGGTTACGTCGGTCGCAAGCCGATTGCCGGTAATATCCCCTGGCTGCAGCTCCTCCATCGTGGTGAAACGGCGAGCGCTGATGCAGCGGCGGTAATCGGAATCGTCGACGATGCCCTGTTCGTGCCCCAGAAGGCGCATGATGATCAGATAGTTGGCCTTTGTCTGAGTGCCGGGCAGATCGCATCCGGCATTGCTTTCGCGCTCGAACACAAGGTTGGCATCATCATCCTAGATGCCAGCCGCGCGATCGACACGTCCTGGCCCGAATTGAACAGCCTGCCTAATCTTGCGCTGATTTCCGAAGCTATCGAGCTGCTTCGCGCGGCGAATGCCGAGGAAGTCCTGGATCTCGTCTATTTCGGCGGTATCCGATCTGGAACCGATCTGGCCAAAGTCCTGTCTTTGGGCTGCGTTTCGGCCATTGCTTCCGTTGCACCGGCGCTCGCGATCGGTGGCGAGATTACCGCGAATGGGATCGTGTTCCCGCCGCTGGCGACACCGAAGCAACGGACCGACGCGATCGCCAATTACCTCAAGGCGGCGGCCAGCGAGGTCTCGATGATGGCGCGTTGCACCGGCAAGACCAACATCCACAATCTTGAGCCGGAAGACCTGCGTAGCCTCAATCTGGCGGCCGAGCGCGCGACCAAGATTATCATGGCGGGCTATCGCCGGGCGAGTTGACGGCGGCGGCGGGGGTAATTCTGCCGGGGCCTGCGGCGTTTGGACCGATGATAGGTCGTTGCGTTGATCGATATATTGTCGTCAGGATCTCAGCAATCGGTCGATAGCAGGAGCGTCAGCATGGCCAAGGATCTGCAAGGTTTACCGATTTCCGGCAGCGAAGCGTCGGTCGCGGCCCTTGATGCCGCTATACATGCGTATTACGCCTGGAAAGACGATCCGATCGGGACGCTCAGCGCGGCAACGGCGGTCGATCCCTCTTTTACCCTTGGTCATAGTGCCGTCGCGTCGCTTTACCTGTTGAATGGCGTTCGCGGCGATAACCCCTTGGTCGTTAACGAAATCGCCAAGGCGGAAGCGGTGATTGGTGGCGCAACGCGGCGTGAGCATCTGCATCTGGCGGCTGCCAAGGCTTGGGCGCGTGGTGCCATCATCGACGCGACCAATCACTGGGAGGAGATCCTGCTCGATCATCCCCAGGACGCGCTCGCCTTGCGCTTTGCCCACGATACCTATTTCTATCTTGGTCATTCGCTCAGCATCCGCGATTCCGTGGCCCGCGTCCTGCCACGCTGGGATCGCGCCAATCCGAATTATGGCTTTGTGCTGGGTCAGTATGCCTTCGGGCTTGAAGAAGCCGGCGATCTTGCGCGGGCCGAGGATGTTGCGCGCGAGGCGTTGGAGTTTAATCGCGAGGATTGCTGGGCCGTCCACGCGATGGCTCATGTGCTGGAAATGGCAAGTCGGCAAGACGAGGGCATTCGCTTCCTGAATCAGACGTTGCAGGATTGGCTGAAGGGACGATGGCTCGCCGTTCATAATTCATGGCATCTCGCGGTTTTCCTGATCGAGAATGGTCGAGGCCATGAAGTTCTTGAGAAATACGACGCCTTCATCGCACCCCGGGTTCCTGAGGATTCTGCGCTCGATCTTGTGGACGCGGCCGCCCTGCTCTGGCGTCTTGAACTGGCCGGGATCAATGTCGGTAATCGCTGGGCTGGAGTAGCCGGGCAGTGGCTAACCCACGCGGATGATCATGTCCTCGTTTTCAACGATCTGCACATCGGGCTTGCGGCCTCGCGGCTTGACGATGGGGCAGGTCTCGCCCGCCTGCTGGCGTCACTTGATGCCTATATTCTCGACGGTCAGGGCGATAACAGGGATATCTCGGCGGATGTCGGTCGCAGACTTGTTCATGGCATCGTCGCCTTCAGTGGCGGCGATTATGCCCGCGCCGTCGAACTCCTGCTGCCCGTGCGCTACAAGTGGATCCGGATCGGCGGCAGTCACGCGCAACGTGATCTTCTGACGCAAACACTGATTGCCGCCGCGACACGATCGGGCAATCACGCGTTATCGCGGGCGCTGCTCAACGAGCGGGTGGCGTGGCGACCGACGCTGCGCTCTAAACTGTTGTTGTCGCAGGCTGCGTAAGGGCGACGGTTCAGTTCGGCCCGGTCCGGGAATACACAATGACGGAGAGCAGGCGGATCGGCAGCTTGCGCAACTCTTCCGGACCGTGAGGGGCGTCAGCGTCGAAAAACAGCGAATCACCTGGCTGCATCGTATAGAGCCGGCTGCCATGACGGTAGGCGACTTCACCCTCGAGGACATAAATGAACTCGAGGCCGGCATGCTGGAAGATCGGGAATACGTCGGAACTCTCGGTCAAGGTCACGAGGTAGGGTTCAACGGCAAGCGTTTTGTTGCCAATTGAGTGGCCGAGCAACTCGTACTGATGCCCTGCGCGGGTGCCGCGTCGTTCGATCGTCAAGCCTTCGCCCGACTTAACGAAGGTTGCATCGCGTTGTTCTTCGAATTTCCGGAAGAATGCCGTAACCGGGACATTCAAGGCGCGCGACAGGGATTGCAGCGTCGACAGGGAAGGAGAGGTCATCCCGTTTTCGATCTTCGACAACATTCCTGCAGAGAGTTCCGCCTGCTTGGCGAGATCGGAGACCGTCATATTGAGTTTGGTGCGGAACTCCCGCACCTGATGTCCGATTGAAACCTCCAGGCTGTTTTCGCGGGCACCATCGACGGCGTGCGGGTTCTGATCGTCCTTCTTAACGACTGTGCCGACCATCCGGTTCCAAACCTTTCTTCAACACTATGTCGCAGTATAGGATTGCATACCCTGGTCGTCACGGCCCTAAAGTGATGTGCCCTAAGGCGCAGGGAGGCTTGAATATCCGGCAATACTGCCGGAAAACTCCTTCATTGCGTCTTCCAGGCTCTCCCAGAGATAGATCGCGGACGCGCTATCGGCCAGTAGATGATAGCTGGGGATATTTCCCAGGTCGTCACGAATGACAATCGCCGAAAGGCGGGCGACGGAAGTCTGGGCGATGGCAAGATTAGCAAACGCCTTGGTACGGAGATCGACGCCGCAAATCTTGGCGAACATGGCCGTGACCTTGTCGCCCGAAAGATGCAGCCACGCGTGGCTGTCGCGGCGAGGCAATTGGAAGCAGAATCCGGCACTATCGATCGTCCAGGCACTGTCCAGACGATCGGTTGCGGCGCTGTCGCCGTTAAGCGCGCCGAGGATCAGAAACTCAGCCGGTGCCAGGCGAGCGACGAGGCTGCCATCGGCTTGCTTTGTCGCCAGGTTCGGCGCAGGGGGTAGAACCACGCCGCGGGCCTCGAGCCAGGCAGGACTATCCGCCCCCTTGAACCCGGTGCGTGGCATGGTCGAAAGATCACGCAGGACAACCGGCGCAGAGGCGTTTTCGCCCGGGATAAGGGCTGCGATCTCTGCGCTTGCCAAGTCGGCCCAGGTTGCGCCGATCTTGTTGAGGGGGACGCGCAGGAAGCTCCGGCGCAGGCTGCTGCTCGCCATTGTTCAGATCTCCTGCCGACGGTTTTCTGGGTCGTAGAATGGGATCGGAACGACCGTCGCCGTGATCATGCGACCAGCTTCAACCTTGATTTGGAATGTCGATCCTGGCGCCGCTTTTTCTGGCGGCACAAAGGCCAGTCCAATGGGCTTCTTGAGCGTCGGCGAGCGCGTCACGGACGTCACGCGGCCAACGATTTCCTTGCCACCGCTTTTGCAATCGTCGATGACGAGATGCGATTCCTTTGGCATCGGCCCTTCAGGGTCGGCCAATTCAAAACCGACAAGCTGTCGTGTCTGGGGCTTGGCTTCCATCGCCAGCATCGCCGCCCGACCGACAAAACGCGGCTTCTTTCGTCCAATCGCCCAGCTCATGCCGGCTTCCTTGGGATGGGTCAGGCTGTCTGTGTCCTGCCCAATGATCACATGACCTTTTTCTAGACGAAGCACGCGTTGCGCCTCGATGCCGACAGGACGCAGGCCCATTGGTTCCCCCGCATCGGTGAGGGCATCCCAAAGCGCTTCGCCCTGGCCCGCAGGGACGTGGATTTCGTAGCCCAGTTCACCACCAAAGCCGACACGCATGACCCTCGCCGAAATTCCCGCCACGGTGCCGGTCCGAATTCCCAGATAGGGGAAGGCTTCGGAGGAAAGATCGATATCGGTGCAAAGTCCGGACAGCACGTCGCGCGACTTCGGACCGATCAAATTGACGCCGGCATAGGCTGCCGTGACATTGGCGATATCAACCTTCATCCGCCACTGCGCGTTGAACCAGAGCATCAGACGGTAGACCTGATCGACGCCACTGGTCGTCGCCGTCACGTAATAATGCTGTTCATGCAGACGCGCGGCAATGCCGTCGTCGATGATATAGCCGCCTTCGTTGAGCATCAGCAGATAACGAACCCGGCCAACGGCAAGATTGGCGTAGTTCCAGGTGTAAATCCGCTCAAGGAAGGCTGCGGCATCAGGGCCCCGGACATCGAGGCCGCCAAGAGTGGAGACATCGATAAGTCCGACACTGGTGCGTGCCGCGGCGACCTCTGCGGTGATCGCTGCCGCCTGATCATCGCCGTAATAGGCAGGTCGCATCCAAGCGCCAGCGGGCATCATGCTGGCACCGGCTTGGAGGTGACGGTGATGCATGGCCGTCAGGCGTATCGGGTCAAAGGATCGACCAGCGAGATGGCCGATCTTCTCTCCGCCTATGGGTGGGCGCACCGTGGTGGTTCCGACGAGATCGGGCGATGCTCCTGTCGCGCGCGCAAGCACACGCTGGATCAGGGTATTGGTGATCTTGCCCTGGGTCGGACCCATCCCGGCGGTTGAAAACCGCTTCAGCAGTTGGATATGATCATAGCCAAGGGCTGCCGCATCAGGAATGTCGTGATACTGGAGATCCTCGTCGAAATCGACGAACTCCTTGCCCTTATGGTGCGGGAAGATCGGCCAGCTCCAGGTCAGGCCGTGGCCGTCGGCGGGAATAGCAGCCGGTATGGTGATCCCCTCAACGCCCGCATCTGCGGCAGCGACCAGCCCAGCACGAGCACCGTCCGCCAGTGTCGCGGCCAGGGCCCAGCGACCGGCGACCGAGCCGGCGACAAACAGATGCGCCGGCAAGGTTTCGATCCGTGGCATTGCTGTTTGCGGGTCCGGAACGAGCTTCGCATCCGCATGCGAGAGGAGCGCGGTCTGCGGGATATAGCCAACCGAGATACAGACGAGGTCACAGTCGATGGTCTCGCTGCTCGCTCCGAGCAGGCCTTCGCCAAGCACCGGCGCGATCTTGACGGCGCGGACACGTCCTGACCGACCTTCAATTGCTTCCTTTACGGCGCTGCCGGTAATGACCCGGACGCCACGGGACTGCGCCGCAGCGGCGACGGCATCGACCGGCGGACTGGCCCGGAGATCGAGCAATGCGGCGACCTCAACGCCTGCGTCGAGCAGGTCGAGCGCGACACCATAGCCATCATTATTGGCAACGACCACCACGGCGCGTTCACCGGGCTTCACGGCATAATGCCTCATCAACCGCTGTGCGGCTGTCCCAAACATGATGCCGGGCAGATCATTGTGGCGGAAGACGAGCGGCTGTTCGGCGGCGCCCGTGGCCGTCACCACGGCCTTAGCACGCAACTTGAAGAGGCGATTGCCCTGAATCACCGGAAGCCAGTTGTCGGTGAACCAACCCTGGACGCTGGCGCCGGTTAAAACCGTGATGTTCGAAAGCGAGGCGATTTCTGCTTCGAGCTTGAGGCGCTCCTCCTCTGCCTGGCGGCCTGTGACGTCGAGCCGCGCATAGGTAAGGGCGCCGCCGAGGACGACATTTTCGTCTATCAGGATGACTTCAGCGCCACTGCGCCCAGCCGAAATCGCGGCCGCCATGCCCGCAGGTCCACCGCCGATGACGGCGACATCGGCGAATAGGTAAGCCTTGTCGAAATAGCCGTGGTGAGCCTCAACATTGACCGCACCAAGACCGGCAAGCTTGCGGATCACCGGCTCCCAGAACCGCCAGGCGATTTTGGGGGTAAAAAAGGTCCGGTAATAGAAGCCGACGGGAAGGAAACGGGTAAAGAGTTCCATAAGCCGACCGTAGTCACGATCGATCCCACCAAACGTGTTCTGAGCGCAAACAACCAGACCGGGCGCGATCGGGTGCCGGTCGGCGAGCACATTTGGCTCGTCGCCACAGTGCACCATCGTGTTGGCCTCGAGCCCAGCGGCCGAGATCATGCCGCGGGGGCGATGATACTTGAAACTGCGGGACAGCACCCATTGGCCATTGGCAGCAAGCGCGCTGGCAATTGTGTCGCCGCAATATCCGGCGTAGCTGCGGCCTTCGAAGCTGAATGTGACGCTCTGTCCGCGATCGATGCGCTGACCCCAGGGCGCGGGCAGGCGGCTACCGCTCATGGCGTCGCTCCTGTTGCCGGCAATTTGGGCGGGTAGGTCGCCAGAATTTCATCCGTGCGAAGGTCACGCTCTGCCATGAACCAATAGGACGTCGGAACGTGAATCCACCACTCGACGGCGATTCCCGGCTGATTGGTCTTCATGTAGAGGTAATCGGCCCAGGCCTTGGGGTCGGCGTCGTCGTTGGGGACGGGGCGAACGTCTCCGCCGTAGGCGAATTCGGAGATATTGCGAGGCCCATTCAGGGGGCAATTCATGATTTTCATGGTCAGTCCCTGCCGTCCTAGTGGCCGACCGATGCGGCGCCGGCCTCGCCGAGCTGATCGAAACGGCTGAAACGGTCCCAGACGAAGGTCGAGATCAATTCTGGCGTGATGTCAGTTGCGACGCATTCCGCCATCCGCTTGCCGCAGACTGGCGTTGCCTTGAAGCCCCAGGTACCCCACCCGGCGTCAATGTAGTAGTTGTCGAGATGGGTCTTGCCCATGACTGGGGCGAAATCGGGCGTCATGTCGGCCATGCCCGCCCATTGCCGCATCATTCGCACTTCGGCAAGGAACGGAAACAGTTCCAGGATATGGGCCTGCAGGCCTTCCTTGAAGTCCAGGGTCGACCGCGTACCGTAGAGCGGGTAGGGATCAACCGCACCGCCCATGACCAGTTCGCCGCGCTGCGACTGCCAGATGTAGCAGTGCAGCGATCCTGAGACGATGATGGTGTCGAGGAACGGCTTCAAAGGTTGTGAGACGCAGGCCTGAAGGGGCACGGTGCGGATGGGCAGACGCAGGCCAGCCATGGCCGACACCACCGAGGTATTGCCGGCGACGGCCTGCAATACCTTTCCGCAGGCGATTTCGCCGCGATTGGTCT
>CAIXXC010000116.1 GCA_903923205.1 uncultured Rhodospirillales bacterium | reverse complement strand
CCAGCACCTGTTCGACCTGCGCCAGTTTCTCCTGGTCAGGATAATCCGGCACCTGAAAGACGGGCCTGGAGCGCCATGAATCTGGGGTCCAATTCTTTGTCATGATACCGATTACCTCGAGCCACCCGGAGCCGCCACCGGCTCGGGGACCTTATCGCGCATGGTTACGAACTCTTCAGCCGCCGAGGGGTGGATCCCCACGGTCTGGTCGAACTGCTTCTTGGTCGCCCCGCATTTCAGCGCGATCGCCAGCCCTTGGACGATCTCGGCAGCGTCTGCGCCGACCATATGACACCCGAGAACCTTATCGTCCTCACGTGACACCACTAGCTTCATCATCGTCTTTTCGCTGCGTCCACTAAGCGTGTGCTTCATCGGCCGGAAGGTCGAGCGATAGATATCGACGGCATGATTGGCAGCGCGGGCCGCGGTTTCGGTCATGCCGACGGTCGCGACAGGCGGCATGCTGAACACCGCGCTCGGCACGCCTTCGGGGTCAAAACGCATCGGGTTGTTGTTATAAAGTGTTTCGGCAAGCGACCGGGCCTCGGCGATTGCAACCGGCGTCAGGTTGATCCGATTGGTCACATCGCCGACGGCAAAAATATTATCGACAGAGGTCCGCGACCATTCATCAACCTTGACCGCGCCGTCGCGATCAAGCGTCACGCCGACCTCTTCAAGGCCAATGCCCTTGGTATTGGGGGCGCGGCCTGTTGCGATCAGCACTTGGTCGGTTCTCAGAACCTCGCCTGTGTCGAGCGTGGCGTGCAAACCATCTGCGGTCTTTGCGATCGCCGTGACCTGAGCTTCGGTCTTGATCGTAATGCCGCGCTCGGCAAGCTGGGCGCCAAGGAAGGACCGAATATCCTCGTCGAAGCCACGCAACAGCTTGTCGCGGCGGATGATGATCGTCACCTCGCTCCCGAGTGCATTGAAAATGCCGGCAAATTCAACGGCTATGAAGCCACCGCCGACAATCACCACGCGTTTTGGTAATTCCTTGAGATCAAGCGCCTCGTTCGAGGTAATCGCGTGTTCAACGCCGGGGATCTCGGGCAGCACCGGATAGCCGCCGACGGCGATCATAATCCGCTCCGCCGTGACGCGCTTGCCGTCACCAAGTTCGATCGTGTGCCGATCAACCAGCCTTGCCTTCGTCTCGTGCAAGGTCACGCCGGTATTTGCCAGCAAGCCGAGATAGATCCCATTGAGGCGATCGATCTCGCGATCCTTGTTGGCAATCAGGGTCGCCCAGTCGAAACGCGAGGGACCGATTTCCCAGCCATATCCGGCAGCGTCACCAATCTCATCAGCGACATGCGCGCCATAAACCAGAAGCTTCTTCGGGATACAGCCACGAATGACGCAGGTTCCGCCGACACGGCTCATCTCGGCAATGCCGACACGCACGCCATAGCTCGCCGCGCGACGCGACCCGGCGACGCCGCCAGATCCGGCGCCCAAGGTGAAGAGGTCATAATCGAAGCGTGCCATGGCAGTCTGTCCCTCGTTTGCGGACCTATCTACACTCAACTGCGACGAAAAGTAATCACCGTCCCGATGTTTTAAAAGGCGCATGGCAGGGCGTCGCGCGAATACCACCCCCGCCCCTTGGATTGCGCTGTCGCTGCCGGTATAGAGTACAGGCATGCTTTCCCAAAAGGCTGGATCACCCGCATGAAGCTCGACGGTGCCCCAAACTTCCGCGACCTCGGCGGGGTCAGGACCCATGACGGCGGCACCGTTCGCCACAACCTCATCTATCGGTCGGAAAATCTCGCTGGGCTGACAGACGGCGACCTCGACCGCCTGAAGGAAGCCGATATTCACATGGTTTGCGATCTGCGCAGCCATCGGGAGGTTGAAACCGTCCGCACGCGCTGGCCCAACGGGCATGAGGTCGAATTCCTGCACCTCAACGTGAGCGGCGACATGCGCTCGGAAGATGGCAGCTTCGGTAAGCTGCTGTTGAGCAACTTCACCCCGGCCGGCGCCCGCAATACGATGCTCAAGAGCTATGGCCGGATGGCGAAGCGCTTCGAGCCGCGCCTTGAATTGATGTTCGATCGCCTGTGCCAGGCCGAAAGCCTGCCCGCGATCATTCACTGCCATGTCGGCAAGGACCGCACCGGCTTTGCCTGTGCCATGATTCTGTGGGCGCTCGACGTACCTCACGATGAAATTTTGCGTGATTATCTGGCCACCGCCACGGCTTCAGACCCGGTCCGGCTGCGCGCTGCCGCCTCATCCTTCATCGCCGACATGACCGGCGTGACCCCACCTCCCGAGGTGATCGAGCCGATTGTCGCCGTCAGCGAAGAATATCTCGACACCGCCTTCAAGGCGACCGCTGAGGAATTCGGCTCAGTCGATGCTTATCTGACCACGATCGGCGGGATGACTGCAGAAAAACGCGCGCGATTGCAGCAATTGCTGGTCGGGTAGGAGCGCCCTTTCGTCAGTTCCTGACGTCTGTCGCGAAGATCTTCTGCGCGACCTGCCACCGCCCCTCAACCTTCAAAAACGACAGATAGTCCGTGAAGAACCGTGGCGGGATTTGGCACGTCAACTTCACGAACGCAGTCGTCGGCGAGGATTGATCAATCAGCAGGATTTCATCGCGCCGCTCAAGCCCCCTGGCTTGTGACGAGGCGCGACCGCGCACCGCCGTCAGCCACTGATCGCGCGGGAGAATCGTCAGAACACCCGTTTCCTCCCACGTCAGCGCGCTGGTGGGATGAAAGACGGTGGCAAGCTTGTCCGCGTCGCCTTCATACAAGCCATCAAGATAGGTTTGGACGGCGGCACGGATCGCGGCTGTTTCATCGGTCATAGCTCGTCTCCTCTGATCGCCGGGCGAAGCGATTAAATCCCGCCCAGGCACATGTATTTCATCTCGAGGAAATCCTCGATACCGTATTTCGAGCCCTCGCGACCGAGGCCCGACTGCTTGACGCCACCGAAGGGCGCTTCAGCGGTCGAGATGATGCCTTCGTTGATGCCGACAATGCCATATTCCAGCGCCTCGCCAACGCGAAACACACGGCCGATATCGCGGCTGTAGAAATAGGCGGCCAGGCCGAATTCGGTGTCATTGGCCATCCGAATGGCCTCTTCCTCGGTCTTGAAGGTGATCAGCGGCGCGACCGGGCCGAAGGTCTCCTCGCGGAAGATCAGCATCTTGTCGGTTACGCCAGTCAGAACCGTCGGCTCGTAGAATGTGCCGCCAAGGGCGTGACGCTTACCACCGGTCAGGACCTTGGCACCGCCCGCGACAGCATCAGCCACGTGACGTTCGACCTTTTCGATCGCGGCGTCTTCGATCAGCGGGCCGATCTGAACACCATCTCCTGTGCCCTCGCCCACCTTCAGCGCCGCCGCTGCAGCGGCCAACTTGACGCCGAACGCCTCGGCGATTTCTTCCTGCACCAGGATCCGGTTGGCGCAGACACAGGTCTGGCCCGCGTTGCGATACTTGGCGGCCAGCGCGCCTTTGACCGCCAGATCAAGATCGGCATCGGCAAAGACGATGAAGGGCGCGTTGCCGCCAAGTTCCATCGAACATTTCAGGACCTGCCCTGCAGCCTGACGCAGGAGAATCTTCCCGACCTCGGTCGAGCCGGTAAAGGTGATCTTGCGGACCGATGGGTTATCGGTCAACTCGCGACCCACCGCCGGGGCGTCGCTGGTGGTGACGATATTGAGGACACCGGCGGGGACACCGGCGCGCGCGGCAAGTTCCGCCATCGCCAGCGCAGAATAGGGCGTCAACTCGGCTGGCTTGATGACCATGGTGCAGCCGGCAGCGAGCGCCGCTCCCGCCTTGCGAGTGATCATTGCCGCGGGAAAGTTCCAAGGCGTGATGGCGGCGGTGACGCCAATCGGCTGTTTCAGCACAAGAATTCGCTTATCGGCGCCATGCGACGGAATGACGTCGCCGTAAATCCTGCGGCCTTCCTCAGCAAACCATTCGATGAATGAGGCCGCGTAGCCGATTTCACCGCGCGCCTCGGTCAGCGGCTTGCCCTGCTCCGCCGTCATCAGCTGCGCGAGGTCCTCCTGATTCGCCATCATCAGATCGGCCCAGCGGCGAAGGATTTGCGCGCGCTCCTTGGCGGTTCGCGTTTTCCAGTCTGGAAGCGCGCGCTCTGCAGCGGCAACCGCCCGCTTGGTCTCGGCTATACCGAGGTCAGGTACCGAGCCCAGCAACGCACCTGTCGCCGGATTGTTGACCGCGAAGGAGGCGCCCTCGTCGGCGTCGCACCACGCCCCATCGATGAAGGCCTGCTGGCGAAAAAGGCTGCTGTCCTTGAGGATCATGATCCGGCGTCCCTAGCGGTGAATTGTATGACTAGGATAGGCAGTTCGCGACTGGATTGCCATGCGTGCCGCACTGCACGCGCCATGCGCTTGCGTCAGGGGTAGAATCCCGGTAAGCCCAAACTGATCCCTTAATTCACATCCGCTGGGAAAGTGATTACCTGCTCATGAGCGCCGATCTCGTCCACGGTGGCATGTACACCGTCATGGTGGTGCAAGTCGACGACCCCAATGACTCGAATTTTGAAAGTCGCCTCGCTGATCAGGTGGCCCGGAGCCCCTCGTTCTTTGCCAATGCGCCAGTGGTCATTGACCTCAAGAACGCTAGCGGCCTCGCCACAGCCGATGCGTTTCAGTCCCTGAAACGACTGTTCAAGCGTCAACATCTGATCGCGGTCGGCATAACCAATGCGAATGGCACCCAGATCCGCGCCGCCATGAACGCCGATCTCGCCGCGTTCCCATCAAGCAGCAGTCGCCGCAGTGAACCTGCGGAGCCCGCCGTCGCCCCGCCCTCTCCTGAGCCGCGTGCCCCAACGCCCGCGCCCGAGTCGCAACCTGCCCCGGCACTGGTCGCGCTGTCAGGCGGCAAATCCAAGGTCATCACCCAGCCGGTGCGATCGGGGACCCAGATCTATGCCCGTGGCACCGATCTGGTCGTGCTGGCATCGGTCGGCGCCGGCGCAGAAGTCATTGCTGACGGCCATGTCCATATCTACGGCGCCTTGCGAGGCCGCGCAATTGCTGGGGCTTCAGGCGATACCGAGGCCAGGATTTTCACCAGCAAGCTTGAAGCAGAATTGCTCTGCGTGGCCGGGCAGTATCTCGTGAGCGAGGCGATCGCGCCTGAATATCGCGGCCAGGCGGTCCAGATCGGGCTGACGGACGGGGTTCTGACGATTTCCAAGGATCGTTGAGCCGTCGACGAAGATAACTTGCAGGTAGTAGGCATTTCAACGAGATGCCACAATATATTGATTAGGCGCACCGAGCGGATTGATTCGCGCCGGCATCGCGCTATGATGGCCCCCGGCTGGTGTCGCTCTGGATGTCATCGACGGCTGGATCAGCGCTGCTCACGGGGGAGGTTTTTTTGGGAAAGGTCGTTACCGTCACATCGGGTAAGGGCGGCGTCGGCAAGACCACGTCATCCGCCGCGATCTCCACCGGGTTGGCGATGCGCGGACACAAGACAGTCGTGATCGATTTCGACGTCGGTCTGCGTAATCTCGACCTGATCATGGGTGTCGAGCGTCGGGTCGTTTTTGATTTCATCAACGTCATTAACGGCGATGCCAACCTCAACCAGGCCCTGATCAAGGACAAGCGGGTTGAGAATCTCTACATCTTCCCGACGTCCCAGACGCGCGACAAAGACGCGCTACGCAAAGAGGGCGTCGAGCGAGTGATGGACGAGTTGCGGGACAATTTCGACTTCATCGTCTGCGACAGCCCCGCCGGGATCGAGCATGGCGCCCTGACGGCGCTTTATCATGCTGACGCCGCGATTGTGGTCACAAACCCGGAAGTGTCTTCCGTGCGGGACAGCGATCGGATCCTTGGCATGCTGTCGTCGCGCTCGCGCCGTGCCGAGCGCAACGAGGCCCCGGTCGACGAATTCCTGCTTTTGACCCGTTATTCGGCTGATCGCGTCGCCAAGGGTGAGATGCTCTCGATCGAGGACGTGCAGGAGATCCTGTCGATCCCGCTGATGGGCATTATCCCTGAGTCCGAATCGGTACTGAAGGCCTCTAATACCGGTCAGCCTGTTATTCTTGATAAGGATAGCATCGCCGGTCGGGCCTATGACGACGCCGTTGCCCGTTTCCTCGGAGAAACCCGCGAAATGCGGTTCATCAAGGCCGAGAAAAAGGGCCTGTTCCGCAGCCTGTTCGGGAAAGCGTGATGAGTATCCTCGAGCGACTTTTCGGTCGCCGGACCAACCAGTCCGCGACCGTAGCCAAGAATCGGCTGCAGATGGTGCTGGTGCAGGAGCGCGCTGGTCGCAACGCACCCGATTTTCTGCCATTGCTGAAGAACGAGATCCTCGCTGTGGTCGCGAAGTACCTCGATGTCGAGGATGAGATGATCAAGATCCAGCTCGAAAGTGCTGGCGACACCTCGGTGCTCGAAATCAATGTCGAACTCGACAAGGCGCGCATCAAGCCCAAGCCCGCGATCGCTGCAAAGGCCTGAAGTCTCGCTCAGTCGTCTGCGGAAAAACGAGGCGGCGGGGGAAGACGGGCGATCAGTTCCGATAATCCCTCGCTGTAGCCGCGCTGGAGGTAGCTCCAGTATGCATTACCGGCGCTCAGCGTCATCAGATTTTCGGTCGAAAAACTGTCCGTATCGTAGCGGAGCAGATCGATCGGCAGGCCCACCGAGAGATTGCTTCGCGTTGTCGCGTCGAACGACAGCAAAGCCAGCTTCGCCGCCTCGTCAAGCGGGCTATCGAGGTTGAGCGCACGATCAAGGATCGGCTTGCCGTATTTGGTTTCGCCGATCTGAAGAAAGCACGACCGGTCCGACGCCTCGACGAAATTACCGGCAGAATAGATCTGGAACAGGCGCGGCCTGTCGCCGGCGATCTGGCCACCGACAAGAAAACTCGCGCTCGGATCGCCATAAGGCTGCACATAGGAGCCGTCATGGGCGATCACCTCGCGCAAGGTCGACCCGACACGATCCGCGACATCGAAAAGGCTGCGGGCGGCCTTAAGGTCATGCGCGAGGTCACCGGACCCCGACGCCTCGACCAGCCGGGTCACGACGGATTGCGTGGTCGCGAGATTGCCTGCAGACAAGATGACGATCACCCGCTCGCCCGGCGTTGAGATCAGCGCCATCTTGCGCACCCGAGCAATCTGATCAATCCCAGCGCTTGAGCGGGAGTCGGAGGCCATCACGAGGCCGGAGGGCAGCAGGATGCCAAGGCAATAAGTCAAAGGGACGTCCCTTCCCGCTGTGAAACGATGTTAACGTCGGCGACGATAATGTCTCAGATCGATGGATTGAAACGCTGATATTCAGGCGTACAGGCAATTCCCTCGGCGTGCCACCGCGCTTGACGTATCCTATGGGCGAGGGCACGCTTTCGACAACTTTACTTTCGGTACTCGCCTTCACACCGAGCCCAACAGTCCCGCATGGGGCGATCGATCCGGCAGAGGATCCTATCATGTCCTATTCGTTGGTGGCAGGCATTCTACAAGAGACCCTTGGCCTGGATCATACTCCGGTCGGGGTCGCGGTGGTTGACACGGCTCCCGCGAGTATCCGTGCTCCGGAAAAGCGGGCTCTGTCGGCGTGTACGTTCTGGCTGGAAGCCGAAAAGGAGACCTT
>CAIXXC010000115.1 GCA_903923205.1 uncultured Rhodospirillales bacterium | reverse complement strand
GGATCACCGACTGGGGATGGACGACGATATCGATCTGCTCTTGCGGCCACTGAAACAAATGATGCGCCTCGATGAGTTCGAGACCCTTGTTCATCATCGTCGCGCTATCGACCGAGATCTTCGCCCCCATGCTCCAATTCGGATGGGCAACGGCTTGCGCTGGCCCCATCTGGGCCATCTGCTCCCGCGTCGCGGTGCGGAAGGGGCCGCCAGAGGCGGTCAGGATGATCTTCTCGATCGCTTGCGTTTGATTGAAATCAAACACCTGGAAGATCGCATTGTGCTCGCTATCGACCGGCAACAAAGTAGCGCCACTGTGTTTCACTGCGGCCAGGACGAGGTCACCGGCACAGACCAAAACTTCCTTATTAGCCAAAGCGACGACGACACCACGATCAATCGCAGCCAGAGTTGGCTCCAGACCCGCGGCGCCGACGATGGCGGCCATGACCCAGTCAGCAGGACGTTTGGCCGCTTCAACCAGAGCACCCGGGCCACAATCGACCTCGGTCCCGGTGCCCGCGAGGGCATCCCTTAGCGCATCATAATGTCGGGCGTCGCCAATCGCGACAAAGGCCGCGCGAAATTCCCGCGCCAGCGCGGCCAGCGCCTTCCAGTCGCTGTTTGCCGTCAGGGCCTCTACCGCATAACCTTCTGGATTGCGGCGTATGAGGTCTAGCGTACTGGTACCTATAGACCCGGTCGCGCCGAGGATTGTAATGCGCCTCGGTCCGGCACCGGACACCCCATGTCCCATCGGTCTCTCGCCATTCAGCGCCATAGCAGTACACTTTCCCCCAGACCACGATCCAGAAGGATCACAGCAATAATAACGGCAAGCATTCCATCAAGGCGGTCGAGCAATCCACCGTGACCGGGGATCAGACTGCCAGAGTCCTTGGCGCCGAAGCGACGCTTGGCATAGGATTCCGCAAGATCACCCAACTGTTCGACGACGGCCAAACCGGCGCCAATCACCGCCAAGGCCAGCCAGTGATGCCCCCCCGTCGCAAGACTGGCAGCGCAGCCGACCAGGGCTGAAGCGACGACGCCGCCGGCAAGGCCGGACCATGTCTTCGCTGGACTAATTCGCGGCGCCAGACGCGGTCCACCAACCGTCCGCCCAACCGCGTAGGCTGCGATATCGGTAGCCCACGCAGTCGCAAGAATCCAGAAGACCATCTGGGCGCCATCATCTGGATCATGCCGCAGCCACACCAAACCGATACAGGGCAAGGTGATCCAAATCAGCCCACCAGTCGACCACAATTCTCGCGGACGCGGCTCTCCTGGCTCCAAACGATCGAGAACGACCAGTCCGATTATGAACACGACCAGTGCTGTTCCATAGCCTTCAAGCCCAGCCACCAATACCACCAGGAAGCCCAGGACCGCTTGATAGGGGCTCCGACGCCTTCCGCTGCTAACGTGAATTAACTGGCCCCACTCCCACGCCATCACCGCAGCGGCAGCGGCTACCAACCCATCAAACAGCAACCCACCCACCCATACAGCGAAAAGGGCTATTGGGGCCATGACCATGGCTGAAAGAACGCGGGTAAACAGCAAAGGATCAGACCGATCCGATGGACGTCGCGCCGAACCGACGCTCCCGCCCGCGGAATTCGCGCACGGCATCTTCAAGATGAGTTCGGCCGAAATCCGGCCAATGCGTATCGATAAAAATCATCTCGGAATAGGCGCATTGCCAGAGCAGAAAATTGCTGATGCGCTTTTCACCACTGGTTCTGATCACAAGATCGGGATCTGGAATCCCCGCCGTGAACAAATGCTGGGCGAAATACTCCTCGTCCAGGCTCTCGGCATCGAGTTCCCCTGCCTTGGCTTTCTCAATCAAGCTCCGAGTCACCGAGACAATCTCGTCGCGGCCACCGTAGCTAAGCGCCACCGTCAGATTAAGCCGACGGTTATCCAGCGTGACGGATTCCGCATGCTCGATCAGCGTGAGGAGTGTTTGCGGCAGACGTTGGCGCTGGCCGATAATTCTGACACGGATGCCTTCGGCATTCATGCCGGCGATCTCGCCGCGCAGATAAAAGCGCAGGAGATGCATGAGGTCACGGACTTCGCGTTCCGGACGGCGCCAATTTTCTGACGAAAAGCCGAACAACGTGAGATGGGTGATACCCATGTCCAGACAGGCCCTGACTGTGCGCCTTACGGCTTCCACACCTTGGCGATGGCCAAAAATACGCGGCAGCCCCCGTGACTTTGCCCAGCGCCCATTGCCATCCATAATGATGGCAATGTGCGCCAATGGTGGCGCTGCGGGTTCTATCATCCGGATCAGACCTGCAAGATCTCTTTTTCCTTCGACGCAAAGAGTTCGTCGACCTTCTTGATGAAATCGTCGGTCAATGCCTGGACTTCCTGCTGGATTCGCCGCTGCTCATCCTGAGAGATGTCGCCATCCTTTTCCTGGCGCTTGAGCACGTCGAGACCATCGCGGCGCACGTTACGCACGGCGATCCGCCCCTGTTCGGCATATTTCGCGGCGATCTTGACCAGTTCGCGTCGACGTTCCTCGTTAAGGTCCGGGATCGGCACTCGGACCGTCTGGCCGTCGCTCTGTGGATTAAGACCAAGTCCGGCATCGCGGATCGCTTTTTCCACCGCCTTGACGAGGCTGCGATCCCAGACCTGCACGGTCAGCATCCGTGGCTCCGGCACCCCAACCGTGCCACATTGGTTCAGAGGCACCGTGTTGCCATAGGCATCGACATGGACAGGGTCGAGCAGGTTCGCGTTGGCCCGGCCAGTTCGGAGCCCCGCGTATTCTTTGCGCACGACGTCCAGCGTGCTCTCCATGCGGCGCTGCAAGTCCTTGGTGATCTGGTCTGCCACGGCTAGTCCTTCGGTTCCGTGATGATGGTAAACAATCCCCGTCCGTTTACAACGTCGGCGAAGCCGCCCTCCTTGAATAACGAAAAGACGAGGATAGGAATGTTATTCTCTCGCGCGAGCGAGATCGCGGACGCATCCATGACTTTCAGATCGCGCGCCAGCACGTCGAGATAACTCAGCCGGTCATAGCGCTCGGCATCCGGCACCAATTTTGGGTCGGCGCTATAGACACCATCGACCTTCGTAGCCTTGAGCAAGGCGTCACAGCCCATCTCCGATGCGCGCAAGGCGGCGGCGGTGTCCGTCGTGAAGAAGGGATTGCCGGTACCGGCGGCGAATATAACGACACGGCCCTTTTCCATATGGCGCATCGCCCGACGACGGATATAGGGTTCGCAAAGGGATTGCATCGAGATCGCTGAAAGAACCCGCGTCGTAACGCCGATCTGCTCCAGTGCCGCCTGCATTGCCAACGAATTTATGACGGTCGCGAGCATTCCCATATAATCAGCTTGGGCCCTATCCATGCCCTTGGCAGCACCGGAAATGCCTCGAAAAATATTGCCACCACCGATCACGATGCAGACTTCTACACCTTCGGCAAGCACACCCCCGATCTCGACCGCGATACGCTTCATGATATCGGATTCGAGACCGAATTCCCGGTCGCCCATGAGGGCCTCGCCGGATAATTTCAGGAGTACGCGGCGATAGATTGGTTTACCTGACATGGACCAGCGCGGCCTTTCGAGCGGATGAGACTGAACTGCCTGATTACTTGACGTCATAGGTTGATACTGTTCCCGCGACCCCACCGCAACGCCTTAATGTCGCGACTTTAAGGAACCTCGATTGGACAACCTTGGGCTTGTTGGTCTGAAGCAGTCGCGGGCCGGGTGCACGCCGCCACGATAACAAGGGGTTAAATAAACCCGATGTTAGCGTGGCTGACCCGCGACGGATCAGGACTTGAGCGTTGCAGCTACCTCTGCGGCGAAGTCCGACACTTCCTTCTCGATCCCTTCGCCGAGAGCGAAACGAACGAACCCGGTCAGTTTGATAGGCGCGCCAAGCTCCTTGGCGGCCGTCTCTATAACCTTGGTGATCTTGCTTTCTCCGTCGATAACATAGACCTGCTCGAGCAGGACGACTTCTTCGTAGAACTTACGAATCCGCCCTTCGACCATCTTGTCGATGATGTTTTCCGGCTTGCCGGACGCACGCGCCTGCTCCTTCAGGACTTCGCGCTCACGCTCAAGCGCGGACCCATCGACGGACGCGATATCCAGATACTGTGGCGAGGCCGCAGCGACGTGCTGCGCAAGTTGCTTGCCCAGACCCTGAAGCGCACCGACAGGCGCCGTCGACTCGAGCGCGACAAGGACGCCGATCTTGCCAAGGCCACCTTCAGCAGTCTTGATCAGCGAATTGTGGATGTAGCCAACCACCGCGCCCGCCGAGACTTCAAAACGCTTGGCCCGACGGATGTTCATGTTCTCGCCAATGGTGGCGATCAAATGGGTGAGTTGCGCTTCGGCGGTATCGCCACCGCCAACCTTGGCAGCCTTCAGCGCATCGACCGAATCACCCACTGTCAGCGCGGCGGCAGTAAGGCCGGTGACGAATTCCTGGAAGGTCACGTTGCGCGCGACGAAATCCGTCTCCGCGTTCACTTCGACGACTGCGCCGACCCTATCAGCGACCACAAGCCCGACGAGACCTTCGGCGGCGACGCGGCCGGCCTTCTTCGCGGCGGCGGCGAGGCCCTTCTTGCGCAGCCAATCAATGGCCTGTTCGACATCTCCGGCAACTTCGCCAAGCGCGCGCTTGCAATCCATCATGCCAGCACCGGTCTTCTCACGCAGTTCCTTGACTAGCGCCGCGGTGATCTCTGCCATAGCTCTTCTCCTGATATTCTGAATTCTAAGGATGTCGATTACTCGAACACCCCGCAAACGAGAGCGCCGGCCACCTCTCGGCGGCCGACGCTATTAAATCTTGAACCCTGAACCGCGACAGATCGCGATGATCAGGCTTCCGGGGCAGCAGCCTCGCCTTCGCCCGTCAAAAGCTCGACCGGGCCCAAATTCGCCAGGTCTGTCTCACCAAACTCGTCCACAACGTCTTCAACGGCAGGCTCGACAAGTTCATCGGTCTCACCAACATCAACGCCGGACGCAAGCAGTTCTGCCTGGATACCCGAGAGCACCGCGCTCGACACCAAATCGGTGTAGAGATGGATTGCCCGCATGGCGTCGTCATTGCCCGGGATCGGATAGGCGATACCATCTGGCGAGGAGTTGCTGTCGATCACGGCGATGACCGGGATGTTGAGCTTGTTCGCTTCCTCGATCGCGATCTTTTCCTTGTTGGTATCAATCACGAAAATGAGGTCGGGAAGGCCACCCATTTCCTTGATGCCGCCGAGCGCACGCTCAAGATTGTCACGCTGGCGGGTCAACTCAAGCAGTTCACGCTTGGTGATGCCGACGCCACCTTGACCGACGCGCTCGTCAAGCTCGCGCAGACGGCGGATCGAGCCGCTGATTGTCTTGAAGTTCGTGAGCATGCCGCCGAGCCAGCGGTGATTGACATAATACTGACCGCAGCGACGCGCGGCCGCAGCAATCGGCTCCTGCGCCTGACGCTTTGTGCCAACGAACAACACGCGACCACCACCCGACACGGTGTCGCGCACGGCCTGAAGGGCGCGATGCAACAGCGGCACGGTCTGTTCAAGATCGATGATGTGGATGTTGTTACGGACGCCGAAGAGATAGTTGCCCATCTTCGGGTTCCAACGGCGCGTGTGATGGCCGAAATGAACGCCAGCTTCGAGCAGCTGACGCATCGTGAATGCAGGGACGCTCATGATAATCGTAGTCCTTTTCCGGTTAAGCCGCCGCGGACAGATACCCGCCTTGCGAGCAGGCACCGGAGCCTGTGCGCCCGGTCCGTCCTGGACATCGAGCACTCGGCAAATCCGCGTGTGAAGTCATGTCGCCGATCAAAGCCAGCGCCATGCAGGGGCGTTACGTAATCTCGGTGGGCGCGATTTGCAAGCCGAAAGGT
>CAIXXC010000114.1 GCA_903923205.1 uncultured Rhodospirillales bacterium | reverse complement strand
CCGCCTGTTGCCAGGGGTCAGCGCGAATCTCCGCCGCTTCCACGGGATGATCCTGCGCCTCGCTCAGTCGGAATGGCTGCGTTTTGTTCAGGCGCTTCCCACGAACTCGAGCCTTCTCGGCGCGACGTCCGACCTGAGCCAGTTTATGTTCGGCGCCGAACGCACGGGTCTCACCCGAATGGTTGGGCCGCTGGCAGCAACTCAACGGGGCATGTGCCTTTACTGCGAGCGACCGGTACGAGCCGGCGAGATCGACCACTTCGTTCCATGGTCCCTCTACCCGCGCGATCTCGCCCACAACCTCGTACTGGCGCACAGCGAGTGCAACAGGCACAAGAGCGACATGGTAGCTGCCGAGCCGCATCTGGAACGCTGGCTGGCGCGAAACGCGGAAGCTGGGAACCAGATCGCGTATGCCGGTGCCGAGGCCGGTCTGCCGGTGGACGCCTGCGCCGCTGTCAGCGTCGCCCGCTGGCTGTACACCCACACGGACGCGATTGGTGCCAGAACGTGGACTCACGGCGCGGAAGTCGAGCACCTGACGGGTCGGTGGCGAATATTGCTATGCACCTAAACCTCGCAAGACCCCAAGCACAATCGTTGAGCTATGGACGGGGGATGCATAGTGATGCGAGGCGCCTATCCTGCACGCCAGACGATGGTGTGGCCTAGTGAGCCGAACTAGTGGCGGTTAAAACGCCCGCGTCCATCAGTTCTCGGCGCGTCGGAAACCACGTGGCTGGTTGCTTGACCGCACTCACTCGCTTCAGGAAGGGTGCGCTGACACCATCCTTGGCATACAGACTTCGGATACGGAACGCGTCGACCCGAAACGGATCCGGATCACGGGCCTCGTGGAATCCGAGTTTGCCCCGACCGTCGAGACTTCGCTCGCGCCCCGCAAGGAAGATCAGTGTGCACGCACTTGAGCAGTCGTCACTAACGACGGTGTCGAGGTTATGTGCGCGGACAATCTTTGCACTATTGACGCCCTCCTCGAGTAGCCCGCCCGGACTTTGCAGTCGCAATCGACGAATTCCGGGGTGCTGAGCGAGCTGCTTCGCGATCCGGTCGCTCAAGCCATAATTCACAACGCCATCCAATCGCAATTCCTTGCCGTCGGCCGATAGTTTCAAATCATACGGACCGCCGAGGGCCGCGGCGGCGGAATCGGTGATTACCTGGCCGACGCGAAAGCCGTAGCCGCCAAAGACCAAGCAGAGAAAAGGGGCGCTGATGAGGGCGACCAGTCCTTGCGCAACGCGCGCGCCGCGCTCCTGACGGCTGGCGGCGAACGAGAGACACCGCCACGTCACAATGGATCCTGAAGCGAGCGCGACCATCATCAAGACGCACGCGGCTGCGGCGACGGTATCGCGGCGCCAAGCAGAATCGCTCGCCTGAACCTCGAGCAGGTGTTCCAAGATAGTCGGCAGTTTGAAGGCTGCCCATAGCGTCACGGGGTAGACGATAAGCAGGTTCGTCCATAGAGGTAACCGGCCTTCCCATAAGTAGGCGGT
>CAIXXC010000113.1 GCA_903923205.1 uncultured Rhodospirillales bacterium | reverse complement strand
AGGTCCATGTCGATCACTCCAATGCCCCCCGACTGAAAGCCAGGGGTGAGGAAAGCATGGGTCAATTCTCAGTGAAAATTTATGGACCTCCCGGGTCAATTCTCAGCGCAACTCAACAGTCAGATCGGCCAGTTCGATATCCATGCTGGCGTTGTAGTCCCAGGTTTCGCCGGGATTGATCTGGTAGTGCCACTTGTACTTGCCGGTCTTCCCGTCGAGCGCGACGATCGAGCAGAGGAACAGGTTGTCCCCCTCACCCTTGCTGCGGATACGATGGTTCCACGGATAGCCATTGCCGGTGCCGAGAAAGACCGTGTCGGTCGCCGCATCATAGGTGATGGCGTTCCAGACAGTGCCACCGCCGCCCAGCTTCCACCATTCCCCGGCCCAGGTCTTGGCCGCCATCTGCGTGGTCTCGTCGGTATCGACGCCCGGCTGGCCCGGCACGGTGTAGAAGCGCCAGAGCTGCTTGCCGGTAGCGGCGTCATAGGCGGTGACGTAGCCGCGCGTCGTGCCGGAATCCGCGCCGCCATGGCCGATGATGACCTTGTCGCCGAAGATGCGCGGCGCGCCGGTGATGTAGCGGATATCATCGGTGCCGACCGTCACGACCGACCACAGTTCCTTGCCGGTCCTGGCATCGAGCGCGATCAGCCGCCCGTCGGTGGTGCCGGTGTAGATGCGCCCGTTCCACCAGGCCACCCCGCGCGAGCCCCACGCGACGCGCAGGCGATGCCCGGCGCGCTCGGCAGCTCCGGTATCGTGCACCCACAGTTCGCGGCCTGAGCGCGCATCGATGGCATGGATCACGTTGTGCCGATTGGCGAGATAGATCACGCCATCAACTTCAATTGGCCCGGTCACCGAATTGCCCGGTCCCAGATCGCTCGACCAGAAGAGGCCGAGCTGTGCCACGTTTGCGTTGTTTATCGACTCCAGCGGGCTGAAATGCTGCTCACCATAGGTGCGGCCAAAGCCGGGCCAGTCATCGCCGGAAGCGCTATCGAGCAGCTTGGCATGCGAGGCAGACGCCCCACTGTCGGCGAGGCCGATTCCCTGCCCTGCTGCCAGAGCGAAGGCGAGCGCGACCAGCCAGCCGGCCTTGCCCAATTTGCGCATCAGGGCTTGCTGCCTTCCTGTTTCGGCTTTCTGGTGGAGCGATCATGCGCGGCCCAAGCCTCGTTAATCACATAAGCGAACAGCGCCTCGGCATCGCTATCAGGCATTCCCTTGAACTGCAGCATGCCATTGGCTGAGAGCGCGCCCTGCTGCACCACCTGCTTGAGCATGGCCAGATCGGCCGGCGGCATCCGGTTAAGGTTTGGCACCTTGCCGCCCGCCGCCGCGCCGCGCGCGCCGTGGCAGGCCGAGCAGCCATAGCCTTCGAACAGCAAGTCACCCTTGGCAGCCAGCGCGGTGTTTTGGCGCGGGCTGGAAGGCGCGGGAACCGGCTCGACCTTGGCGAGCGGCGGATAGGCGCTCTTTCCGCCGATCTTGAACGCAAGCAAGCGCGGCGGGGTCCCAAACGCAAAGCGAGCGGATTGCGGCCGCCCCGCAATCCGCTCGCCCTGACTTCCTTCTGAACCCAAGCGGGTGATCAGGCGTCGAGCCCGAGCTTCTCTTCAAGAGGACGCGTTTCGATGCGCCACATCAGGCCGGGCGTCTCGTCGCGATAGGGCTTCGAGCGGAAGCCAATGTACTGCTGCACCAGCTTCGGCCAGGTCTTGACCTCTTCTGGCGTCACGATGAACGGCCAGGCCTCTTCGCCCACAGCCCATGGGAAGGTCCACGAAGTGCTGAGCACGCGGCGCGGCTTGTCGGCGGTTACATTGGCGCCGCCGGCGTGGAGCGTCTTGCCCGTGTAGAACAGCATGTCACCCGCCTTCATCGTGGCCGGGATCGTCTGCGACATGTCGCCATGGTCGGTGTAGTCGGGCCAATTGTGGCTGCCGGGGATGACGCGGGTGGCACCCATTTCTTCGGTCACGTCGCACATCGCGAGGAGCGTGTTGACGACGTAGTGCGGCGTATCAGGCTTATCCAGTCCGGCGAGGTCAAACATGTAATCGGCATCGCGGTGGATATCCTGCGCGATTTCGCCGGGATGAATTTCGATCGCGACCGACGAGAACAGCGAATGCATCCCCGTACGGCCAGGCACGACTTGCGCGACATACTCGGCCATGATCGGATGACCGACGACCTTTTCCCGAAGGATCTTGCTGTGCATCAGCAGGTGCTGGCGGTGCTTTGTGCGCATGCCGCAGAACACTTCGGCTTCGGCGTCCGCATCGGCAGCGGCAGCGGGCGCATCATTCTGCACGCCTTCGGCGATTTCACCGCCCCAGTTGCCCAGCGGAAGCGGATTGATCAGCGGATCAAGATCGCGGTTGATCGCGTCGACATCCTCCTGCCCGAGAACACCCGTCAGGATCAGGCCGCCATCGCGGGCGATGATCTGGCCGATCAGTGCGGGATCCGAGCCAAAGGGAATGCGTTCAAAATCGGCTTTGGTGGCAACATCGGTCTTGGTGGCAGCTTGGGTCATGTCGGCAGGCTCCGCTGGTCTTAGATGCCCGGAGATGGCCCGGGTCTAGTTCTGGTCCCGACACCATTCCTACGCGGTCTCATTATTATGTCAACCGACCAAAAACTGAATGACTAACCGGCCGGAGGCCGGTAGGATCACGCGGAGGGGCTGAAGCCTTCCTTGTGGGTATGTCGGTCGAGATACCGCATGATGATGTCGTCCGTGATGTTGCCGGACGT
>CAIXXC010000112.1 GCA_903923205.1 uncultured Rhodospirillales bacterium | reverse complement strand
CCGATCTTGGCGAAGCCGACCTCACCCGGTCCCCATCCCGTCTATATTTTCATGCATGAGCGCTACGGCCTCGTCGAACATACGCGCGATCTGGCAAGGCGCTGCGCGGGCGATGGCTTCTACGTTCTGGCGCCCGATTTCTTCTTTAGGCATCCCGACAAGGAGAAACTGAACGCAGGCGATTCCCGCTACGACATGAGCGACCCTGAATCGGTTGAACTGCTGAAGGCGGCGCATGCGACAATCGCCGCCGATAAAGCGGCGGACATAGGGCGCCTCGCAGTGGGCGGCTATTGCCAGACCGGTCGTCACCCGTTGCTGTTCGCAGCCGAAGTGCCGATATCAGCTGTGGTCGTGTGGTACGGGGCGGCCGCAAAGCGCGAATGGGTGACTAGCCCGCGGCAGCCTGGACTGCTCGAAGACGCCGTGGCGAAGCTCTCGTGTCCCGTCTTCGGATCCTTTGGTTCGGATGATCACATCATCGCGATCGACGACGTGCAACACTTCCGCAATGTCCTCGAAAAACACGGCAAGAGCTACGACCTTCACATCTACAAGGGCGCACCGCATGGCTGGCTCAACGACACGATGCCCGGTCGCTACCGCAAGGAACAGGCGGAAGCCGGGTGGGCCGCGCAGCAAAAATTCCTCACCCGCGTGCTGAGCCCGGATTACCGCAACGATGTCGTCGAATGGACGTTCGATTGCGCTTTTAGCCGGGACTACGATTTTTCTAAGAACGTCCGATTAGAATAGGAGCCAGCGACAGCAGAGGTCGCTCATGTTGTCTGTGGCAGCGGGGCTGAACCGATGCCGCCGTTCTTGACAGATATGCGGTTTTCCCGTTCCCCACACACGCGGGGCTACCCCATCATCACACGCCCCGATAGTTATCAATGTTAACTTTATTTAAAATGCCTATTTAACGAGTGACCTTGCCCCCGCGGTTTAATCCAGTTTGAAGTTCGTTCTGGCCCAGCTTGAGGACCAGAACATGAAGCGTGGTAGGTTTTCTGAAGAGCAAATCATAGCCATCCTGAAGGAGCACGAGGCAGGCCTTCCGGTGGCTGACCTTTGCCGCAAGCACGGCGTCAGTGACGCCAGTATCTACAAGTGGAAGGCCAGATATGGCGGGATGGACGTTTCCGAGGCGAGGCGTCTGAAGACCCTTGAGGAGGAGAACGCCCGTCTGAAGCGGCTGCTGGCGGACGCCATGCTCGACAATGTCGCCTTGAAGGACCTCTTGGGAAAGAAGTGGTGACGCCCGCCGCCAAGCGGAAAGCTGTCTCTCATCTCATAGCCAACCACGGGATGAGCGAACGGCGGGCGTGTAAAGCCATCGGCGGTTGCCGAATGACGGTTCGCTATAACTCCCGGCGTCCTGATGATGCGTTTGTTCGGGAACGGATGATGATGATCGCCAGGGAGCGCCGTCGCTTTGGTTATCGGCGGCTGCTTGTTTTGCTGAGGCGAGAAGGGCATGTCGTGAACCACAAAAAGCTTTTCCGGCTTTACCGCGAGGAGAAGCTGGCGGTTCGCCGTCGCAATGGCCGTAAACGGGCTATAGGCATGCGAGCGCCGCTGGCGAAGCCTCTGGTTCCCAACGAATGCTGGGCGCTCGACTTTGTGTCTGACCAATTGACCGACGGGCGCCGGTTCCGGGTCCCGACGGTCGTCGATATATGCACCCGGGAATGCATAGGCCTCATCGCTGACGCGTCTTTGTCTGGCCAGCGGGTCGTTCGGAGCTTGATCGGATCATCGCGGATAGAGGCAAGCCGAAAATGGTGATCAGCGACAACGGCACGGAGTTCACCAGCAATGCGATCCTCGGTTG
>CAIXXC010000111.1 GCA_903923205.1 uncultured Rhodospirillales bacterium | reverse complement strand
GCCACTGCTACGGCATCGAGCGCTGTCGCTTCCAGCGCTGCGGCTTCTGTGGCAACCAGCGCGCCTTCGGCTGCGAACCCTGTGGCACCTAGCGCATCGGCATCGACTCCAAGTGCCGTGGCTGCAGTGGCTACACCTGCACATGCCCCCGGTAGCGCGCCAGTGGGCTTGCCCCATGCTTCGCCTTCGGTGCGGAAATTTGCCCGTGAATTGGGCGTGCCGCTTGACGAAGTCAAAGGCAATGGTCCCAAAGGACGCATCACCCAAGACGATGTGCAAGCTTTCACCAAAGCAGTCATGTCGGGCGCGGCGCAAACCAAAGCTCAAGCAGCCAAAGCGCCTGCGGGCGCTGCCGACGGCGCGGGCTTGGGTCTCATCCCTTGGCCGAAAGTGGACTTCGCCAAATTTGGCCCCATTGAACGCAAAGAGTTGGGTCGCATCAAGAAAATCAGCGGTGCCAACTTGTTGCGCAACGCGGTGATGATTCCTGCCGTCACCAACCATGACGATGCAGACATCACCGACCTCGAAGCCTTCCGTGTTTCCACCAACAAAGAGAACGAAAAATCGGGCGTCAAAGTCACCATGTTGGCGTTCTTGATCAAAGCCTGCGTGGCCGCGCTCAAAAAATACCCCGAGTTCAACAGCTCGCTCGATGGCGATGCGCTGGTTTATAAAAACTATTGGCACATCGGCTTTGCGGCTGACACACCCAATGGCTTGATGGTGCCTGTCATCCGCGATTGCGACAAAAAAGGCGTGCTGCAAATCAGCCAAGAAATGTCAGAGCTGGCCAAAAAAGCCCGCGATGGCAAACTCGGCCCTGCCGAAATGTCGGGCGCAACTTTCACCATCTCCAGCCTGGGGGGCATTGGTGGCAAGTACTTCACGCCCATCATCAACGCGCCCGAAGTGGCCATCCTCGGTGTGTGCAAGAGCACCATGGAGCCTGTGTGGAACGGCAAAGAATTTGTGCCACGTTTGATGTTGCCACTGTCGCTGACCTGGGATCACCGCGTCATCGACGGCGCCGCAGCGGCACGTTTCAATGCGTACCTCGGTCAAATCCTCGGCGACTTCCGTCGCGTGTTGCTCTAAGTCCAAGGAACTGATATGGCAATGATTGATATCCAAGTTCCAGACATCGGCGACTTCGACGAAGTGGCCGTGATTGAGTTGCTGGTCAAAGTGGGCGACACCGTCAAAGCAGAGCAATCGCTCATCACCGTCGAATCCGACAAAGCGTCAATGGAAATTCCATCGTCACACGCGGGCGTGGTGAAAGAGTTGAAGATCAAGCTTGGCGACAAAGTCAAGCAAGGCTCGGTGGTGTTGGTGCTGGACGCAGAGGGTGCGGCTAGCACTCCAGCTGCGCCAGCTCCTGCAGCCGCTCCAGCCGCTCCAGCCGCCGCTGCCCCAGTGGCTACAGTCCACGCACCCACAGCCTCATCCTTCGGCGAGAACTATGCAGGGGTGGCCGACATCGAGTGCGATGTGCTCGTATTGGGTGGTGGCCCCGGCGGTTACTCGGCTGCGTTCCGCGCCGCGGACCTCGGCTTGAACGTGGTCATCGTCGAGCGCTACGCCACCTTGGGCGGCGTGTGTTTGAACGTGGGTTGCATCCCATCCAAAGCCTTGCTGCACGTCGCAGCGGTGATGGACGAAGT
>CAIXXC010000110.1 GCA_903923205.1 uncultured Rhodospirillales bacterium | reverse complement strand
CGGGGTCCGAACAGCGGACCCAGACTACGAGGTCGCGAGCATAGCCGAGCCGCGTCATGTAGCTCCGCTGGGTGAATCGACCGATTGCCCCGGCCTTGATGGTGTACTCGTCGCCAAACGTGTTCCCGCCGTCCCGCGATAGCCGAAGCATGAAGACCGGATTTGCGCCCACCACAGGGCTGCCATCGAGCCCGACGCCGCGCGCCAGCTCGAATTCCAGCCGGTTGTACAGAATCCGCTTGTTGCCGCTCCATACGTGAGGGCACACGCGATCGCGGACGATCGCCGCTTTCGTCTGGCTGCCCGCCACTTGAATGCAGTCCTGATAGCCGCTCGGGCCGTCGCTGTATTGATAGACCGCCCCGGGGTTGCCGTCGATGCCGATCGAACCCACAAGGTGCTTGCCATAAACGAAGGCGTGGAACATCTCCGGCCGCTGGGTGAGTTGCCCGTTGCTGAGCTGAAACTGACGCTCGTGCCAAATCGGCCGGCCGATGATCTGCGAGACGGTGGCGTCATAAACCCAAGTCGCGCCGGTATAGGTCGGTGCCGCGCCGAGCGGGAAGCCAGACGGCGGGTTGTTGACGAACGCGCTCGGGAAGGTGATCTGGTACATCAGATGCCCGCGCCAGATGAACGAGAACGCGACCGCGTCGTCGATCGAAGCGTAATCCTGCCATTGCTGCTCGATCGCAAAGGTTGAGATTCGGGTCGGGTTGAAACTCGAATCCATCCAAGCGGACCGGATCCCGCGCTGGTCTTGCCCTACCCAGATGAGAAAGCCGCCCATCTCGACCAGCGATCGCACCGGCCCGATGCCGGTTTCGATGAATGTCGAGTTGTAGTTCGCGAACGGGAAGCCGCCCTGGCCCTGGCTGCCGACGTCGGTCAAGATCTGGCTGCGCTCCGCGCCCATGAGGTGGATGTATTCGCGAGAGGAGATAATTGCCTTCAGGTAGTCGGCTTGCCCGGCCTGCGCCGAGACGTTCGAAGCGTCCCAAAGGGTTGCATCCCCCAGCGGGACATCCTGCGAGCCTGAGATCTGATAGACGTTCGAGTGCGGATTGATGACCAGAACATAGCCGTCCTGAAACGTCGCATCCGTCGCCCCCAGGAAGCCGGAGGAGCCCACGGCTATCAGGGAATTGGCACCGCCGCCGGCCGGGATGACGTAGCCGGATTCCACGGACTGAATGAATACCTGGCCGCTCCCGGTTGGCACCATCCTGCACGGCGAGCCGATCTTTCCGGTAGCCGGATTCGCGTCGGTAACCACCGTGCCGATGAAGGTATAGTTGCCGTTCGCGTCCATCGACCAGACCGCCGTCCCGTTGACGCCGTAGAGGACGCCACGGCACTCGCAAAGCCCGCGCGCCGTCTGATTGAAGGGGGCCGGAACGGGGAGCACGCCAAACGGAGCGTTACCCGGGGAAGGCGCGAGGAGGAATTGAAACTTGGACTCGCCGGCGGATTCGTTCGCGACGAGGTAGAAGTTCGACAGCTTCTCGAGGCCCGCGTACTTCGAGCCCACATACTCGTAGGAGGTGCCGACGAAGCCAGAAAATAAGGTGGACAGTGTAATTCCTCAATTGCACGTACAGCTACCGTCACTCGCGACCACCGTTGAACAAGTCCCGAAGATCCCGTCGCTCGCCTCGATCGGCGTG
>CAIXXC010000109.1 GCA_903923205.1 uncultured Rhodospirillales bacterium | reverse complement strand
CATGACGATGATCCGCGCATTCGGCGCCGGCACGCCAACGGTGTCGCGGTGGCTCAACGCATAGCTCGGGATCTGGATTGTCGACGGGGACGTGGTTTCGGTCGCGCCATAGGCGTTGACCAACTGCATCTTCGGCAGGACGGCTGCAAGTTTTTCGATGGTCACCTGTGGCATCACAGAGCCGCCATAGCCGCCGACGCGCCAGTGCGACAGGTCCGTCTGCGGGAATTCGGGGCGCAGGAGCAGCAGATTGTACATCGCCGGCACCATGACGGTGAAGCTGATGCGTTCTTTGGCTGCAAGCTTCAGGCAGGGCTCCGCGCGGAAATGATCCATAATGACGAGGCAGCCCCGGGCGAGGGCGGTGGTAGCGACAAGGGCGATCGTTCCGGTCACATGGGACACTGGTACTGCCATCAGGAAGCGGTCCTCTGGCCCAAGCCCCAGGCATTCGACGAAATTCGTCGCTGAATGTACCAGGTTCAGGTTGCTGATCATCGCGCCCTTGGGCGTGCCGGTGGTGCCGGAGGTGTAAAGGATAACGGCGATCTCCTCCTCGCCGCGTTCGGCGGGTGCTGCGATCTCGTTATCGAGCATGTCGGTATAGGCGGCACTGCGGACGTCGATCCTGTGGCGCAGGGTGGGAACGGGGGCCTCGCCTTCGAGTGCCACCTCGGTCTCCCCGTCGATGAACATGCAGGCAGCGCCACTATGCTCCACGATATAGCGCAAGCCCGGGCCGCGCTCGCGCGCACTCACTGGCACCGCGATCGCGCCGATGCGGGCGACGGCATACATGGCGATCACGACTTCGATGCAGTTGCCGACATGGAGGACGATACGGTCGCCCTTGGCGATTCCGAGTTTCTGAAGGCCTGTCGCGAGGGCCCCGGACTGGCGGACGACCTCATTCCAGGTCAGGCGCCGGTCTTCGAAGATCAGTGCCTCCTGGTCGCCGCGTTCGGCGCCAGCCCGTGCGACCATGTCCTGCAGCGATAAGGGGCGCTCGACAAAACAATCGATCACGCGATCGCCGTAATGGGCTTCCTTGCGCGTTTTCCAGCCGGTCCACTCGGGCATTTTATTGCTTCCCCTCCCATTGCGTATCGCCGCCGGAATCTTTATCGCATTGGCACCCCCGCAGACATCCATAAATTATAGAGGTCTTCCCTAGAGAACGTGCGACTTGGGACACGGATGCATCGTTTGCGGGACTGCCCCGTCAAACATTGCGTATTTACCCGGCATCTTGTCGACGGCTAAGATACACCTGCATGAAGAGTCAGAGAAGCTGTCCGGGTAAAAAGTCAGGGCAGGGAGCTATGCGATGAGCCATGTCATCCATGATGAACGCTTGGCAGCCACGATCGACGCAGTAACGCGCTTCGCCGACCGTGGGCCGACGGCACAAATTCGGCCTGTCCCGCATAGTACACTGTCCGCCGCCTTGTGGCAGCACACATCGAAATTGCGTCGTTTTGGCGGTCACAAGCGTCATATTCTGGCCATTTCATTGCGCGGTAATGCCCGTGTCGAACAGATCGTCGACGGTCGGTCGGTCTGGCGCGGCTCCGCCGTCGGTTCAGCTGTTCTTATCCGCGAGGGAGAGGATACCGACTGGCTGATCGACGGCCCTATCGAGACCCTCCATGTCTATCTTGATCTTGACGAACTGCCCGATTCCGAGATCGTTCCCCATCTAAACAGACCGTTTCGCGATCCGATCCTGTCTCAGCTTGCCCATGCGGCCGCGCTCGCCGCGCGCGAGGGGGCATCGGCGTCGGGTTATGTTGAACAGTTGCTGAAGGCGCTGCAACAGCGCCTTGTCGATTTTCATTTCTGCCCCGAAACGGCAAGCAAAGAGAAACACGGTCCTGGACTGAGCGGTGCCGCACGTCTTCGTGTCGAAGCCCTCGTGCGGGAGCGCTTGATGGGGCCGGTGACGGCGCGGGAACTCGCGGATATCGCCCGGCTTTCGCTCGGCCATTTCAATCGTGCCTTCCGTCAGACCTTCGGCACCTCGCCGCATCAATACGTCATCAACCAACGTATCACCCACGCCTCGAGCCTGCTTGAAGACACCGATTTGGCGATCTCCGAGGTCGCGCGGCTCAGTGGATTTACCAGTTGCAGCTATTTCGGCGCCCAGTTCCGACGGGCGACGGGGATGTCACCTGGCGAATATCGGCGTCGGGCCTGAGAGCTGCGATAACCGGTCTTGCGTTGTCGCAACTCGTGCACGATTGTCTTGATCCGAACACCGCGTGATATGCGCGCGCTCCGGGGCCGTGCATCGGCCGAGGGCGTCGTGCATGGTCGCGCCGTTGACAGGGCTTAGGGACATAGGGGGCTCAGGACAGCCGCAGCTGTCTTGATTTAAGAGACGATAAGAAAAACCAATACTGCAGGGAGGGACGGTTACATGGCGGACGCTTCGAAAAAGGTCGCGAAAAATCTTGGAGAACTCTTGGAAGGCTTGCCCAAGAACTGGGGTAAGTGGGGCCCGGATGATGAACTCGGCTCGCTCAACTATCTGACACCGGAACAGGTGCTCAAGGGCGTAGCCACGATCAAGTCGGGCAAGACGTTTACCCTGCAGATTCAGATCGGCAATCCCAAGGGCGATCCGATCTGGCCGGGCCGCCGCGGCTCGCATCGCGTCAACGTGCTTGATCGCAGCCATTTCGCCTGCGGTCGTCATCCGCATATCCCCGGCGACATGGAATATGTCGATGATATGATGATCATGTATCTCCAGGGCTCAACGCAATATGACGCACTCGGCCACGTCTGGTTCGACGGCACGATCTGGAATGGCTACAGCGCCGACAGCACGATCGGCGGCACGACCAAGGCGAGCGTTCTGCCGATCGCCGAAAAGGGCGTGGTCGGTCGTGGCGTCCTGATCGACATGGCGCGGTTCCGTGGGAAGAAGCACCTTGATCGGGGTGAGACCTTTGATCACAACGATCTCCTCGCCGCCGCCAAGCACCAGGGTGTCGAGATCCGCAAGCGCGATGTCCTGATCATCCGCACCGGCTGGATCGGCTCCTTCTATGAGCGGACGGCTGAGGATTTCTACAAGGACTTCAACGAACCCGGCCTCGTCTTTTCCCCTGAACTGGTGCGCTGGTTCCACGAAATGGAAATCCCGAATCTGGTCACCGACACGATCGCGAATGAAGTCACGGTCGATCCGACGACCGGCTTCATCGTCACCCTGCATAACGCCTTGATGCGCAATCTTGGCGTCGCCTTCACCGAAATCATCCTGCCCGACGGTCTTGCCGAAGACTGCGCCGCCGACGGCCAGTGGGATTTCCTCTATGTGGCCGCGCCGCTCAAGGTATTTGAGGGCTCGGGCGCGCCGGTCAATCCGGTCGTTATCAAGTAGTTGCAACAAAGGACAGCATGATGAGCGGTATTGGGATTGAACGGGCGACGGAGATCGCGGCCAAGGTCGAGGCTTTCGTTCGCGAAGTCGTGATCCCCTATGAGCGCGATCCACGGCTGGGCGACCATGGCCCGGCCGAGGATCTGGTTCGGGAATTGCGGGCAAAGGCAAGGGCGGCGGGCGTCATGACGCCCCATATCCTTGCCGATGGCTCGCACCTGACCCAGCGCGAGACCGCCATCGTGCTGAAACCCTCAGGTCTCTCGACCCTCGGCCCGGTGGCGGTGAACACGGCCGCCCCGGATGAGGGCAACATGTACCTGATCGGCAAGGTCGGCTCCCCGGAACTCAAAGCCCGCTTTCTCAAACAGCTTGTTTCCGGCGAGGCCCGGTCAGCATTTTTCATGACCGAGCCGTCCGAAGACAACGGCGCCGGCTCCGATCCTTCGATGATGCTGACGACGGCCAAGCCCGACGGCAATCATTGGGTCATCAACGGTCGCAAGACTCTGATTACCGGGGCCCAGGGCGCCAAGGTCGGCATTGTCATGGCGAAATCCGATGATGGCGCCTGCATGTTCCTGGTTGATCTACCGGACCCGGCGATCAAGATCGAAAGGGTGCTCGACACCATCGACAGCTCGATGCCGGGCGGTCATGCCGTCATCAATATCGATAATCTGCGCGTCCCGGCCGATCAGATGCTCGGCAATAGCGGGGAGGGCTTCAAATACGCCCAGATCCGCCTGTCGCCCGCCCGCCTGTCGCATTGCATGCGCTGGCACGGCGCGGCGACGCGCGCGCATGAGATCGCCTCGAACTATGCCTGCAAGCGCATGGCCTTCGGCAAGCCGCTGATCGATCATGAAGGCGTCGGATTCATGCTCGCCGACAATATGATCGATCTGCGTCAGGCGGCGCTAATGATCGACTGGTGTGCCGATGTCCTCGACAGCGGCTCGCTTGGCACTGTCGAAAGCTCGATGGCGAAGGTCGCGGTCTCCGAGGCGCTGTTCCGCGTTGCGGATCGCTGCGTCCAGGTGATGGGCGGCAAGGGCGTGACCGGGGATACACCGGTTGAGTTGATTTTCCGGGAAATCCGCGCGTTCCGCATTTATGACGGCCCGACCGAGGTTCATAAATGGAGCCTCGCCAAGAAGATCAAGCGCGACATTCTCGGAGCCCGGCACTGATGACCGACAGCCAGACCCAGAATTCGGGCACGACGGAAGTCCGCGAACAGCACCGCTTCGACGAGGGCCGGCTGGCCGAGTGGATGGCGGCAAATGTCGAGGGCTTCAAAGGACCGCTGACGGTTGAGCAGTTCAAGGGCGGCCAGTCGAACCCGACATATCGGCTGGTGACGCCGGGCCGGAATTATGTCATGCGGCGCAAGCCGCCGGGGCAGCTTCTGAAGGGTGCGCATGCGGTCGACCGCGAGGCCCGCGTGCTTCAGGCGCTCGGCACGGTCGGCTTTCCGGTGGCCCGCGTCTTTGGCCTTTGCACCGATGATTCGGTCATCGGCACCTGGTTCTATATCATGGATTGCGTCGAAGGCAGGGTGATCTGGAACGCGACCTTCCCCGATGTAAGCCGCGATACCAGACCCGACTATTACGATGCAATGAACGAGACGATTGCGCGTCTCCACATGATCGATGTCGATGCCGTGGGCTTGAGCGACTTCGGCAAGCCGGGCAATTATTTCGATCGCCAGATCGGTCGCTGGAGCAAGCAGTATTTCGAAGACGTCGATGCCGGTCGCGATGCCAATATGGATCAGTTGATCGAGTGGCTGCAGGGCAATATTCCGGCGGGCGACGAGGTGTCTATCGTCCACGGCGATTATCGCTGCGACAACATGATCTTCCACCCGACCGAGCCGCGCGTGCTCGCCGTGCTGGATTGGGAATTGTCGACGCTCGGTAATCCGGTTGCCGACTTCACCTATCACGCGACAATGTACCATATGCCGCCGGAGATCGTTGCCGGGCTCTACGGGGCCGATCTGGCCGCCATCGGCGCGCCAACGGAGGCGGAATACGTCGCCGCCTATTGCCGTCGCACGGGACGGGCAGGCATTCCCAATTACGAATTCTATATGGCGTTCAACTTCTTCCGGCTTGCCGCGATCTTCCATGGCATCAAGGGCCGGGTGGTTCGTGGAACCGCCGCCTCGTCACACGCTCGTGATCGGGCGCAGCATTTCCCGACACTGGCCCGCATCGGATGGGAAAGGGCGCAGAGCACGCGCTAATCTCTTTCACCTTTCGACCAACAAAAAAGACCCGGCCAATCTGACCGGGTCCTTTTTTAGTCTCTATTCGTCCGTCTTCAGCCGGCGGACATGCCGCCATCGACCGAGAAGCAGCCGCCGGTGCAGTAGGAGCTATCGTCGCTGGCGAGGAACAGGGCGACATTGCCGACCTCGTCCGGATTGCCGTAGCGACCAGCCGGAATCAGGGCTGCGAAGGCAGACTTGGCTTGCGTGCCCGCGCCCGGTGCCGCGCCTTCTTCGATGGAGCGCATCATCCGGCCTTCGATCGGGGCGGGGTGGATGGTGTTGACGCGAACGCCGGTGCCGGCCAACTCCTTGACCGCGCTGCGCATCAGGCCGATGACAGCGTGCTTGCTCGTCACATAGGGCGCAAGCCCGGCGAAACCGTGCAGCCCGGCGATTGATGAGGTGATGATGATGCTGCCCGGCGCGCCGGACTTCAGCATTGCCGGGATGCCGTATTTCAGGCTGAGCCACACGCCGCGAACATTGACGGCCATGACCTTGTCGAATTCCTCGACCGCCGTGTCGACGATGGGGCCAACCTTGCCTTCAATCCCGGCATTGCTGAACAGGATATCGATCTTGCCGTAGCGCTCCATCGCCGCGTCGATATACCCCTTGGTTTGATCGGGGTTGGTGACGTCGGCAACAAAATAGCTCGCGTGATTGGCGCCGAGCGTGTCGACGGCGCTTTTCAGCGCGGCCTCGTTGAGATCGACGAGCAGAACCTTGGCGCCCTGATCGGCATAGAGCTTGGCAGTCGTCAGGCCGATTGCGCCCGCGCCGCCGGTGATGACGGCAACCTTGTTGGTAAGACGTCCCATTGTTCGTTCCCTCCGTTTGACGATTGGTTGAGCAGCACCTTAAAGAGGCGGGCCGCCGGCGGTCAAATGCTGAACGCCGAATGCGAGACGTGGATATTTTATTCCACCGGTTCTAAGAATGAGTCGCACATTAGGCCTGACCTGATCGGGCAGTCGCGATAGAGTTCGACGCGCTTTCTGGCGAAAGAAGAATTTGCCTCGAGAGGCAGGAGAAGTTCTGAATGACCGATATAACCGGCCCCCGAATTGCGGCGTTCTCGCACAGCTACGCGGGGCTGGCGGATATATTTTT
>CAIXXC010000108.1 GCA_903923205.1 uncultured Rhodospirillales bacterium | reverse complement strand
TCGACGGCCGCCAGGGCGCGCATGTGCGCATCCCGCGGTCGGTGTTTCCGCCGCGGGGGTCAAAGGGGTAGGCGCCGGCCGGCTTGATCAAGGCGGGGGGGCGGGTCTAGGTTGGACGTAGTTGCAATTTGTCGGATATCAGCCATGGCCAAGTCCCGCGGAACCGGGCCCTTCCCGGCGTCCAAGCGCTGGATCGGCGGTCGCGTGAGCCCGGCCCTGGTCGAGCAGGCCAAGGCGCGGACCGGCATCGAGAGCGATGCCGACCTCATCAAGTTCGCCCTCGCCAACATCGCCTTGGAGGACAGGTTCGCCGAAACCTTCAAGGCCGTTCGCGGCACGGTGGATCCGGACCTGAAGCTCGGCCTCTGAGGTGGCGGGGTTCGATGACGCGGGGATTGGGGGAGAGGCGCACCTGTCACGGGCCGGTGTCATTCGCTCTTCGGGGACAGGAGCACCTGTCACGGGGCCGGCGCCGATCGTCTGTGTCGAGGATCACCACGGCCGCGCCGTCGCGGGCCGCCTCAACGGCGAAGCCCGTGGCCAGGGTCGTTTTCCCCTGCCCGCCTTTTTGACTGATGATCGCCCAGGTATGCATGACTAAGCCCGTAAGCGATTAATGGTTTCAGCGAGCTCAGCGGCTTAGTCGCTGACTTCCACAATCGGGTAATCGCTTAGAATATTAATCGCTTAGTGCGCGGCCTGTAGATCCTGATGACCTTCCGCTGGATGATACCGGGCCTCAAGCACCCGCAAGGCCTTGGGATCGTTGTCCAAAAGCGCGAGCGCGCTGCTGATCGCCCGGCTCGGCAACAGGTCGCCGGCCTCGTATTTCTGAAAGGCGCGCGGGCCGCCGCCGATCAACTCGCCGGCAGCGGCCTGGCTCAGGCCCAGCTTCTTGCGGATACGGCGGATGCCTTCGGGCTCGATCAACCCCTCGCTGCGGGCCTTGAGCAGGTTCAGCATCCGGTCGGAGACCTTCATATCCTCGCCGGTGTGGGTGCTCTGATCCGAGGCGTCACAATACCAGCCCGGCATGTCGAAGGTGATCGACTGGCCTTTGTAATTGAGGGTCATCGGCCGCGCGTCGCGGCGCATGGGCGCCCCGGTTTCGGGACAGACTGGATTGTCAGCCATTGTCTTTCTCCTTGAACGACAGCAACAAAAACTCGGAGACTAGGTCGGCCGTGAACTTCACGTACAGCACGCCGGCAGGTGAGGGGACGTGGTACACATCCTGCCAAACTCGGTGATCGGCATAGGCGGTCATCGACTTGTAGAAGTGGCTGCGCTGCATCGTCTGGATCGTCGCAACGATCTCATCCCGGCCGAAACCAAGCCCGGCGGCGTTGCGTAGGGCGACACCAGTGACGTTCAGGCGATCAACGCTCGCAAATGCGGCCTTGAACCCCTCAAGATCGTAGGTGGGCTTCCGCTTTTCTGTCATGTCACCAAATGACACCACTATGGTGTAAAGTCAAGCTGCACCATAATGGTGTAACGGGCTGTACGTCGTCAGATGTTTTGAGACAGTTGGGGTTCGGATTTAGCGGAGAGTGGACCTCATCTGGGGTTGATATTTAGGCGGCGATTTTGCGGTGCTGCAAGCGCCTATGTTCGATGGTCTGGCGTTTGATGTGGGCCCG
>CAIXXC010000107.1 GCA_903923205.1 uncultured Rhodospirillales bacterium | reverse complement strand
CCCATGAACGGTATTATGGGAATGAACGCACTGCTTCTCCTGGAATCGGGCCTCACGCCGCAGCAGCGACGGATGGCGGAGGCGGTTCGCTACTCGGCTGATGCCCTGCTTCGGATCATTGATGATCTTCTCGATCTATCGAAGCTGGAAGCCGACAAAATCGAGCTCGAGGATATCGCTTTCGATCCTCATGACCTGATCGCGAAAACGGTGGAAACAATGGCGCCCCGGGCCCAGCAACGTGGCCTCCCACTCTCGATCGTCAACCGAATCTCGCGCGAAACCAGGCTCGTGGGCGATCCGGCGCGGCTGCGGCAGGTCGTGCTTAACCTGCTTAGCAACGCCATCAAATTCACCGAAACCGGCGAGATTACCATCACCCTGTCCATTCTAGCGGAATCCGCTGACAAACCGCGCTTGCGCGTCAACGTCGAGGACACCGGAATTGGCGTCCCGATGACAGCAAGAAGCCGCCTCTTCCAGCCCTTCGAGCAGGCTGAGAGCAGTATCGCGCGCCGCTTCGGCGGCACGGGCCTTGGGCTCAGCATCTGTAAACGTCTGATCGAACGGATGGGCGGTGAGATCGGTCTGACCGATCGCCCCGGTGGTGGCAGCGATTTCTGGTTCGTGGTCCCGCTGTATCTGGCCCCAAACCTGTCAGCCCCGGCATCGACTGCCACGGATCCACCGGGCAGACGCGTCGCAAAGTCAGAGCAGGGCCGAATTCTGCTGGTCGAAGACAATGTCATCAACATCCAATTGACGACGATGGTTCTGGAGAGCCACGGGTATTCGGTAGATATTGCGGTGGATGGCTTCGAGGCAATCGAGGCAACCGGACGCAGCGATTATGATCTTATTCTCATGGATATGCAGATCCCGCGGCTCGACGGGCTTTCCGCAACGCGACGCATTCGGGCGCTCGAAAATAGCGGGCGCAAGTTGCCTATCGTCGCCATGACAGCGAACGCCATGCGAGACGATGCACTGCGCTGCATGGAAGCAGGCATGGACGATTACATTGCGAAACCAATCGACCCAACCCGCCTTTGCTCAATTGTCGCCCGCTGGATCGAAGAGGGCCAAACCCGCAATCCTTGAGGCAAAGGCATGGCGCTGGTATTTCGAGCCCCAGAATCCCATATAGAATAAAGTCCGGATAGGACTGCCGATTTCGTGATCGTCCCACTCGCTGCGGTCGCACCCGCGAGCCGCATATCAACAAGAAGGATTATGACATGAGAGCCAGAATCGTCTGGGGTGCCGCCGCCCTTGCCTTCGCCATGAGCCCGGTCTTCATTCAAGCAGCCCAAGCCAAGATTACCCAATTCCGGGTTGTCTTGTCCGGCAATCAGGAAACCCCGCCGCATCCGGGCAAGGGGAAGGGCTTCGGCATGGCCGTGTTCGATGACAAAACCCGCGAACTGCGCTGGAAGATCTCGTTCAGCGGCCTCAGCGGCGACGCCACGATGGCGCATTTCCACGGTCCGGCGAAGCCTGGTGCTGCCGCAGGGGTCGAATTCGCGCTGGGCTCGGGTGTCCTGGTCTCGCCGCTGATCGGCAGCGTGACATTGAGCGAGGCCCAGGCCAAGGATCTCCTCGCCGGGCTGCTCTACGTCAACATCCATACTGCCGCGAACCCAAAGGGTGAGATCCGCGGCCAGGTCGCCAAGTCCGGCCACAGCGCCACAATGATGGGCATGGCCGCCAAACCGATGACGAATACGATGGGTGGCGCGATGGGCGACATGAAGGGGATGCCAATGGGCGATATGAAGGGCATGCAGATGGCAAGCCCGCCAAAGCCATAGCATCTTGAGAAATCTGCCCTCGTAACGGCGACATCACAAAAATAGCCCCGCCCTGGGGGAAAGGGCGGGGCTTGGTAATCCGCCTGATCCATGGGGGGAGGAATCGGCAGCGTGGGTAATACGCATGCTGCAAGTCCAGTATCCCCTTAGCCGCAGCCATCGCGCAGTCCCGTTGACAGAAAACCGGCTAAGCGTCGAGCGTCGCGAAGAAGTCTATAACTTCGCGGTTGAGGGGCAGTTGGGGAAACGCCTCCCGCATCTTTGATGTTCTGGAATGGGTGACCTCTACCGAAAAACTGGTCTTTCCAATCCTGACCAGATACGAAACCGAAATCGCCCCGCCTTTGCGCTCGGCTCTGGTGATCGTGATTGCGGCGTAATGCGTGTCAGCGCCAACGGGATTGAGGGTGACGACCACGCGCTTGCCGTGGCGATCATAATGGCGCGTCGTCTCCTGAAGATTATAGGCCACCTCGTCAAAGTCGAGGACGAAGCGACTGACAATGATTTCGAGTTCCGAAATATCCACGGCTAGACAGGCCTCGTTCTAGATCAAATTCTCAGGCGCGATGGCTGCGACCCGCGCTGTTTCCAAGCGGGTATCGCTCAGTCCACATCGAAGGCGACATCGCGTCGCCGCCCGGTCAGGCTCTCACCGCCGTCGATCGTCAAAACCTGACCGCTGAACGACGTCGTGTCGAGGATGAAGTTGACCCCACGGACCAGATCTTCGAGCGTGCTGCTGCGGCCGAGCGGCGTCGCTTGCGCGGCCTTCTCGAAAGAGGCCTGGGTCTGCTTGCCACTGATCAAGGTGACGCCCGGTGCGATCCCGCAGACGCGGATGCGCGGCGCCAGACTCATCGCGAGGATCTGTGTCAGCCCCCCGAGCCCGACCTTGCTGATCGTGTATGACAGGAAATCGGGGTTAAGATTGCCGATCTTCTGGTCAAGAAAATTGATGATGACACCATCCGCACCGTCGCGCAGTTGGCGGCTGAAATCACGGGCGAGAAATGCTGGCGCAGTCAGGTTGGCGGCAAGATGACGATCCCATAACGGACGCTCGATCGTCTCCAGCGAGTCGTAGAGAAAGAGCGAGGCATTGTTGATCAGGCAGTCTATCTGGCCAATCCGCGCGTTGCATTCAGGGATTACCCGCTCCAGTTCATCCGCGCGTTCGAGATCTGCCTGGATCAGATCACAATCGCCATCCGCTGCCCGGATCTCCTCCGCGAGCGCGCGCGCCTCCTCGGCGGAGTTGTTGTAGTGAATAACGGGATGCCAGCCACGGGCAGCGAGATCACGCGCTATGGCGCCGCCGATGCGTCTGGCCGCCCCGGTGATAAGAACAATGGGCCTCGCCTTGGAGGAGCCCATTATCTTACGACCCGGTATCACGGCGGCGATAGATTTCGATCCCCGCAGCGTCCGCTTCGTTGAAGATGTCGGGCTTGACGACCGAGACGCGGCAGGCTTCGACCCGCGGATTGGCGAAGCACACGGTGATCAGCTCTTCTACCAAATCCTCGAGGAACGGCACGTGCGGACGACCATGCCAGGCCAGAATCGCGCTGCGAACTGGATCGTAGTCGAGCATATTTTCTCGGGTCGTCGCGACCCCACGCGGCGCCAGGGAGGCATACATATCGACATTGACGATCAAACGCGTCGGGCGTTCCGGGTGTTGTTCCCACGGATGCAGGCCGACACTCACGTCGACCACGACGTTGCGCAGCGTGGCGCGGACGTAATCGCGGCTCTTATCCCAGACCATTCCAGCCTCTTCCCCGGACAGCATAAGCCCCCGTTCTCGTGTTTTCATAACCCCGACACTATCCCTGGAAACGACGCAGACCGGCGATCTCCCGGGCAATATAGGGCAATCGTCAGGCCAGGGAAACGGGCCTCCTCCGATCGCTAACCCTGAGTGTCGCTTAAACCTTAGGAGGGTTTACCGATCTTTCAGGTTTCGATGGTCATATTCGGGCTGGAATTCGGAAAGAAGGCACATAGGATCAATGGTCAGCGGATTGGGCTGCTTTGTCGGCCAGTACGATATCCGCCTGGTTATGATGGCCGCCGTCATTTCTCTCTTCGGTTGCTACACGGCGTTCAGCGTGCTGGATCGCGCCCATCGGGACCATCGTGTGCTTGCCCCCTGGCGTGGTGCTGCTGCATTCACCGCCGGCGCCACCATCTGGACGGCCCATTTCGTCAGCATGCTGGCGTTTCGGCCCGGGATGGTGATGGGTTACGACATTGCCTTGACGGGCCTGTCGATTCTGTTTGCAATCGCCCTCACCTGGGTCGGCTTCTTCGTGAGCAGCCGCATCGGGCCATTGTTGGGCGGCGCCATCGCCGGCTGCGCGATCGGTCTCATGCATTTTACCGGCATCATGGCGTTGAACGTGCCCACCGGCTTCGAGTGGCGCCCCCTCTCTGTAGCCATCTCCCTCTGCATGGGAATTGCCCTTGGCATGCTCTCACTCTGGCTGTTTGACCGGTCACGGGGGCTGGGATGGCGCCTGAGTGCGACGGTCGCCCTGGCCCTGGGCATCATGGCCATGCATTTCAGTGCGATGGCAGCGGGTGCGCCCCATTTTGATCCTGCCGGAGGGATCAAAAGTAACGTATTGCTCATGCCCCGATGGTTGCCAATCGTGGTCACCCTGGTCATGGCGATGATCGCAACCATCGTTCTGGCGGGCGCAACCCTGGACCAGCACCTCGCCAAACGCGCGACCGACGAGGCCGATCGCCTTCGACGCTATGCTGAAGCCTTGGAGAGGACGACGGCAACGCTCGAGACGACAACCGCGGAACTAAACGAGGCCCTGGCAGCAGCCGAGTCGGCCAATCAGGCAAAATCCAGATTTGTCGCCAATATGAGTCATGAATTGCGTACCCCGTTGAATGCGATCATCGGCTTCTCGGACATGATGAAGGGCGAGGTCTTCGGCCCGCTCGGCAATGATCGCTATCGTGAATATTCCGCCGATATCAACACCAGCGGGCTGCATCTTCTGGACCTGATTTCGGACGTCCTCGATTTCGCCAAAATCGACGCCGGCAGATTCGAACTCCATGAGGAAGATGTTGATCTTCGCGAGACCGTGGCGATCGTCCGCAATATGGTCAATGGGTTGGCCGAGGCAGCCGAGGTTGACCTGGTCGAGATCCTATCCGATGGCTTGCCGCGTCTTTTCGCCGATAAGCGGCGAATTCGGCAAATCATCCTCAATCTTCTTTCCAACGCGATCAAATTCACCCCACACGCCGGCGAGGTCACGATCGCGATTTGGTCAGAGCCCCGTGGCCTCGTGATTCGAGTCTCCGATACGGGGATCGGGATAGCTGCCGACGACATTCCCATCGCGCTGGAACAGTTTGGCCAGATCGGTAACAGCCTGACACGGCCACACGAAGGGACCGGCCTTGGCCTGCCCATCGCCAAGCGCTTCGTCGAATTGCATGGCGGGACGCTCGAAATCAAAAGCACCGCGCCCCGGGGCACCACGATCGATGTTGTCTTTCCAGCCGAACGGCTGCGCGGGTCGCCCCGGGAGTGCCGAGTCGATCCGACCGTTGGGTATCGTCCGGCAGATCAGGCACAGATTTAGAAACGAGGAAATATTTCTGCAATCTTCGGTTATTATAAATATAAACCTCCTTGAGATCAGAGAATAGATGATCGGCGCTAATGCCGGGCGGTTTGGTGACTCATTACTTCTTGCAGACCGCCATTGCCGTTCACCTCAAGTTAACGCTCGCGGTTCAACAATGTTCCATGGCCCATACCCGGGGTACACGATCGCTTTGATGGGAGTACATGCATGGCACAAACGAACGCGGCCGAAGATAATCCCGGGAGAGGCCGCGCTGTCATAGCGGCCATTATTATCTTGATCATCGGCGTTCTGTTGTGTGCCGCCGTGTTCGTCAAGTCCAAGCGTGATGAGGCGGAAGCGCTGAACAATTATCGGCTTGCCGCCCACGCCGACGCCGTCGACGCCGCGCTGAAGTTCGATGATTCGTTCAAGCAGATTTATCAGAATATCCGAACCATCGGCCTGCTGCCAAGTGTCCGGGCAATCGACCGTTACGCCAAGAATCTGAGCGAAAACGACAACCAGACAATTCAGCAGATTTACAACAACATCGCCAGTAACGTGGCCGTCTCCGAGGTGTATATCGTTCCACTCGACCTCAACGGTGACGCGATCGACCCGGTCACCCACAAGACTGGCGCACCGATCCTGAGTTTCGACCAGTTGATCACGGGCGGCGCGGGCAGCGCGGACGCCGAAGCCGCCGCCGACCCGAATAAGCCCGAGGAGGTGGAGATCTATGAATACCGGATGCTCCACAAACAGATGGTCTGGCTGCAGGAGCATTATCCGACGGACAAGACTTTGTCCGGACTTGACTATCCCATGATCGGCGGACCGGTCGTCATCACCTGCGACAACAGCGAGTATGACAAGTCGCGCAAGGATGAAGATCGCCTCGGCACGATCCTGTCGGTTCCGTTCTACGGCCCGGATCACCAGCTGAAAGGAACCGTGTCCGCGATCATTCGCACCAACGCCCTGAGCGGCATGGTGAGTGATCCAGACTTCGCGCTGATCAATCCATCCTATGGCATCGCGATTCCGGCGATCGCCCCCGGCCAGTCCAGGTCTTCAGGCACCGCCATCGCCGCGGGCAAGCCGGACCCGAGCCTGCTCTATTCCGAGATCATGCGCGTTAAAACCGCCGATGTTCGTGGTGCTTGGATGCTGTGGGCCGGCAGGCCGGATTCGGCTTTCCTCATCAGTCCGGCGATGCATGCGATCACGCTGTTCAAGTATGGCGGCATCGGTTTCATGCTGGTCCTTACCGCGATGTGCCTGGCCGTTGTCGGGATCCTGCAGCATGGCATCGAAGCGGAAGCGCGGTTGCGGCAACAGCAGATCGAGCAACAGGCGGAAGCCGCGCGGCGAGAAAAAACAATCCTCGCCTCCCAAGCCAATCAACGCGTTGACGATGAAAAACGCGCGGCAGTCCTGGCCGTCGCGCATTCGGTGGAGACCGAGCTTACCCGGGCCATGGAGATGGTCTCCGCCAGTACGACGTCGATGGCGTCCAGCGCTGACGGCATCGCGGCCTCGGTCCGACGCGTCAGCGAGGACGCCGACAGCGTCTCGATTGCGGCGGGCACCGCACTCGCAAATGCCGATTCCGTGACGGATGCGAGCGGCGCCTTGTCGGGTTCGATCCGACGGATCGCGGATCAGGTCCAGCAGGTGGTCGCGATCGCCCAGGCAGCTATGGGCGGCGAGCAGCGCACCAGGGCGAGCATCGAGGCTCTTTCCGCCGCCGTCGGACGAATCGGTGCCATGGCAGAGATGATCCGCGGCATCGCCAGTCAAACGAATCTGCTGGCCCTCAATGCCACGATCGAAGCAGCGCGCGCCGGCGAGGCTGGACGCGGCTTCGCGATCGTCGCCAGCGAGGTCAAGAATCTCGCCAACCAGACGGCGGGTGCCACCGAAGACATCACCCGGCATATCGGCGAAATTCAGTCCGCGACCGCACACGCTGTCGCCTCGGTCGGCGAGATCGGCGGTATCATCGCGCAGGTTGTCGATGTCTCGAATGCCGTCACCGACGTTGTCCACGAACAGGAGTCCCTGACGCACGACATCGCCAGTATCATGCAACAGACCAGCAATGTCGCGCGGGAAGTTTCGGAAAAAATCGCTGAAGTGAGTCGGGAGTCGCTCGTGACGGGAGGCCTTGCCGAGAGCTTCCGCGGCGGCACCCATGAGGTCGCGCAAAGCGTCCAGGACCTACGCACCATCCTTATCCGAATGGTGCGAACCTCAACCGACGAAGCGGATCGCCGCGAAGACCCGCGTCATCGCATGACCGAGGCCTGTCAGATCACCGTTGAAGGCGGTCGTTCCGTGAACACGAGGCATATCGATATCTCGCACGGCGGTGGCTGGATCGATGGCGAAAGCCTGGCCGCGATCGAGCCCCGGACAGGCCTGCGCGGCCAGTTGCGACTGCCCCGGGTTGCAGGCGCTCAGGCCGGCTTTACCCTGCGCCACCTCGACCGCGATGGCGGCTGGCATCTTGAATTCGTCGAGGGAACGATCAGCAAGGAGCTACTAAATTTCGTTGACGATGTGGCCGCGGCGGAACGACGTGCCGCCGAATAGCGGCGACGGCCCCGTGCCAACCACGACGGGACGGGGTCATCTGGCCTAATCCGGCTGCCCTGCCAGCGTGATCGCCACAGCATGGAAATGGCGGTTGATCTGTTCTAGGGGGAAGGTCGTCCGGTCGACCACATAGCCCAAGGGTGCGGCTTGCGCAAACAACTGGCTGGCCTTGGCCGGATCTTTGGTCAGGCCCTCGCCATCCTGGTAGAGCGCCGCCAGCGCGAAAATCCCGCAGCCGTTTCCATGCGCCGCCGCCTCGCCATACCAATGTGCCGCTTGGACGGGATTGACCGGCGGGGCATCAGCATAGGTTCCTGATTGATAGAGCATACCCAGTTCGCAAGCCGCGTCGGCATTGCCTGCATTGGCCGATTTCGTCAGCCATTGCACGGCAGCGAGGTAATCCTGAAACACCCCGATTCCGGTGTAATACAGCGTACCAAGTTGAAACGCAGCAGTCTGGTCGCCTCCCCCCGCGCGCGCGATGAGTGGGGCGGGATCGAAATGAGCGGCAGGGGCATCGTCCGCAATCGCCGCGCTGATCGCCGCGGCACCAGCCAGTGCCATGCCTGCTGAAGCGAAGATCACCCGTTGAAAACCATTGCGACCGATCATCCCGATTTCCCCCTTATTGCCGCGATCCGGGTGAGGCAGGCATCGCCGAAGCCCCAAGCCGGACCAGTCTCAGGCAGACGGCGTTACTGCCAGCTTAAGAGATTGCGATGTCCTTTGCCCGAAAGGCAGGCTAGGTCAAAAAATTCCTGGAAAAACCCGATGAATCTCGAACCTCAAACGTATATTCCGCTTATAGTAGAAGGATCGCTCAGTGAATTTGAAGAGAGCAGCGCGCGATGAAGATTGACGCGAATCGGCCGATCGGGACTGGACCGGCCCGGCGCGACACCAAAACGTCAGGCTCCAGCGGCTTTGCCGATAATCTCCCCGTCGACAGCGCCGCCGATCAGGGTGCGGCGGCGGTTGCGGCGGCACCGGCCACGACCGGGCTTGAGGCATTGTTTGCGCTCCAGGAGGTGCCGGACGCAACAACGGGACGAAAGCGAGCCCTTGCTCGCGGCCAAAACCTGCTTG
>CAIXXC010000106.1 GCA_903923205.1 uncultured Rhodospirillales bacterium | reverse complement strand
GCTGGGCCAAAAGCGGCCCGCCCCTTCGGGGTTGCTCTGGAAAGCCCCGTGGCAGCGTTGCGTCGCTTGCACGGGGTTCCGGCCCCGCGCTGCGCCCTTTGGGCGCAGTTTACCCTGAGCGGCTGCGCAAGCAGCAGCCGAAGGGCGCCGCGCCTCCCCACGCAACTTTCCAGAGCAATCACGACGCTACAAGGTAAGGTGATCACGCTCTAAGCGCTGATGGGATGGTGCACCGGGCTTACCAGCGCCAGAACGTGCCGGGCGATCATGGCCTCTTCATCGGTCGCCATGACGCGAACGTCGATCCGGCTGGTCTTGCTGCTGATGCAGAAGCCATTCCGGTCGTTGGCAGCCCGGTCTAGCTGCACGCCAAGCCAGCCCAGCCTGTTGCACACTGCCTCCCGAATCTTTGGCGCATGTTGGCCGATACCCGCGGTAAACACGATTGCGTCGACGCCGCCAAGCGCGCTGGTCATCGCGCCGATTTCGACAGCGATCCGGTAGGTGAACAGGTCGATCGCCTCGCGCGCCTGCGCTGCATCGCTGGCCAGCAGCACCCGGATATCGGCGCTGATGCCGGAAACACCCAGCAGCCCGGACTGGTTGTACAGCATGTCCTCGATCTCGGTCAGGGTGTGCCCCAGCCGGCCCAGATAGAAGATCACTCCAGGATCAAGACTGCCGCAGCGGGTTGCCATCATCAGCCCGTCGAGCACGCTGAACCCGAACGTCGTCGCGATGCTGGTGCCCTTGTCGAGGGCACAAAGGCTGGCCCCGGCGCCAAGGTGCGCGATGATCACGCGGGCCTTGGCCAGTTGCGGCAGTTCGCTGGCGAGCCGCCCGGCAATATATTCGCAAGACAGACCGTGAAACCCATAGCGCCTGACGCCAGCATCGCTGATCGCACGCGGCAGCGCAAATTGCTGCGCAACGCGCGGCATGGTGTGGTGAAAGGCGGTGTCGAAGCAGGCAAACTGCGCGATGCCGGGGCGCGCTTTGGCCACAGCCGCAATCGGGGCGAGGTTATGCGGCATATGGATGGGGTCAAGCGGGATCAGGCCTTGCAGCGTCGTCAGCACTGCCGGGGTTATTTGCTCAGGGGCGATGTGGTTCGCGCCCCCATGGACAATCCGATGGCCCACCGCCCGCAATCCGTCGTGGCCGGGGGCCGCGTCGATCAGGGCAAGGACGGCGGCCAGCGCATCGGCAAAAATCTGCTCGCCATGGGTCGGCCAGCGCTGGTCAGCGATCTGCCTGCCCGCGCTGTCGTGCGCCACCAGATGGGGGGCGCTGTCCATGGCGGAAATTTCGCCGCGCAGCAGTACCGGTAGCGTCGGAGTTGCGGCAAACAGGGCAAATTTCAGGCTGGATGAGCCCGCATTCATTGCCAGGATCGAACCATGTTCTGTGCTGGCCGTCGCAGCGGATGTCAGGTCCGGCACAACACGATCGCCTCGATGATCCGCTTGGCTTCCTCGACATCGCGGACGGCAATCGTCGCCACCCCGGCATCGATGACCGCATGGTCGTTGCCCCCCGGGAACAGCGCGTCGCCAACAAACATCATGTCGGCCAGCGAGATGCCTGCCACATGCGACAACCTGGTGATGCCATATCCCTTGTCGATGCCCTGGCGCGTGATGTCGATCGAGGTTGAACCGCCAATCCGCACCGCAAACTCAGGGAGCATCGGCGCGATCAGGGCCTGGATCTGTCGGCGTTTGGCCATGTCGGGGTCCCAGGCCCGCTTCGCGCCTGGCGGAGCCTGCTGGCCAAGTGCCGAAAAGGTTATTTGCGTGCCCCGGTCCTCGATCCTCTCGCCCCAGCTGGGTGCACTTGCGAGGCTCAGCGTGGCGATAACGGCATCGAGCGTTTGGATGATCCTGGCGCGATCAGTGACGCTCAGCGCTTCGGCATAGATCAGGCGCCATTCACCCTCAAATCGATACAACTTGGTGCCTGATGTCGGCAGGAGAAACAGTTTTTCCAGGTTGCTCGCGGCTGCGAGTTTGCCGACCAACTGTGCTTCAAATTGTGGCCAGTCGCCGCCAGACATGACCGCCACCGCGACCGTTTGTGTAAGTCGGCTGATCAGTACCGCCATTTCCGGATCGATCGCCTGTTTGCTTTTCGCGAGAGTTCCATCGAGATCAAAGGCGACCAATCGTTTCATGGATGAGGGGCCTGCAAACTTGGGAATAGCACAAGGATTGCACTGGCCATGCTGCCAACCGCGATTGCGACCACGATCAGGCCGAACAGCATTTCGGTGATCCGCAGAATGCGAACAGCGCCATGAACATGGCCAGCATGGCATTTTCAACCATCAGCGCTCCTCATTTGAACATGCGACGGATTGCCATTGTGTGGGGGGCCACAATCCCCGGCATTGCACTGTAGTCGAGCGGAGCACGAGGATCGGAAACCACTCAGGTGCTGCGTATTTTCCGAAGCTGGCACGGCTGTTGGCATGCGCCGATGACAAGGCAGATGAAGCCTGCGCGAACGCTGGCTTATCGGGCCGAGACGCGCTCCATCCCCTCGTTTGCGCAAGGTGACCATGCCTTCAATTGTGCCAGTGAAGCACCTGTCGATCCAGTTGCGCGCCGACCCCGCACGAGTGGTCATTCGACCATTCGTGCCGGCCGACGATCCGCTGCCCGCCGGCAGCACTGCGCTGACCCGGGCGCAATGCCTGGCGGACCGTGTGTTGGCACTTGCCGAGCCTGAATTGCGCGCGGAATTGGCGCGGGTCATTGCCAGCTTGTCAGATCGACATCGGAATGTCGAAGATGTGCTATTGCGCCGCTACCATGAGGTGAATGGCCTGATGATCGCGGCGCGGGCCGTCAGCAGCGAACAGGCGCATCTCATCGGCGCCTATTTCTGCGAGGAGTACTCTTTTGAAGCCGCGGCCTTGTTTAACCCCAGCATCGTCGCCCATCCTGATCAGACGGGTATCACATCCGGGGCATTGCGCTTCATTCTGTCGCTGCGCGGGGTAGGAGAAGGCCATGTCTCGTCGATCACCTTTCGAAGTGGCATCTTCGGTCCGGATGGCGCGATCGTTATGGATGCGGCCAGCCCCGAGGCGATCTCGCCGCGCATAGAAATGATTCCCGACGGTCAACCGGATGATCCGGGCGTGCGCCTGTCCTGCGAAGAGAGCCGCGATCTTTCGGAGATCGTGATCTTTCCGATCACTTACCGGCAGCGCCATGGGATTGAAGACTTGCGACTGGTGCGGTTTGTCGATGATGACGGCAACCCCACCTATCTCGGCACCTACACCGCCTTCAGCGGCGAGGAGATCCGCGAGGAACTGTTGCGGACCCTCGATTTTGCGACATTCGAACTCAACGCCTTGCGCGGACCGGCTGCGGTCAACAAGGGGATGGCGTTGTTCCCGCGCAAGATTGACGGGCGATATGCGATGCTCGGCCGGATCGACCACGAAAATATCTGGCTCCTCAAATCCAGCGACCTCTATCATTGGGATGCCGGCACAATGATCCTGTCGCCGCGATGGGTCTGGGAATTCATCCAGCTGGGCAATTGCGGCTGCCCGATCGAAATCGACGAAGGTTGGCTGGTGCTGATCCACGGAGTGGGTCCAGTCCGCAATTACTGCATCGGCGCATGCCTGCTCGACAAGGCCGATCCGACCAAGGTGCTGAGCCGCTTGGCAAGCCCGTTGCTGCGTCCCAGTCAGGTCGAGCGCGACGGTTATGTCCCGAATGTGATCTACAGCTGCGGCGCGCTGCTGAGCGGCCGAACGCTGATTTTGCCCTATTCCGTTGCGGACAGCTTCACGACTTTCGCGACAATCTCGGTTGATGCGCTGCTCGCTGCCATGGTCTGATCTGAACCGTGTGGGGTTTCCCGACCATTGAAGGCAAACGGGCAAACGGGAACGTGTTCTCCATGCCGCAAGGGCAGGAGACTCGAAATGCGCGCCAGCGAAAAAATAAAGCATGTCGTAGTTCTGTGTCCGGCAGATCGCACGCAAAACCTGCAGCATCGCCTTGTACGATCTGCGCAGCGGCGAAGGTGAGCACTATTCGAAGCATCAGGCATTGCTGGGCGGCAAGCAATAATCATCGTCGAACCGCTCCGACGAAGTCCAGGGGACGGGAATGGAAATCCTCATCGGTCAGACTCGCCGCGCCTTGGTATAAGGACTGTTGAGTAGTTTCCGAGCCTGCATGTGGGCATCCCTCGTCGGGTAATCTGATCAAACTGGCGTGGCCCAATCGGCCGGCGCGCCGATGATCAGGATCGCGATAAATGGACCTCAGCCTCGTGAAGCGCGAACCAGACCAGAATGTCGAACCGGCCGATGCCGGTTTTTCAGATTCCCGGCTTGATCCTGAAGCCCTGCGCTTGATCGACGCCTATTGGCGGGCGGCCAACTACCTGTCGGTCGGGCAGCTTTACCTTTACGATAATCCACTGCTGCGCGAGCCGTTGCGCCTCGATCACGTAAAGCCGCTCATTGTCGGCCATTGGGGCACGACACCTGGCCAGAATTTCATCTATGTTCACCTGAACCGGGTGATCAAGGCGCTCGATCTCGACATGATCTACATTGCCGGGCCCGGACATGGCGGCCCGGCCTTGGTCGGGAATACCTATCTCGAAGGCAGCTACAGCGAGATTTATCCCAACATCAGCCAGGACGAAGCAGGCCTGAAGAAGCTGTTCAAGCAATTCTCGTTTCCAGGCGGCATCTCCAGCCATGTCGCGCCGACGACCCCGGGATCGATTCACGAAGGCGGCGAGCTGGGCTATTCGCTGAGCCATGCGTTCGGTGCGGCCTTTGACAACCCCGGCCTGATAGTCGCATGCGTCATCGGTGACGGAGAGGCGGAAACGGGGCCGCTGGCGACGGCCTGGCACTCCAATAAGTTCCTTAACCCGACAACGGACGGCGCGGTGCTGCCGATCCTCCATCTCAACGGCTACAAGATCAGCAATCCGACGGTGCTGGCGCGCATCACCGGCGATGACCTTGCCTATTTCCTTGAAGGATGTGGATGGTCGCCGCGGTTCGTCGAGGGCAGCGATCCCGACACCATGCACCGGCGGATGGCCGAGGTCATGGACATCGCGGTCGCCGATATCCGCCAGATTCAGGCGGATTCCCGATCGGGCAAGACAACCCGCTGTCCGCGTTGGCCCGTAATCGTTCTGCGTTCGCCCAAAGGATGGACCGGGCCCAGGGAAGTTGACGGGGTGGCCATCGAAGGCACGTTTCGATCGCACCAGGTGCCACTCCTGGTCGATGCGCAGCACACCGGGCATGTCGCCATGCTCGAAGGTTGGATGAAAAGCTATCGGCCCGAGGAACTGTTCGACGCGGAGGGCAGGCTAGTGGCAGAACTCGCGGCGCTGGCACCGGCGGGAAACCGGCGGATGGGCGCCAACCCCCATGCCAACGGTGGCATCCTGCTGCGTGATCTGCGCCTGCCGGAATTTCGCGATTATGCCGTCACCGTGCCCCGCCCGGGCGCGGTCGAGGCGTCGGACATGGGGACGCTCGGCCCCTATCTCCGCGATGTTGTGCAGCTTAACCATCGCGCCCGAAATTTCCGCATTTTCGGCCCCGACGAGACGGTTTCCAACATGCTGTCGGCGGTGTTCGAAGTCACTGACCGCCAGTGGGAGGCGGACATCATCAGTAATGATGAATTCCTTGCGCCCGTCGGCCAGGTGCTCGATTCCATGCTGAGCGAGCATCAGTGCGAGGGTTGGCTGGAGGGATATCTCCTCACCGGTCGTCACGGGGTGTTCAACAGCTATGAAGCCTTCATCCGCATCGTCGACTCGATGTTCAGTCAGCACGCCAAATGGCTCAAGGTCACCTCCGAACTGCCATGGCGGCGCGACATCGCCTCGCTCAACTACATTCTTTCCTCGCACGTGTGGCAGCAGGACCATAACGGCTTCACCCATCAGGATCCGGGCTTCCTCGATCATGTCATCAACAAGAAGGCCGGGATCGTGCGCGCCTATCTCCCGCCCGACGCCAATTGCCTGCTGTCGGTCGCCGATCACTGCCTGCGCAGCCGGCACTATGTCAATGTCGTGGTCGCGGGCAAGCACGCGATGCCGCAATGGCTGACGATCGACGCCGCAGCCTCGCACTGCGCGCAAGGCATCGGCATCTGGCAATGGGCCGGTAACGACCAGACCGGCAACGATCAGGCCGGCACCGACCAGAATTCCGGGCCCGACGTGGTCATGGCCTGCTGCGGCGACACGCCAACGCTGGAGGTGCTCGCTGCAGTTACAATCCTGCGCGAAGCGCTGCCCGAGATCCGGGTTCGCGTCGTCAATGTGGTCGATCTGATGAAGCTTCAGCCCTGCGCCGAGCATCCACATGGCCTCAGCGATGTCGACTACGACTTGCTGTTCACCCGCGACCGGCCGGTGATTTTCGCCTTCCATGGCTATCCCGGGCTGGTGCAGCGCCTGACTTATCACCGCACAAACCGCAATATGCATGTGCACGGTTATCAGGAAGAAGGCACGATCACGACCGCGTTTGATATCCGGGTGCAGAACAGGCTCGATCGCTTCCACCTCGTCATCGATGCGGTGAACCAATTGCCCCAAACCGGAAGCCGGGGCGCCTATCTTGTGCAGGCGATGCGCGACAAGCTTGTCGCGCACACCCACTACATCGATGCGCATGGGCAGGACATGCCCGAGATACGCGATTGGGCCTGGGGCAAACCTGCGTGAGCGACATGGACCTGGCCAATATTGCCGCGCGACTTGTAGCGGACGAAAAAGGGCTGTTGGCGATCGATGAGAGCAACGGCACCTGCAACCGCCGGTTTGCAGATATTGGCATCGAGCAGACTGAAGAAAGCCGTCGCCGATGGCGCGAACTGATCGTGACCACTCCGGAAATCGGAAAGTCGATCAGCGGAATGATCCTCTATGATGAAACCATGCATCAGGCGACGGCCGGCGGAATTCCCTTTGGCCAGGTGTTGGTCAATGCCGGCATTCTCGTCGGGATCAAGGTTGATACCGGCGTGAAGCCCCTTGCCGGTTTTCCAGGGGACAGCATCACCGAGGGCCTCGATGGCCTTCGTCTGCGATTGCAAGATTATGCAGCGATCGGTGCCAGCTTTGCCAAATGGCGTGCCGTGTTCAGTGCCGGGGATAGCATGCCGAGCACCGCCTGCATCGCGGCCAATGCTCATGCCCTGGCTCGCTATGCCGCACTATGTCAGGAAGCCGGGCTGGTGCCGATCGTCGAGCCGGAACTGCTGATGGAGGGCGACCATGACATGGAAACCTGCGGCCGGTTGAGCCGGTCGATCCTGGAAGCGGTGTTCGCCCAGCTATCCGCGAACAAAGTTCTGCTCGAAGGCATGATCCTGAAGCCGAACATGGTCCTGCCGGGAACTGCCTGCCGCGAACAGCCGACGGTCGGACAGGTTGCCGATGCCACATTAAAATGCCTGCTGCGCGCGGTGCCCGCTGCGGTGCCCGGGATCGCCTTCCTTTCGGGGGGGCAATCGCCCGAACTGGCTTGCGCCCGACTTAACGACATGAACGCACCATTTCGCTCGAGGATGCCCTGGCCCCTGGCTTTTTCATACGCGCGCGCGATCCAGCAACCCGCACTGGCCCTGTGGGCCGGTCAGGAAGACAACATCGGCCTTGCACAAGCATCGCTCCTCCATCGCGCCCGCTGCAACCATGCGGCTCGGCGAGGGGAATATGACCCTTCAACCGACTCTCCGCGGTGATGCAACGTGCCTCAACAGCAGGATTGCCCACCCTTTATCTGATCCGGCATGGCGAAACGGCCTGGTCCCTTACGGGGCAACACACCGGCCACACCGACATCCCATTGACCGGACATGGCGAGGAAATGGCTCGCGAATTGGTGCCGCTGCTGAAGTCGGCCCACTTCACTGTGGTCCTGACCAGCCCGCGCCAGCGCGCACGCCGGACTTGCGCGCTGGCCGAACCGGGCGTCGAGGCGATTGTCGAACCAGACCTGGTTGAATGGGACTATGGTGACTACGAAGGAATGCTCACTGCCGACATTTGGCAGATCAATTCCGGCTGGAATGTATTTCGGGATGGATGCCCTGGCGGAGAGACACTCGCGCAGGTCGTCACCCGCGCGGATCGGCTCTTGCTGCGGCTCAAGCTATTACCGGGCCCCATCGCAATGTTTTCGCATGCCCAGTTCGGCAGCGTCCTGGCAGCGCGCTGGGCCGGCCTTGCTGGCGAGGCTGCCGAACATCTTGTGCTGGATCCGGCATCGGTAAGCATTCTGGGGCCGAAGCCCGGGCACCCCGAAGTGCCGGTAATTACACGGTGGAATGTCGTTCCAGTCGCGCGATTTGTCGATTTCAACGCAGGCTGAGGATCGAGTGGTGCAATACCTTGCCGCAGTCGATCATCAAGCTGGCACAGCGGACAACGTGCGGCGAGCTGAGTACGGCAAGGCGGGACCGCGGCCGAAGCGCATCACGGTGTCGGGTCGCTGACCTGACAAATCACGTCGCGACGGCAACGGCCATTGCTGCTGATCCACCACCGATCAAGACTTCTCGTCGGTCCACAGCCATGATGCTTTTCCAACCTCCATCAACGATCAAAAGCACCCAGTCCGCCGACCCCATTGGGGCCGGCGAAGAGTGGCAATCAGGCTGTGACGATGAGGTCGTTCTCGACTTCGGTTGCGCCGCTTGCGGCCCAGGCTGTCGATCCCGCCTTCCAGCGATCGCTCGGCGTATGGACGGTTCCGGTCAGCTTGACCTTTCCGCCATCTGCGCTGACGCTGATTGTCTTGGGGGCAAACCATGAGCGATGGAGAGCAACATTGATGTCATGTTCGAGGTTGCTCGTGTTCACACGCGGCTTGATCGTGGTCAGGTTCGAGACGCCAACAACGCCCATGAGGCCCCGGATCATGCGCTCGGCAGAATCCTTCTGGTAGTGCCATTCGACTTCGCCGGTAAGCGTCACCCAACCTTGCTCGACCTTGACCTTGATGGCGTCGCCCGGGACGGACGTTTCCCAGAACAGGCGATCGACGGCAGCGCGTGCAATTTCGGTATCGTCACGCTTCATCGGCCCGGGGAGCTCGACCTTGAGCTCTTCAGCAACGGCCCTGACGCCCTTCACCCGCGCAGCGGCACGTTCAGCTGCTCGCTTTTCGAGATAATGCGGTACAGTTCCGGTCAACGTGACCACGCCATCATCGGCTGTGACGCCAATATGAGCCGCGGTAATGCTTGGCTCCCAAGTTAATTCAGCAAGTACGGCTTCCTGAAGTTGACGGTCATTGGACATAAAAGCTCCTAAGCGTTCACTTATGAGAGTGGGGCGGCTCGAAAAGCCGTCTGGCACTGAGGCAGTTTACTGGGTCCGGCAGCGGAAAGTCGGATCCAGCAACCGGACATTAGTCAGGCCTGAATTCGGAGGCAGCATCGGAAACTACTCAACATAGCGCGCGAGCGGCCTTGCTGCCGAGCGTGGCGATTTCCCAAAGCTCACGGCACCAAGACGGCGGCGCCCTCAAACCTGCCTCCCCGCAGGTCTGCCAGTGCCTCGTTGGCCTTGCGGAGCGGGTAGATGGTCGTGTGGGTGACAATGCCGACTTTCGGCGCGAGATCCAGAAAATCGAGCCCGTCCTGTCGCGTCAGGTTGGCAACAGAGATCAACCGGCGCTCTTCCCAAAGGAGATTGTAGGGAAAGCCGGGAATGTCGCTCATATGTATGCCGGCACAAACAACTGTTCCGCCCTTGCGTATCGCCTTCAGTGCCAATGGAACGAGGGCGCCAACGGTGGCAAAAATAATCGCCGCATCGAGCGGCACCGGTGACGCTTTGTCCGAATCGCCAGCCCAGACCGCGCCGAGGCTCCGGGCAAAATCTTGCGCCGCTTTGTCTCCCGGCCGGGTAAATGCATAGACTGATCGCCCTTGCCATCGCGCGACCTGGGCAATGATGTGGGCCGCTGCACCAAATCCATAAAGGCCGATCCGTTTCGCTTCGCCAGCCATGACAAGCGAACGCCAGCCGATGAGCCCGGCACACAGCAGGGGAGCCAGTGCGGCGTCTTCGCCAACTTCGCCCAGCGGGAAGGCAAATCTTGCGTCGGCGATGACCGAGGTCGCAAAACCACCGTCACGCGTATAGCCCGTGAACAATGGGTCGTCGCACAAGTTCTCCCGATGACCCAAGCAGTAAGGGCATATCCCGCAAGTGTGTCCAAGCCAGGGTACGCCAACCCGCTCACCCAGGCGCAGCGAATCAACACCGGCACCCAGCGCATCGACTCGACCGACAATCTCGTGCCCGGGAATGATCGGCACATGCTGATCTGGCAGTTCGCCATCAAGAACATGCAGATCCGTGCGGCACACTCCGCATGCCGCAACCTTGACCCGGATCTCGCCCGGTCCGGGATCGCGATCGGGCAGGTTTGTCCAAACCAGAGGCCCACCAACCTTGTTCATTACCATTGCGTGCATCATGTCGTAGCCCATTCAGTGCGACAGCAAGGCGCACCGCTCTGCCTGCAACAGACTGTGCGTGACGCCGCCAAATGCCCATTCGCGAAAGCGGCTGTGCCCATAGGCACCGGCGACAACGAGATCGCAGCCTTGGTCCTTCAATAGCTCTTCAAGGCGGTCGGCGTCGCTGCCGTGCGAGGCCGCGGCGATCGGAGTCGCATGGATCCCGTGCCCTGCAAGCCAATGAACGATGTCTTCCGCTCTGCGGAGCGCATTCGGCAGATCGGCCTTATCTGCGACCTCGATGATCGTCACCTGCTTCGCCAGTGCCAGCAAGGGCAGGGCATCGACTGCTGCTCGTCGCGCTTCTCGCGTATCCTTCCAGGCGATGACGATCCTTTCGAACGGAACCTTTGCACCCGCCTGCGGCACGACGAGGACAGGGCGGCCGGCGCGCATCACCAAATCACCGACGCTGACGTGCCGGGATGAGTCGAACGGATCTGCGCTTGCCGCGCTGGTAAGGATGAGATCGGCACAGCGAGCTTCGCTGACAAGGTAATATGGCAAACCTTCGGTCGTGTAGGCTGATCGCCATTCCAGGGGCGCCTTGCTGGACTTCAGGGCTTCGCGAAACTCGCTTTCGGAAGTGTGCAGCTCTGAAATCAACTCGTCCTGGCAATCTGCAAGCGCCGCGCCGCCGGTATAACCGTCGGAATAGATCATTTCCATGGGCTGGCAGGCTGCGACGCCCACCATCCGAGCCCCTAGTGTGTTCGAAAGTTCACCAGCAACCCTCAACAATTCAGTGTGTGGCCGTCCGACCCCGAGATGGATCATAAGGGTTTTGTAGGGCAACTGATACCTCCCAAGCCTGTCTACAGGCCTCGCCATTGAGTTGGGCAGCCGGCCAATCTGCCATCGCCAGATTCCGAGCCATGGACTGTCCGATCTCGCCGCGGCAGGCTCGGACATTACGCAGCCTTGGCCGCGGGCCGAAGTCTGCGACGCTGCTTGTGCCTGAACGTTCCTCGCATCAGCACTAGGCGGCGTGGACACATTCCGCAGCGCCACGGTTGCCCTGTAAAAGGCCCTGGCAAGGCGTGAAGCCGCAGGGAGAGTGGGCCTCTCGGGTTTTTTGGTGGCCTTCGGCTGACGGCTGAGCAACGCGGCCAGGGCCTTTTACAGGGCAACCCCTTCGGGGCTGGACCCAAAGCCGCCATTG
>CAIXXC010000105.1 GCA_903923205.1 uncultured Rhodospirillales bacterium | reverse complement strand
TGGGCCACGAGAAAGCCGCCGAATGCCGATACCGTGATCGCTTGGGCAACCGCTGCCGGGTTGAGGTTGATCAGGGGGCCACGTTCGCGACCGCTGGCATTGTAGATAACGACTTCCGGCGGCCCCAGATCGGCGTCAAGAGCCTCAAATAGAGCCGCAACCTGAGCGGCATCAACGGCGTCAACGGAATAACAATGGCCGTCGATCTCGATCGCGAGCCCCGCGAGCTTTGCCACATTGCGGGCGGCGAGGGCCACGACATAGCCATCGCGCGTCAACAGGCGGGCAAGCGATGCGCTGAGCCCATCACCGACACCGACGATCAGGGCAACCGGTTTGGCCATTGTGATATTCCTTCCTGTGTCCGCATCGTTGCAGCCGCCTGCGGAATCTGCTGTCTAACGTTGGGTGGTAGCGATGAATTCACCAACCGCCGCGTTGAACGCCTCCGCCGCCTCGATATTGATAGAGTGTCCACCCTCGAGTTCAACAACCTTTAGCGTCGGCATCGCCTGTCGGCCTGCGGCAGCAAGGGGCTTGAAGCGTTTTTCCCAGACGCCGTGCACCAACAGGGTTGGAACCCGCGTCGCGGAAAAGCGATCAATCACGGAGAGTCTGGGCAGGGTCCCTCTGACACCGTTTGCCACGCCTCTGGGCGACACGCGGGCGGCATCTTCGAGCATTTCCAGCTTGACCGCTTCCGTGAAACGCGTGGCAAAACGTGGATGATAGGGCAAGTCCTCGATTGCCGGAATGCCGCCGCGCTCCAGTTGGTCCGCCCGCGCCCCGTGCTCCTCAGGCGTTCCCAAGGCGTTTGCCGGGGACAGGGCGGAGAGTGAATTCGTGAAAATCTGACCAATCACATGATCTGGATGGCTAAGGGCATAGTTCATCGTGAGCCCCGCGCCAAAGGATTGGCCACAAACGAACCAGCGCTCGACACCCAGCTCCGCCCGAATCTCGTCGAAGATGCGAGCGTAGTTATCAATATCATACGCGGTGACTGCCGAAGGCGTGGGCGAGCGGCCATGCCCCCAAAGCTCGAGTATCACCGGACGGCAAAACCGTTTGAGCCCTTCGAGATTCACCCGCCATTGCGCCCGGCTTGAAAGGAAACCATGGACAAGGAGCAGGTAGGGCCCTTGGCCATCATCATGGTGCTCGACATAGGGCCGCATCTACGCCGCCTGGCTGGCCCTGTTGTCCTCGATGATCATGTCCGCACCTTTCTCGCCAACCATGATCGCCGGGGCATTGGTGTTGCCCGACGGGATATTCGGCATGATGGCAGCATCGATCACGCGGAGGCCCTGGACGCCATGGACACGGAGCCGCTCATCGACCACAGCCATCGCGTCTGGCCCCATCTTGCAGGTACCAACAGGGTGGTACATCGACTGCGCGTTGTCGCGGATAAAGGCCAGAATCTCGTCATCGGATTGGAAGTTCACACCTGGCGCCGTTTCTTCGATGACATGGTCGGCGATCGGCCTCTGCGCGAAGATATTGCGGATCCAGCGCAGGCCCGAGATCATCGCGTTACGATCTTCCTCAGCGGTGATGTAGTTGGCGAAGATCGCCGGCGCCATGCGCGGGTCGGCGGATTTCAGGCGCACGCGACCGCGCGAATGGGGCCGCAAATGACAGACCGAGGTCGTCACCCCCGGATGCGGCTCAGACATCATCTTGCCCGACGGCGAGAAGACCATGCTGTAGGGACGAAAATTCATCTGCAGGTCGGGGCGGTCGACATGAAAGCCCGAGCGGACAAAGGCGCAGGCTTGAGAGGCTCCCAACGTCAGAAGACCGGTCCGGGTCAATGCGTACTGCACCACATGCGGCGCGATCCTCCAGCCGTTGATATATTGATTGATCGAAAAGGCTCGATCGACCTTGCAGCGGTGATGAACGTAGAAATGATCCTGAAGATTTTCGCCGACACCCGGCAGGTCATGGACGACATCAATGCCGTGCTCGCGCAGATGTTCGGCTGGGCCGACACCGGACAGCATCAACAATTGCGGTGAATTGATGACCCCCGCCGCCAGGATGATCTCCCTCGCCTTAACTTCGCGCGGTTGTCCGGAGACGCGATAGGCAAGACCAACAGCGCGCTTGCCCTCGAACAGCACCCGGTCCGCCTGCGCCTCGACCTCGATGGTGAGATTGGCACGGCTGCGGATCGGTTTGATGAAGGCCGTTGCGGTGGATTCGCGCCTGCCGTCGCGGATCGTGTACTGGAGAAAGCTTACGCCCTCGTGGCTGCCACCGTTGAAATCCTCGATCGGCTCGATCCCCGCCTTGATCGCGGACTCGATGAAGGCTTCGGAGGCCGGGTGGCGGAAAGTGGTATCGCTGACAAGCATTTCGCCCTCGCCGCCGCGCGTGTCACTACCGCCGCGCTCGTTCCTTTCACTTTTCTTGAAATAGGGCAACACGCTGTCCCACGACCAACCGGCATTGCCCATTTGACGCCAGCCGTCGTAATCGCCGGGATGACCGCGCATATAGCCCATGCCGTTGATCGCACTGGAGCCGCCCAGGGTCTTGCCGCGCGGCCAATAGATTTTCCGGTTGGCGAGCATGGGTTCGGGCTCGGTCGAATATCCCCAATTAACCTTGGGATGGACGAAGACCTTCATCATACCGGCAGGTATATGAATCCAGGGATTGCTGTCCTTAGGCCCGGCCTCAAGCAGCAGAACCCGAGTGTCAGGGTCGTTCGAGAGACGATTGG
>CAIXXC010000104.1 GCA_903923205.1 uncultured Rhodospirillales bacterium | reverse complement strand
GGCGGGCGCTATCGCTACTACACGTGCTCGACCAAGGCGCGGCAGGGCGAAACCGGCTGCAAGGGCCGCTCGATCCCGATGGAGAAGCTCGACAACCTCGTCGCCGGCCACATCGAGGACCGCTTGCTACAGCCCGAACGCCTCGAAGAAGTGCTGGCCTCTGTCCTCGACCGTCGCCAGGAGCGGACTGAACGCCGGCGCGAGCATATCGCCGAACTGAACAAGCGCGCCGCCGAGACGGACCTGCGGCTGAAGCGACTCTATGACGCCATCGAGACTGGTGTCGCCGATCTGGACGACCCGGCCTTGAAGGAACGCATCGCCGGTCTGAAGGCGATACGCGACCAATCCCAGGCCGACGCCGACCGCGCCCAGGCGATGGCGGAAAGTGCGGGGCAGCAGGCAATCACCCCGGCTATGGTCCAAAAATTCGCCAGAGCGGCCCGTGAGCGAATCCGGATTGATGGCGGCGGCTATCGCCGCGAGCACCTCCGCGCGCTGGCCCAGCGTGTCGAGGTCGCGGACGGCGAGGTCCGCATCATGGGATCGAAGGGCGATCTCCTCCGAACGTTGGCCGCCGCCTCGGGCGTAAAATCGGCTACGCCCGGCGTTCGCAGTTCTGTTCTGAACTGGCGGATGGGGTGGGATTCGAACCCACGGTGAGCTTGCACCCACGCCGGTTTTCAAGACCGGTGCCTTAAACCGCTCGGCCACCCATCCTGGCGCGCAGCTCGCGTGGCGGTGATCACCGGGGCGAGGGCGCGTGCGGGACCGGAGCGATCTTTGGTCCCGACGCGGATGGCGCGTCTTGTAGCCTAGGCCGCGGCGGATGTTCAAGCCCGGTTACGTGGCGCCGCCGGCTTTGCCTTGTGGATATTTGATCCGGTACTCCAGTTTCGGCCGCGAAATCCGCAGCAGCCGGGCCGCAGCGGACAGGTTGCCACCGGATTGCTCCAGCGCCTGGCGGATCAGCAAAGCCTCGATATCCTCAAGCGAAGCCTCGTTGCCATCCTCGCGAACGCCATGGAGCAGGTTGGAGAATTTGCGTGCCACAGGGTCTGGCGCAAAGGTCGGTGGTGGCTCGGGTTCCGAGCCGGCCTTGAGGCTGCCGTCGCGATCAACCCCCAACACAGCGGCGTTGACCTGTTCGTCGCCGACAAACATGTGGATCGTGTCGATGCTGCCGCCATCGGGCGCCAAAATCACGCCGCGTTCGACCATGTTTTCAAGTTCGCGAATGTTGCCCGGCCAGTGATAGGTGAGCATCGCATCGACAGCGCGGCCAGTGAAGCCCGTCACGCGTCGGCGGTCGCGGGCGTTGAACTTGCGCAGAAAGTGGTGAAGGAAGATCGGAATATCCTCGCGCCGCTCCCGCAGCGGCGGGACCCGGACCGGGAAGACGTTGAGCCGATAGTAGAGGTCTTCGCGAAATCGGCCGGCCGCAATCTCTTTGCGCAGGTCGAGATTGGTCGCCGCGACCACGCGGACATCAACCTTCCGCGTCTGCGTGTCACCGACCCGCTCGATCTCGCGCTCCTGCAACGCGCGCAGCAGCTTGCCTTGCGCAGTCCAGCCGAGGATGCCGATCTCGTCGAGGAACAAGGTGCCCCTGGCGGCGCGCTCGAACCGGCCCGGCCGGCTTTGCAGCGCGCCCGTGAAGGCGCCCTTTTCGACGCCGAAGAGTTCGGACTCGATCAACTGTTCGGGAATCGCGGCGCAGTTGATGGCAACGAACGGCCCGTTGGCCCGCGGGCTGATGCGGTGAAGACTGCGGGCCAGAACTTCCTTGCCGACACCGCTTTCGCCCAGAAACAGCACCGAGGCCTCGCTATCGGCGACGCGCCGCACCATATGGCAGACGGCGTTGAAGCCGGCCGAGACACCCACGACGTCAGGGTCTTCGAGCGGCAAGCGTGACACCCCCGGCTCTGGTAGGGCGACGCCCGGTCGTTTGCCGCCCAGGCCGATTGACAGGCCAGAGGTAATATCATCGGCGCGCAGATGGCGTAGATCGAGTTCGACATCGTCCCAACTATCCACCGGCTTGCCCATAATGCGGCAGCGCGATGCACCCTGGCAGCGGCATTCGAGTTCGCGATAGAGCACGGGAAAGCCGACGAAGCGACTGGCAAAGCCCGAGGAATATCCGATCTGCATCCAGCAACTTGGTTCGGCACCGATGCCGTAGAGCTTGATATGCTCTTCACTCTCGACCGTGTCGTACCAGAGATATTCGCCCAAATAATGACCCCGTGCGGTGTCGATCTCCGAACGAACCAGTTCGACACCGGCAAGACCCTCGAGCATATGCAGCTGCGCGCCAGCGTTGATGGCATCATTGGAGCCGGAGCCGCGGACCTGATGCGCGAGTTCCGCGTCGCGGGCCCCGGAATTATAGCCGATGCGGGTGAGGACACCGCGTGCACGCTCGACGCCGAAACTCTCGATCAACTCGCGCCGCAGCACGCCAAGGGCGGCGCTGTGGAGCAGCACCATGCGCTGGTCGTCGAGCCAGATTCGTCCATGTTCGTGCGCGAAATGGATGCGAGAGACGAGATCGCCGATATCGGGATAGCTCGACCGAGGGGCGCCGCTGCGCCGCGGCTGTGCAATGTCGGTGTCCCGGCTCATTTCGATCTTCTCGGGTATGGCGTCACGATGGATTTGCTGATCTACTTGTTCATCATATCATAAAAAATTTGAAGAAAACTGTCGGATAAATTTCACTACATGCGGAATCTATGGTTCGTGTCTCCTTGTTGTTGGCAACCGGCATTCTTTTTCCGATTGTTGGAATTGATCTATATCAATGCATTGCGAAAAATATTGTGACGCCACTGCGAAACTTCCGGCGACTGGCACGCTCGATGCGTATATCCTCACGGATCAGGTCGGCATGTCCGAGGCGCTGCCCTTGAAGCATGGCGAGATCAAGCGGGCGGTTGAACCCGCAAGTTGGGAGGAAGAAAGCATGGCACTACGTGGTTTGCTCCGTCTTGGTGAGCTCCGGATCCGGGTTCTGGATATGGCCCAGGCGCGCCAGCATTATGTTGAGCGGATGGGCCTGCATGAAGTGATGGAGGATGCCGACGGGCTGGTCTATCTGAAGGCCTGGGACGAGCATGATCATCACTCGATCGTGTTGCGCGAGACCGATCGCGCCGGCCTCGATTACTTTGCGTTCAAGGTCTACGACGATGCCACGCTGACGGCGTTGGTGCCGAAGATTGAGGCGTTCGGTCTCGCGGTGAAGGAAATTCCAGCCGGTCTATATCCCAAGAGCGGTCGCCGTCTGGAATTCGTGCTGCCGAGTGGCCACACGATGCAGCTCTATGCCGATAAGGAAGTCATCGGCAACACGATGGGCTACCACAATCCCGGTGTGACCCCCGACGAGGGCGTGGTCCGTGGCTTCCGGATCAACCGGCTCGATCACGTCCTGCTGGGCGGCCTCAATATCGATGAATGCGCGCGGCTGTTCACCGAGGTCTTCGACTTCGACATGAGTGAGAAGATCGTCGATGCCGAAACCAAGGGGTCGATGGCGGTGTTCCTGACGGGCTCGACCAAGCCGCATGACGTTGCGTTCGTGATGCAGCCGGAGGGTGGTCGCTTCCACCACGTCTCGTTCTTCCTCGAATCGGCCAACGACGTCATCAAGGCCGCCGATCTCATCGGCAAATACCGTATTCCCGTCGATGTCAGCGTGAACCGCCATGGCGTGACCCGCGGCATGACGATCTATTTCTTCGATCCCTCGGGCAATCGCAACGAAGTCTTCGCCGAAGGCTATGTCCATTATCCGGACGTCCCCACGATCGTATGGGATACCGACGATATCGGCCATGCCGGCTTCTCGCAGGACAATGTCATGCGGCCCAGCTTCTATGAGGTTCTGACGTGAGCGAGAAACTTCTCCCGGCCGGGTTCGAGGCGCTCGAACCCTTCGTCGCCTATTGGGCACAACCGACTAACGACAAACGCTGGGACCAGCGGGCGCGAGCGCCGATGGCGGAGATTACTGCGTTTTATGATGCGATGTATGATCGCGCCGAAGATGCGATCGCGTGGCTCGACGAGAACTATCCTCTTGGCCAGGAGATGCCGGAAGACGCCAGGAACCTCTCCTGCCTGCTGCTGGGGCTGGGGCAGGCGGCAATAGCCGTCGAGATGCACCGCCAGCCGCGATCGCCCTATTCGGTCTTTCCCCACGGCATTTACATGAAATCGGGACCCTGGCCGCTCGGCTGAGCCGAAACCACGATACCCGACGATCAGGACAGAGGAAACAGCCATGAGCGACGTGCTCGAAAATCCCAAGATCGAAGTTCCCCATGCCATCGACCTGACGCGAAAGGCAGGACTGGGCACCGGCCCGGTTCCGGTCGAGCCCTATGTCTCGCCCGAATTCTACGAGCGCGAGCGGAAACTGGTGTTCGGCCGCGCCTGGCTTAATCTTGGCCGGATCGAACAACTGCCCAAGGCGAACAGCTATTTCGTCAAGCCGGTCGAGGCCTGCAACGCCCAAGTCCTGGTCACCCGCAATGCCGATGGCGAGATCAAGGCCTTTCATAATGTCTGCTCGCACCGCGGCGCGGCGGTCGCGCTCGAAGAATGCGGCGTCCGCAATCGCTTCACCTGCCGTTATCACGGCTGGACCTACCGCAACGACGGCGAGTTGATCGGCGTTACCGACCCCGACATGTTCTTCGATCTCGACAAGAAGCAGCTTGGCCTGACGCCGATCGCCTGCGATGTCTGGGAGGGTTGGATCTTTGTCAACTTCCAGAAGCGCCCGGAAGTCTCGCTGATTGAATTCCTGGGCGACCTCGGCGAGGTGTTCAGGGGCATTCCCTACATGAACACGCATCAGGCGCTGATCATCGAAGCCAATTTCAATGCCAATTGGAAGCTGATCGCGGATGCCTTTGCCGAGGGGTATCACGTCTCCTCACTGCATCCCAACACGCTGGCACCGTCCTTCTCAAGCGACAAGAACAAGTTCGCCCGCCCGGTTGGCGGCCGCGCCTGGGGCGCGCACCGGTCTGTCTCGACCTTCGGCAACATGGATTATGTCACCCCGGAAAATTCGAAGGTCGAACGGCTCGCCAACATGAATAACGGCGCAATTGTGCTGGCCGGCGACACCGGCGAACAGGCGCAGAAGCTCCTCGCCCATCGCGCGATCAATCAGGCGAAATCGGCCCATTGGTCCGCCGACCTGACCTGGCTGTTCCCGAATTTCAATATCGATTTCTCGCCGGGCGGTTTCTGGACCCACGAGTTCTGGCCGACGGCCTACAACAAGACCCGCTGGATCGCGCGGATTTATATGCCGACAGCGACCTCATGGCGCGACCGTCTGGCGCAGGAGCATTACGCGGCGCGCTGGGGTGAGGTGGTGCTTGAAGACGTCAGCAATTGCGAACGAATTCAGATCGGATTGGAATCCGGCGCCAAGGATCACATCATCCTCCAGGATGGCGAATTCATGATCCGCCACTCTCTGGAAACCATCAATAAGTGGGTGAATGCCAAGACCGTCAAAGAGGCGCTGAGCTAATTCCTCGGTTCGGCGATCGTGAAGGGATCTTGCAAATTGACCGGTAAAGTACTTGTTACGGGTGCCAGCGGTGTCGTCGGGACGGCTGCCGTCGAGAGTTTTCTGGACGCCGGCTGGGATGTCGTCGCGTTGTCACGGCGCGTACCCGAGGTTAACCACCCGCGCCCCTTTCGGCATATTTCGGCTGATCTACAGGACTCGGCCGCGAGCCACGAGGTCATTGGCGCCCTTACGGGTGTTACTCACGTCGTGTTCGCCGCGCTCTATGAAACTGCCGGTTTGATCGCTGGCTGGAGCGATGTCGCCCAGATGGAGACTAATCTGGCGATGCTCCGCAACTGTCTCGAGCCCTTGATAGCTGCGGGCAATCGCCTGGAGCATGTCAGTCTGATGCAGGGCACCAAAGCCTATGGCCTGCATCTTCACCTGATGCCGATCCCGGCCCGTGAGGACAAGCCACGGGATCCGCATCCGAATTTCTACTGGTTGCAGGAAGACTATCTGAAGGTTCTCGCGGCATCGCGCGGTTTCGGATTCACGATCCTGCGGCCACCGATGGTTCTCGGCGCCGCATATGGCGCGGCGATGAACGTGGTCCCCGTGATCGGCGCCTATGCCGCGATCTGTCGCGAAGAGGGTCTTTCCTTCGGCTTTCCGGGCGGCCCTCCTTTCGTGCTTGAAGCAATGGACACGCGGGTGTTGGCCAAGGCTTTCGTCTGGGCCGCCGAGGCCCCGTCTGCTCGGAACCAGCATTTCAACCTTACTAACGGCGATGTCTTCGATTGGCGGCATCTTTGGCCGGCGATCGCCGACGCGCTCGGGGTTGAGCCTGGGCCGGATCGGCCCTGCAGTATGGCAAGTTTCCTGCCGACCAGGAGCGCCGTCTGGGACAGAATCGTGGCAAAACATGGTTTGCGCCCGATCGCGCTGCCCGCTTTGCTGGGCGAGTCCCATCATGTCACGGATTTCTGCTTTGCCAGCGGTGCCCTCGAAACACCGACGCCGGCCTTCATGAGCACGATAAAAATTCGCAAGGCCGGCTTTACCGAGGTTTGTGATACCGAAGAGATGTTCCGCTATTGGATCGGAAACTTCATCGCACGCAGCATCCTGCCGCCACGCGAAGCCTGAGCGACGATCGGCCTCAGAGCCCCTGGTCAAGGATGGCTGCCGCTCCACGCAATGCAGCATCCCCGGTCATAATTAACCGCGTCGTGATCGCGGCGACATAGTGGCTCATTTGGCCCTTGGCCTCGAAACGACGGCGAAACCCGCCATTGTTCAGGTACTGCGGGATGCGCGGCAGGACGCCGCCGCCCAGGACGACGCCACCCCGTGCGCCCGTGATCAAGGCAACATTGCCAACAAAACCGCCCAGCATTTCGCAATAGAGAGAAAGCGTGCGCGCACAGGCCGTATCGACGGTATCATGGGTCCCTTGGGTAATGATATCGGCAGTTGTCAGGCGCGGAGCCTCGGTGCCGTGAAGCAGCGCCAGGGCATCGTGCATCCTCGCGATGCCATCGCCACAAAGAATATTCTCGGCCGAAACGTGGTTTCCAAATTGCGAGCGCAGGTGGCGCAGGAGTTCGACCTCAAGCTCCCCGCCAGGGGCGAAGTCGCTATGCCCGCCTTCTGTTGCGATCGCTCGCCAACCCGAGGCATCTCGCAGCAATCCTGCCACCCCAAGTCCGGTACCGGGACCAATGACGGCGATCGGCGCCGTCGCGCAGGCATGACCACCGCCGATCTGCATGAACTCATCATCGTCGAGACGAGGCACCGCCAAGGCGAGAGCTTCAAAATCATTGACCAACCGGAGGCTTTCGATCGCTAGTTCTGCCGCAAGATCGGTAAGCGAAAACGACCAGTCTCTATTCGAGAAGCGAAACACATCCCCCTCGATTGGGCCGGCTACCGCGAGTGCCGCGCGCCGGATCGGGCAGCCATCGTTATGGTGGAGATATGCTGCCATGACCGACGAAAGATCGGGGTAATCATGGCCCTTGAGGCACAGGGCCTGGGACGGACGGGCACCCGGCTCCTCGATGATCGCGAATCGAGCGTTCGTGCCCCCGATATCACCGACCAATGCAGGCCAAGCCCTGGGGCGCCGGTCGATGCGATTGTCCTTCGGGTGTCGCGCTTGCTTCGCCATCGGTTTTCCTTCCCGAACAGTCGCTTAAACATACTGATCCATCAGTCTGGCGAGAAGTGCCAAAGGCATTCGGAAAAATTCTCGTCTTGCCTTGGCACAAACACTGACGGCGCCCCGAAGGCCGTTTATGGTGGATGGCTTATCAGCACCACGGATGGTTTTAAACGGGATGCGTCGTCTCACCTTCGCCTTTGGTCTTGGCCTCGCGCTTGTTGCCTGTGCCCCCAGTGCCGGCCGAGATCGTGGTTTCATCGGCGGGGTGGCGCCAAAGCCTATGCAGGCAGTCGTGGCTGTTCCCGAGCCTCGCGTTAGCTTCCCGGTCTGGCTCCAGGGCCTGGCGCAGGAAGCGCGGCAGGACGGGATCAGTGAGGAGACCATCAATCGAGCCTTGACGAACCTGCAGCCGATTCCCCGTGTGATCGAACTCGATCATCGCCAGCCAGAGGTGAAGTTGCGGTTCGAGGATTATCTCCAACGGGTTGTGACTGACGTGCGGGTGGCGCAGGCGCGAAAACACATGATTATCGACCGTGCAATCCTTTCAGATGTTTCCCTGCGATATGGCGTTCAGCCTTCATACATTGTCGCATTGTGGGGCATGGAGACCAGCTTTGGCGTGCAGACGGGCAACTTCCCGATAGTCGCCGCGCTTGCGACCCTTGCTTATGACGGGCGCCGGGCAGCCTTCTTCCGCACCGAGCTCATCGCCGCGCTCAAGATTCTCGATCGGCTCAATCTGGCACCAGAGAAGCTGCGCGGTTCCTGGGCCGGTGCCATGGGGCAGACACAGTTCATGCCCTCCAGCTTTCTTCGCTATGCGGTCAATTACAGCGGTGACGGTGCTCCCGATATCTGGACCAGCAAGCTGGACGCGCTTGCGTCCATTGCCAATTATTTGTCCAAGTCGGGCTGGAATCCACAGAACCCTTGGGGGCTTGAGGTCACGCTGCCGGGTGATTTCAATAAGTCGCTTATTGGCAACCTTAGTGCAGACCACGACATGGCGATGCCTGCATGGCAGGCGCTTGGTGTTCGCGCTACTGATGGTGGTGATCTTCCGGTTCTTGAAGGGACGTTGCGCCTGGTACAGCCTGGCAGCGCCGATGGCCCGACCTTACTTGTCACGGATAATTACCGGGTCCTTCTGAAGTGGAATCGCTCATTGTATTTTGCGACCGCAGCATCCTACCTTGCCGACCGTATCGAGAATTGATAAGGTTTTCAGCTACAAGATATTCCGTTCAGCTGGCATTAAGGACACAAAATGATGATTCGGCTGCGGCCTTCTCACCTGGCCGCCTGCATCGTCTGCGCGATCTTTCTCGCAAGTTGCGGGACGTCGACGCCGCCTTCCCCTGTGACCGAGGCGCCACCCACGAAAGGTATGTACAAGGTAGGAAAGCCCTATCAAGTCGCGGGGATTTGGTACTACCCCTCGGAAAACCCGAACTATAACGAGACCGGGATCGCATCCTGGTATGGTCCCAATTTCCATCAAAAATATACGGCGAATGGCGAGATATTCAATCAGGACGGGCTGACGGCTGCACACAAGACCCTGCCGATGCCGAGTATCGTTGAAGTCGAAAATCTTGAAAATGGCCGCACTCTTCAAGTGCGAATCAATGATCGAGGGCCGTTCGTCGGCGATCGGATCATCGATATGTCGCGCAAGGGTGCCCAATTACTTGGATTTGATCGTCAGGGTACCGCCAAGGTCCGTGTCCGCTATCTGATCGGTCCTAGCCTTGCGGCACAGTCGGTCGCGCGGGGCGGCGAGCAACTTGCCGCTGTCGATGCCCCAACGGCGGCCCCGACCGACTCGTTCGCCGTTGAGGCGTTGCCCGATGCGACCCCAAAGGGCAGCGCATATGTGCCGCCGATGCCGAGCTATCCGCCAACACCGCGCCCCTACCCGGCGACGCCAAATTACGCCTCGACAACGTCCGCTGTGCTCCCGGTCCTGCCTGAACAGGTGCGTTATGTGCCGGTGCAGCCAAGCCAGATTTATATTCAGGCGGGTGCCTTCACCATGGGGCCGAATGCCTTTAGGATGAAGGCGATGCTTGATCGACTGGGGACGGTTACTGTGACCGGTGTTGTGGTCAATGGGTTGAACGTCTACCGCGTTCGACTTGGGCCCATCGCGACGGTGGGGCAGGCCGACCAGCTTCTGGCGCAGGCGCGTGCTGCCGGGGCGACCAGTGCAAAGATCGTCGTCAATTAAGCAGTATCTCTTTCAGTTTTTGGGAACGGTTACGGTATGGCGTTTATCTATAAGTTTTCATGTCTGGCCGCCTTTCTCGGCGTGTTCTTGGCGATGATGTCTGTCGATGCCCGCGCCGATGAGGTCTCAAGCTTCCAGACGACGGCCCGAAATGTCTTCATCGAGGATTATGAGACCGGGGCCGTGCTCTACGACAAACTCGGCGATGCCCATATTCCGACGGCGTCAATGAGCAAGATGATGACGGCGTATGTCGTCTTCGAGCAACTCCGCGCCGGCAAGATCACGATGACGACAATGATGCCGGTCAGCAAGCACGCATGGTCGACCGGTGGGTCAAAAATGTTCCTGCCAATCAACGCCCAGGTCAGTGTTGAAGACCTGATCATGGGGATGATCATCCAGTCCGGCAATGACGCCTGTATCTCGCTTGCCGAGGGTATTGCCGGCTCTGAAGGCGCATTCGTCGACATGATGAACGATGACGCCAGACGCATGGGGCTCAAGGATACCCATTTCGCCGACGTGAACGGGCTGCCCGATCCCAATCACTACTCATCGGCCCACGACCTGGCGCAGATTGCGATCCACCTAATCCGGGATTTTCCAGAGTATTATCATTACTTTTCGCAGATCGATTTTACCTATAACGGCATCAAGCAGGGCAATCGCAACCCCCTGCTTTACAAGAATATGGGCGTCGATGGCGTCAAAACCGGCCATACTGATGAGGCAGGTTTCTGCCTTACCGCCTCTGCAAAGCGTGGCAATACGCGGATCATTGCCGTCATGACTGGGCTCGACAGCATGAATAACCGTTCCGCCGAAGGCGAACGCATCGTCAATTGGGCACTCGATACGTTCAAGAATTACCCTTTGTTCCGCAGGGGCGATGGTGTCGGCAAGGTGCCGGTCTGGCAGGGCGTCGCCCCAGATGTCCTGATCCAGGTAGATGCGGATGTCACCGTGACGCTACCGAAGTTGGCTCGCCGCGATATGAAGGTGACGGTAAGCTTCGATGCGCCGGTGAAGGCGCCGATCGCGCAGGGCCAGCATATTGGGCTTGCGACCATTACCGCACCGGGCATGCAATCCATCGATGTGCCTGTCGTCGCGACCTCGGGTGTTGCAGCTCTGGGAACATGGGGTCGTATGAAGGCGGCGCTATCGTACCTTCTTTCCCACAAAAAAAGCTGAACCTGTGACGGGACCGGGACGCTTCATCACGATCGAAGGAGGCGAAGGGGCCGGCAAATCGACCCAGATCGTGCGGCTCCGCGATGGCCTTCAAGATCTGGGATACAAGGTCCTTGTCACCCGTGAACCCGGAGGTTCCGAGGGAGCAGAGGAAATCCGGAAACTGCTTATGGGTGGTACCGTCGACCGTTGGGATGCTGTGACTGAGGCGCTACTTGTCTACGCCGCCCGTCGCGACCATCTCGTGCGGACCATATGGCCGGCGCTGGCGCGAGGCGACTGGGTGATCAGCGATCGCTACGAGGATTCAACCCGCGCTTATCAGGGTGCCGGTGGGCTCGATGCCGGTGCTGTTGAACAGCTCGGTTCGGTGGCGCGGGGCACATTCCAACCGGACCTGACGCTGATTCTGGACCTCCCGGTTTCCTTGGGCCGCGCCCGTGCGGCAGCGCGGCGGGGGCAGACCGATCGCTTTGAGGATCGGGGCGATGGCTTTCATGAAACAGTCCGGAGGATTTTCCTTGCCACCGCCTCAGCCGAACCGGATCGATGCGCGGTGATCGATGCCGCTGAGGCTATTGACAGGGTGGCGCATGCGATCGCGGCTGCCGTTACCCTCAGGCTTGGTGTTGCTCTTCTTCGCTGATCTGACCGGTAATGGCTTCGCGTGCCGCGACCACGCCATCGGCGATGGTATTGCGGAAACGGACGCGTGGCGGTCTCAGGTCATGCGCCAGAAGGGCCCGGCGGACGGACGTTTGGGCGCCGGTAAAGACCAGTGCCGTGCCGCGGCGTGCTGACTGGGTGGCAAAACGTTCGATCTCGGCCGCAGCGGTGGAATCGAGCAGCGCGACCTCGGAAAAATCGATGACATAGGCCTTAGGTCTCACCGCGATACGATCCAACACAGCGGTGATCGCTGCCGCAGTGCCGAAGAAGAAGGCGCCGGAAATGCGGTAGATGATAATATCGTCCGCCGCCGTCAGTCCCGCGTCGTATCGCTCGCGAGCAGTGTCGTTGTCGGCCGCGTCTTCGCGAACCAGGGGCGTTATCTGTTCGACCCCCACCTGGTTGGACATTCTTCGCAGAAAGATCAGGGCACCTATCGAGAACCCGGCGACGATCCCGGTTGTGAGATCCCGGAATATAGTCAGCAGGAATGTCGTCAGGAGCACCACGGCATCGCCGCGCGAGGTGCGCAACAGGATCACGAAGCCATGCCGCTCCGCCATGCCCCAGCAAACGATCGTCAACACACCCGCAAGCGCAGCCAATGGAATGAAGGCAGCCAGGGGCGCCGCCACCATAAGCAGAATAAGCAGGAACAGCGCGTGCGCCATCCCGGCGACAGGCCCGTGGGCTCCTGCGCGCACATTGGTTGCCGTGCGCGCGATTGTACCGGTGACGCAAATTCCGCCGAACAAAGGCGAGATGATATTCGCCAGACCTTGCGCCACCAATTCGCAGTTCGAACGATGCCGTCGTCCCGTCATACTGTCAGCGACAACCGCAGATAATAGCGACTCAATCCCGCCAAGCAGGGTGAATGCGAAGGCATCCGGCATCACGGCAAGCGCGGTCTCGAGCGAGGCGTGCGGAAGATGGGGCGCCGGCAGCGCACTTGGCATGGCGCCGAAGCGCGAGCCGATCGTCGCAACTGGCAAATGGAGGACGGCGACGAGGACGGAGGTCGCGCAAACAGCGATGAGAAAATTCGGCCAGCTCGGCCGATAGTGCCTGAAGACAAGGATAATGCCGATTGCCAAGAGCGCCACGGCGATCGCAGACGGATTGAAAGTGGGCAATGCCTGTAACAATGCCTCAAGCTTTGGTATGACGGGCCCTGGCTCTCGCCCCACCAGCGTTAGCCCAAGCAGCTCTTTGATCTGGCCCATGAAAATAATGGCCCCGATTCCGGCAGTAAAGCCGACGGTGACCGGGTAGGGTATGTATTTAATGTATGTCCCCAGCCGTAACAGCCCAATGGACATCAACATTATGCCCGACATCATGGTCGCGACGGCTAGTCCGTCGAAGCCATGCTGGCTGACCGTCGTCGAGACGAGGACAATGAAGGCCCCCGCTGGTCCGCCAATCTGAAACCGGCTGCCGCCGAACATGGAGACGATCAGGCCGCCTACGATCGATGTGAACAGGCCCTGCGCCGGGCTGACACCGGAAGCGATCGCGATCGCCATCGATAGCGGGATCGCCACAATCGCTACAGTCATTCCGGCCACAAGGTCCGCCCGGAACGCAGCCGGCCCGTAGGGATCACGCAGGACTGTAATCAGCTTCGGGGTAAAGAGTTCGGCGAAACTTGGTGGCGCTATCTGACGCATCATGACCGTGTCTCCCGCTCCTTGAGACGCACCCCGCGCCCGCCACCAGGGCTCGTCGCCTGGTCAGCGATCAAGACAATGCCGGCGCGCTCCAGCGCCTCGATAACCTTGGTGAGGCTATCCACGATCCCACGGACCATCCCGTCGCTCGACTCCATCCGCTGGATCGTCGGCAACGAAACCCCCGAAAGTTCGGCCAAAGTCTTTTGGTCAATACCCAGAAGCGCCCGGGCCGCGCGCATCTGCGCCGCTGTCATCATCGCGAAAACTCCGCGTCGGACAATCGAGAATGATATTTAAAACATCACTATTAATGCTAGTCACATGATCACGAAAGTGCCAAGCGCGATTTTCCGGGAACGCACAGGCTGGCGATATCAAATTTCGACCTTACGACTCCATCAGGCCCCGATGCCACGCCACGCTGCGGCAAGCGCGCCTTCACCGACCAAGACGCCGCCGGCGACTTTGTTGACCGTCATGCGGCTGCGGCGGCTCGATAGACGGGCGCCGATTCGTGCCGCGAACAGTGAATAACCACCATCGATCAGGGCACCGAAAACCATAATACTGATCAGCATCGAGCCCAACTGCGGAAATAGCGCCGCGTGCGGGTTCATGAATTGGGGTACAAATACCATGAAGAACAGAACAGTCTTCGGATTGAATGCCGTTGACAGGTAGGCATGAGCGAACGCCCGACCCAATGAGAGACCAGTTTTGGGATCGGCGGCGACGGTTTCGCCGACGGGCTGGCGCCACAGCTTGACACCGAGAAAGACGAGATATGCCGCCCCGAAAAGCTTGAGCAACGTGAAAGCCAGGGCGGAAGCCTGCAG
>CAIXXC010000103.1 GCA_903923205.1 uncultured Rhodospirillales bacterium | reverse complement strand
CGGCATGCTCGTGCCAGCGGTCTTCGTCCCTGCAATGGAAGAATGTGGCTTGATCACGGCCGTCACCGACGCATTACTGGGGCGGGTGATCGAAAATTGGTCGGAATGGCGGAAGCAAGGCCTTGATGTACCGATTTCTCTCAACGTCTCCCCGCGATCGCTGCAGGATAGCGATCTGCCAGAACGCTTCGCTCGAATTGTCGGCAAGGCTCAGTTCGTTCTCTCCGATCTCACGATCGAAGTGACGGAGACTGCTGCGATGACCCATCTCGGGCGATCTCTCGAAACGCTGGCGCGTCTTAGAATGCGCGGCTTCCAGCTTTCCCTGGACGATTATGGTACTGGCTTTTCGTCGATGCAGCAGTTGATGCGGGTGCCGCTCAACGAATTGAAGATCGATCGGGAATTCGTCACCGGGGCCACAGATGATCCGATGCTGGAGATCCTGCTGGATGCCGGTATCAATATCGCCCGCCGTCTCAAGATCAGAAGCTTTGCCGAGGGTGTGGAAACCCAAAAGGACTGGGACAACGTTGCCCGGATGGGCTGCGATGTCGCTCAGGGCTTCTACATCGCCAAACCGATGCCAGGGAGCGAGTTGGTGGCTTGGCATGAAACCTGGAAGCGTGGCCAATCCACTTGAACGAAAATCGTTCAGGTGTTGAAATTTTGATAATCTCGACCTAAGGTAACTCTGGTTTAAGAAATTTTAACCAAATTCGCTTGTCTGCGAAAGGCGCGGTCGATGGAAGGTCAGGTGATGGGGGCGTTGAACGTGATGCCTGCGTCGCAGGGCCACGGGTCGTGTCAACAGCCAATTTATGATCGCGAAGTCCTTCGCTCGATCTGCGGCGACAATCCCGAGGTCATCAATCGGTTGCTCGGCCGGTTTATCCAAGTTTTAGACAGCGGTGTCCGTGAACTTGAGGCAGCGGTTTTCCGTCGCAGTGTCGTCGATGTGCGTCATCAGGCGCATCGCATTCTGGGCTCTGCGCTTTCTGTTGGGGCTAATGAGCTTGCGACGGTCACAGAACACATGGGCGTCGTTGCGGGGCGTAAAGAGTGGGACCGCGTTATCGACGAGGTGCAAGCCCTCCATGCCGCCGTCTCACGTCTTCGGACATTGCTGCTGCAGGGCTAAAGCCAACGGCTTGCCGGCAATTTCGGTCGACTAGGTTGGGGTCGAAGCAAGATCGAGAGTGCGGTAATCGATTGCAACTACTTCCAGAGTTTCCTGACCTGCCGGGGTCCGAATTTCGACAACGTCGCCGACGCGGGTCTTGTGCAATGCCCGCGCGACAGGCGATATCCAACTGATGCGACTGGAATCGGCGTCGATCTCATCGACGCCGACAATCGTGATCGTGTGCTCCTGGTCTCGTCCGTTCACATAAGTGACCGTTGCACCGAAAAAGACCTGATCTTGTCTGGTTTGGCGGCGCGGATCGACGACTTCCGCGATTTCGAGCCGCTTGGTGAGAAAGCGGATGCGTCGGTCGATCTCGCGCAGGCGCTTCTTACCGTAAAGATAGTCACCATTTTCCGAACGGTCGCCGTTTCCGGCGGCCCAGGACACGATCTCGACGATTTTTGGCCTCTCGCGCCTCAGCAATTCCTTGAGTTCCGACTGAAGCCGCTCGTGCCCGCCCGGTGTTATGTAATTCTTGGTACCCGACGGCAGGGCCAACGACGGGAATTCGGGCTCCTCGTCACCGTCACCTTCATCTTCTTTCGTGAACGCCTTGCTCATGCCGCCCCGCTACCAGCGATCACGATCCCAGCCGCGATGGCCCCCGCCATGGCCGAAATGACCCTCGAAGATCACACCGGGAGGGGGGCCATAATAGGGTTGCGGGTAATAGTAATAGGGCGGTGGTGTCGGATCGACAACGTACACGGGTGGTGGTGGCGGCGGCGGTGCCTGGATCTGATTGCCCTGTGTTGTCATGCATTGGGCGTAGGCAACGTCATAGCGTTGCTGCAGCCCTTGTGACGATGCATTTGCATTGCCGGCTCCGACCATGCTGCCGAGCAATAGCCCCGAGCCAGCGCCGATTGCGGCGCCGGTTCCTGCCGAACCGCTAGCCGCACCAAGGGCGGCGCCGGCGGCAGCCCCCAGGACGGTTCCGATCGCTGCACTCCCAAGCGCACTTTGATTGGCTGCATGGGCCGGGGAAGCATAGCCAATTTGACGCGCGGCATAATCGCGGCAGGTGTAGTCCTCGTTCTGGAACTGCGGCAGCGACTTACCCTGACCCGGCATCGCGACGACCTCCGGCCCCGTCGGGGGCTCGACGACACAGGCCGAAAGCGCCACGCTTCCAGCCAATAACGCGATAGCACCTAGTTTACGCATGATCTCCATGTCCTCATCTTCGCGCTGGATATGCCGCGCCGGGTAGGGATGGGTCTCGATTTCCGCTCCGCCCGACGGGTCTGGCGCTGCGCCGACGCGTGACGATAGCATCTGAAAGACCCTGACACGTTATATAACGATGATGAGCCCAAGATATTCCCGCGCCGAGGCACCGACGATGCTGTCCTGATGTGGTTATTCGACGCCGCTTTGTGCTACCTGTGGCGCCATTCGGGAAATGCGCAAGAATACGGGAGCCGCAGATGTATGTGGGAAAATCGATCAAGCTTATCGCGCTCGATAATGAGCTTGTGGAGTTTCGCTTTGATCGCGACGGCGAATCCGTCAACAAGTTCGACGCCACGACGCTGGGCGACCTCAAGGCCGCGATAGAAGTTATAAAGGCCGCTCCCGGTGTTCGCGGTATCCTTGTGACCAGCGCCAAGGATGTGTTCATCGTTGGCGCCGATATTTTCGAATTTACCAGTTTGTTCAAGAAACCGACCGCGGAACTGCAGGCATTTGGGACAAACAGTGCCGGCCTGTTTCTTGTGTTCGAGGATCTGCCGTTCCCGATCGTGACGGCCATCAACGGATTCGCGCTTGGCGGTGGGCTCGAAATGGCACTCGCCTCGGATTATCGGGTGATGGCGACGGTCGCGCAGATCGGTCTGCCTGAGACCGGGCTCGGCATCATTCCCGGGTTTGGCGGGACTGTTCGGCTCCCCCGTCTCGCCGGCGCAAAGATCGCACTGGATTGGATTCCCAGCGGCAAACCCCAACCGGCCGCAGTTGCCTTGGCTGCCGGCGCTGTCGATGCCGTCGTGGAACCTGCCGAGCTTCGCGACGCTGCCCTGAAAGTCCTCAACGAGGCGATCAGCGGCGCTCGCGACTGGCAGGCGCGCCGCACGATTCGGCGCGGCCCCGTGACGATCCCGCCGGGAAGTGTCGAGGCTGCCAAGGCTGCCGTGGCCAAGACCATTGGCAATGTTCCTGCCGTTGGCGCGGTGATCGATTTGATCGCCCGGGCAGCGCCTCTAGACCGCGATGGCGCGCAGGCGCAGGAGGTTGAGGTCTTTGCCGAGGTTGCCAAAACCCAGGCCGCAGCTTCGCTGGTGCAGATTTTCATCAACGATCAACTGCTGAAGAAGAAGGCCAAGGGCTACGCCAAGATCGGGCGCAAGGTCACCCAAGGTGCCGTGCTTGGCGCCGGCATCATGGGCGGTGGCATCACCTACACCAGCGCGGTCAGGGGTACCCCGGTCATCATGAAAGATATCGCCGAGTCCGCTCTGGAACTCGGGCTGAACGAGGCCGATAAATTGCTGGCCAAACAGGTCGAGACGGGAAAGCTGAAGCCGGAAAAGGCTGCTGCGATCCGCGCTTCGATCGAGGCTCAACTCGGTTATGAGAATTTCGAGACCGCCGATGTCGTCATCGAGGCGGTGGTCGAAAACATGAAGGTCAAGAAGATCGTCCTTGCGGAGGTCGAGAAGGCGTTGCGCACGGACGCGGTTATTGCGTCGAACACGTCATCTCTGTCGATCACCGAGATGGCAAGTGCACTGACGCGACCCGAGAATTTCGGTGGGATGCATTTTTTTAATCCGGTACCCCTGATGCCGCTCGTCGAGGTCATTCGTGGCCCCCAGACAAGCGAACAAACCGCCGCTACGATTGCGAGCTATGCCGTCGCGATGGGGAAGACGCCGATTATCGTGAAGGAATGCCCCGGATTTCTCGTCAACCGGATCCTGATCCCTTATGTGATCGGCTTCTTCCAGTTAATTCGGGATGGCGCTGATTTCCATCAGATCGATGCCGTGATGGAGAAGTTCGGCTGGCCGATGGGGCCAGCCTTCCTGCTCGACGTCATTGGTCTCGATACCATGTCGCATGTTGTCGATATCATCGTTGGCGGTTTCCATAATCGCATGGTCACGGAGTGCGAGAACGTCAGCACCGTGATGATGACGGCAGGGCGGCTGGGCCAGAAGAACGGCCTCGGCTTCTATCGCTACGAGAAGGATCCAAAGGGCCGGCCGCACAAGCTCGCGGCAACCGATCTTGCTCCGATCATGGCGAAGATTCAGCCGGGCGGACCCAAGAGCTTCAGCGATGAGGAAATCGTCGAGCGCATGATGCTGCCGATGATCATCGAGGCGGCGCATTGCATAGAGGACGAGATTGTCGAGAGCCCCGTCGAGGTTGATATGGCGCTGGTGCTCGGGCTCGGGTTCCCGCGTCACGTCGGCGGTGCGCTGAAATATGCGGATTGGCTTGGCCTTGCCAGTGTCGTCGCCGCTTGTGATCGTCACGCGGCTCTCGGCGCGATGTTCAAGCCGACGAAGAAGATGCGGGCGCTTGCCGCCTCGGGCGGTAGCTTCTACGGCGCTTGAGTGAGTTGGCGACTGGTCAGAATATTCTGGCCAGTCGTGTCCGCCCCGACGACGAAGGCCGTTGAGGGATTGTCAACATTGTGTTGCTATCTTCTTGATTATCTTCGAGTCGAGGGGCTGTCATGACGACGACGGGCCGGATCACTTCACTCCTGCTGCTGACTGTGTTCTGGCTGGGCCTTGGGCTGGCCGGTCCTGCCGCTGCGGCGAGTTGGTATTTTACCCCAGGCGGCTCTGACGACCTCGGCAATGGCTCACAAGCCGCACCGTGGAACGATCCAAGCTACCACAATGGCAGTTACCGCCCCGGCGACCGGCTTGAGATCGCGCCCGGCAGCTACAACCCTCGCTGGGGTTGGTCGCTGACCGCTTCCGGCAGTGCTGCAGGCGGTTATATCACCCTTCAATGCGCGCCCGATCACGGCTCAAGAATTCGCGTCGGCGTGCCATTTCAGGCGGCAATCGCTGTGACGCATGGTGGTGCCTATTGGGATATCGCGGGTTGCGACGTCGTCGCGACAGGCATGGATGGATCCGCGATCGCGGTTGCTGGCGGCTATAGCGGCCCATTCGGGGCGCTGCACCACGTCGTCATCGAGAACAATATCGTTCATGACTCGTCGTGCAACGGCATCGCCGTGGAAGGAAGGGGCAATGCCGGACAGCCGGTGGACTATCTCATCATTCGAAACAATATCGTGCATGGCAACGCGGCCTCGGCACCCAGGGGCTGTTCCGGCATCAGCATCGATGCGCCAATTCCCTACGACAGCGAGCCCGGCTATCACATGCTGTTGCAGCAGAATATCGCTTACAACAATCTAGCCTGTGTGACGTGCAAGCCGGTAACGACGGCCGGTAATGGTGTCGTGCTCGACGATTTCCGTCATGCCCAAACTTCTGGACAGCCCTATCGCGCGGCATCACTGGTCGAAAACAACCTGATTTTCAATAATGGCGGCAACGGCATTCAGGTATCCTTGTCGGATAACGTGCGGATTCGGCACAATACCAGTTGGGGCAATCTGCAAGACCGGAACCATTGCGCCGGCGCATACGAGATCGGTGCGGTGATGTCGGCGAATATTGTCGTCACCAACAACATCGCCGACGCCACGCGCGCCAGGATGTGCAACGGCCAGATCAGTGCGCTTTATGAGTTTGGGGGCGATCAATCTACCGGCGACCTCTTCGACTGGAATCTAGCCCATGGGGTGGGCCCGATGATCGTTGCCGTCGACAACAGTGTGAAGTTCAACTGGGGCCCCCACAACCTTGTCGGCCTGGATCCTGACCTTACCGCACCTGTTAGCCCAACGGGCCCGCTCGCGATCATGCAGATCGTGGCGGGCTTCGTGCCCAAGCGGTCGAGCCCCGCATTGCTCCGCGGAACCTCTCTGGATTCTCCGCTGGTCGATCTGGTCGGCACAAAGCGGCGGCTTACCGGGGCCGCCGATCTTGGCGCGATCCAGGTTGGTCCCTAATTGATCCAACTTGTCGAATATTATGGCCGTGATGATGCAAACTTCGGTGTGCTTTGCCGAACACCTCTTTTGCAGGCGCGTCATATGCGCTATCGATGGCCCATCAGATCGAAATCTTCGCCCGTCAGGGTCCGGACTGTCTCAGGCCCGGTGGCGGATCATTGAAGACTGAGCCTCATCGCCGACCCTCAAGGAGTTTGTCGCCGTGAAATATGCCGGCCACGATACGCTGAAGACCCGCCGCTCGCTCGCAGTCGCGGGCAAGACCTACACCTATTACAGCCTGCCCGACGCGGCGAAGGCCGTCGGGATCGGCGAACTCGACAAGCTTCCGTTCTCGCTGCGTGTCCTGCTCGAGAACCTCGTCCGCCTCGAGAACGGTCGGACCGTGACGGTCGATGACATCAAGGCCGTCGGCCAGTGGCTTGTCGACAAGACCTCGGAGCGCGAGATTGCGTTCCGCCCGGCGCGCGTACTTATGCAGGATTTCACCGGCGTTCCGGCAGTCTGCGATCTTGCCGCGATGCGTCAGGCGATGGTCAATCTCGGTGGCGATCCGGAAAAGATCAACCCGCTCTCGCCGGTCGATCTCGTGATCGACCACTCCGTCATCGTCGACGCTTTTGGCACGCCCGAGGCTTTTGACGAGAACGTCAAGCTCGAGTTCGAGCGCAATGGCGAGCGTTACTCTTTCCTGCGTTGGGGGCAGAACGCCTTCAATAACTTCCGTGTCGTGCCTCCAGGCACCGGCATCTGCCATCAGGTCAATGTCGAATACCTCGCCCAGGTCGTCTGGGTCGGGGAAGAAGATGACGGCACGCTGGTCGCCTATCCCGATACGCTTGTCGGCACCGATAGCCATACCACGATGGTCAATGGCTTGGCCGTGCTTGGCTGGGGCGTCGGCGGGATCGAGGCAGAGGCGGCGATGCTCGGCCAGCCGATTTCCATGCTGCTGCCGGAAGTCGTTGGCTTCAAGGTCACGGGAAAGCTCAAAGAAGGGACCACCGCGACCGATCTGGTGCTGACGGCGACACAGATGCTGCGCAAGAAGGGTGTGGTTGGTCGTTTTGTCGAATTCTTCGGCCCAGGCCTCGACAATCTGACGGTCGCCGACCGCTGCACGGTCGCCAATATGGCACCGGAATACGGCGCGACCTGCGGCTTCTTTCCTGTCGATCAGCAGACCCTGAACTATCTCTCCTTCACTGGCCGCGACAAGGCACGTGTCGCTCTGGTCGAGGCCTATGCCAAGGCGCAGGGGTTGTGGCGCGACGCCAGCAGTCCTGATCCGGTCTTCACCGATGTCCTCGAACTGGATTTGGGTTCCGTCGAATCATCCATGGCTGGTCCCTCGCGTCCGCAGGACAAGGTGTTGCTGTCTCAAGCCGCTGCCGGCTTCAAGGCGGCCCTGCCGAAGCTTGCCGGCACGTCGGAAATGCCGGCTCGCGCGGTCAAGGTCGAGGGTTCGAATTACGAGCTGAAGGACGGCGACGTCGTCATCGCGGCGATCACCAGCTGCACCAACACTTCGAACCCCAGCGTGCTGATCGGTGCCGGCCTGCTCGCCCGCAATGCGCGAAAGAAGGGCCTGACCACGAAGCCATGGGTTAAGACCTCGCTGGCACCGGGCAGCCAGGTCGTCACTGACTATCTGGCCGCTGCCGGGCTGAACGAGGACCTCGACGCCCTCGGCTTCAACCTTGTCGGCTATGGCTGCACCACCTGCATCGGCAATTCGGGACCGCTGTCGGATCCGATCATCAAGGCGGTTGAGGACGGCAATCTCGTCGTCGGCGCCGTGATCTCGGGCAACCGCAACTTCGAAGGCCGCGTCAGCCCGCAGGTGCGCGCCAACTATCTGGCGTCGCCGCCTTTGGTCGTTGCCTATGCTCTTGCAGGCTCGCTCCACATCGACATCACGACCGAGCCACTGGGCACGGGTTCGGATGGCAAGCCGGTCTATCTCAAGGATATATGGCCGTCCAATCTCGACATCGAGGAAGCGACCAAGAAGTTCGTCACCGAGGCCAGCTTCAAGTCACGCTACAGCGATGTGTTCCTCGGGCCGAAGGAATGGCAGGCGGTCGAGTTCGCCGAAGGCCAGACCTATAAGTTCGTCGAGGGATCGACCTACATCGCTGAGCCGCCGTTCTTCCAGAACATGTCGAAGGAGCCGGGTGTCTTCACCGATTTCTTCAAGGCGCGTCCTCTGGCGATCCTCGGCGACAGCATCACAACCGACCACATCTCGCCGGCCGGTTCGATCAAGAAGGCCAGCCCTGCGGGTGAGTATCTGCTCAGCCATCAGGTCCGCCCGGCCGATTTCAATCAGTACGGCACGCGTCGTGGCAATCACGAGGTCATGATGCGCGGCACGTTTGCCAATATCCGCATCAAGAACGAGATGGTGCCGGGCGTCGAAGGTGGCGTCACCAAGTACCAGCCCGCGGGTGAGGTTCTGGCGATCTACGATGCCTCGATGAAATACCAGGAAGCGGGCGTTCCGCTGGTTGTCATCGCCGGGAAGGAATACGGCACGGGCTCGTCACGCGATTGGGCGGCAAAGGGCACGCGCCTGCTGGGCGTCAAGGCCGTTATTGCGGAAAGCTTCGAACGTATCCATCGCTCGAACCTCGTCGGGATGGGCATCGTGCCGCTCCAGTTCAAGGAAGGCGAGAATCGCCAGACCCTGAAGCTTGATGGCACGGAGCTGTTCGATATCACCGGCCTCGCCGTTGGGATCAAGCCGCGTCAGGACGTCCACGTCACGATTACCCGCGCTGACGGCAGCAAGACCGAAACCACGGTCATGTGCCGTATCGATACCCTGGACGAGGTTGAGTACTACCGTCACGGCGGTATCCTCCAATACGTCCTGCGGAACATCCTGAAGGCTGCGTAAGCTACTGCGGGTCAATAAACAGGCGGCCGGGATGGCAACTACCCGGCCGTTTTTTACAAGAAAATGAGGATTAAAATGAGCCGTCGCCAAGTTCCGATCGCGTCCGCCTGGGCCACGACCATCGGCTATTCGCGAGCCGTCCGCGCCGGCGACCTCGTCGTCGTCTCGGGAACCACCGCCAGCGGACCCGATGGCAAGGCATTGCATCCGGGCGATGCCGGTAAGCAGGCCGAAGTCATTCTGGAGAGGATCGTTGCGGCCCTTGCCGAGTTGGGCGCCGGTCCGAAGCACGTCATCGAGACGCGCATCTACCTTACCGACATGACGACATGGCAAGATGTCGGCCGGGCCCATGGTGCCGTGTTCGCCGATGTGCGACCGGCGACGACCATCGTTCAGGTCGGCCCCCTGATCTCTCCCGATCTTCTGGTCGAGATCTCGGCAACGGCGTCGCTTGCCAACGACTGATGTGTCAATGACCCTCTTCGTCTAGGCGCCTAGGCGTTGAGACGGGGAGGGTCATTATCGGTTTTTCAGGCCTTGGGTAGGGTGGCCTGGATCGATGGCCTCTTGCCGAACGCCTCGAACCAGGCGGCCAGCGCCTCGCGGCCCTGACGCCAGGCGAGTTCGGGAAAGCGAAAATCAAGATAGCCAAGGGCGCAGGCAATAGTGATCGTGCCGATATCGAGGCGCGAGGGGAAGCCTGAGGCGGCTGCTTCCAGCTTGTCCAGAGCACACCGAATCTTGTCGAGCTGGCCTTGTTCCCATGCCTCCCACTTCAGGGTCTCAGGGCGGGCAACCCGCTCGTACCGGACGAGTATAGCCGCGTCCAGCAAGCCATCTGCCAGAGATTGCTCGACGAGCGCAACCAAGCGCGCCGGCCCGGCTTTGGGGAACAGGGAACCACCAGCAAGGGTATCGAGATATTCGCAGATCACCCGGCTGTCATAGAGGATATTGCCGTCATCGGTGACGAGGGTGGGAACTTGGCCCAGCGGATTGTTGGCGACAATCGAGGCGTCCCTGTTGACGGGATGCGCGGCTGCGGCGAGTTTGTCGATCTTGCCATCCAGGCCGAGTTCGATGGCGCAGATCATCACCTTTCTAACGAAGGGCGATGCGCCGGAGAAATGCAGCTTCACAGATTTTCCTCACATGTTGTGGTTGCCCGAACCGCCCGGTCCGGTCGGGTGTCGATTCAGACCTGGCCGAGGGATCGCAATCCCTTGTGTTTCGCCCAGTCCTGAGAGGGCACCCCGCTGCGGACCCATTTGTCGAGTGCGGGGTCGAAGTCGCCCATGTTCCGCATTTCCAGCCAGATCCGCAGCATCAGCCGTTTGTGCCCCTGGCCGTCCTTGAATGCCGTGCGGTAATGCATGGCGACGTAGTTGTTGAGGAACTGGATGTCCCCTGGTTGGAGAGGCATGTCCAGACGCATTTCCGGATCGGTGCCGAGCCGTTCGACATAGGCGACAGCGTCGGCCTGGAGCGCAGTCAGTGGGACACCGCGTTTCACGGCCCCGCCCCGAATCTTTTTGCCATGGAACCAGGAGCGCAGCGTGCCGCCGCTATAGCTGAACACAGGCACGGGTGCGTCGGTTACTTCATCGATGTCGCCGGTCGGCCCCTCGCCGCGAAGGTCGTGATAGAACCCTTCGTAGAGCGGCTCGAGATATTCGGGATGTTCCTTGAGCATCCGGTTGTAGATCGCCATCGTGCTGACGATCACGCTCTCGCCGCCTTCCATCGCCCGATCGACGCAGAGCAAGCCGACAATATCCGACATATCGGAATGCGGCGGCTGTCCCTTCGAGGTCACGTAAAGGCGGAGATTCGGATCATCAATATTGGGAGGCGCGATATCGGTGATATGCTGGATCAACGTGCCTTTCGCATCCTGGGAGATCACAGCGCCCAGGTGGATCGACACCCCCCAGTAGATCGTCGTCAGGTCTTCCATATTATAACGACCGATATCGAGCCCACGCAGCAGGACAAAACCCCGGCCTTGCTTCAACTCCTCCTCCATCAGGGCAATGCGGCGCGCCAATGTCGGCAGTGGGAAATCCTCGGGGCGCAGCGCTACGCGTGGACGACCGGATTGTCGCGCAACCCGCAGGGCGCGGTCGAGTTCTTCATGTTCTGCGGCGCTGAGGCAGACGATCCAGTCGTCGGTCTGCCGGAGTTCGCTGCCCGTCCAGGCCATGCGCGAGGGCAGCGGGTGTTGCAGGATCTCCATGTTCCTGTCTCCTTTTCTTATTCCCGTGCGGCGTCTTGCGCACCGCTTTGCCGTCTACTCGTGTCCCGCCACCGGGCGCGGGCGATAGGGTGATTCCAGAATAGCGATTTCTTCGTCCGAAAGATGCAGGGCAATCCCGGCCAGGGCGTCAGTCAGATGATGCGGCTTCGAGGCGCCGATGATGGGTGCAGTGATACCAGGTCGGCTGGCGACCCAGGAGATCGCGACCTGGGCCGGCGGAACGCCGCGCGCGGCAGCGACCTTCGCGACGGCATCAATGATGGCATCCTCTTCGGCATGATGATCGTAGAGCTGGGTCATATAGGCGTCGGTCCCGGCGCGATGGGTTTGCGCCTTGCGCGATCCGGCCAGCAGCCCGCGCGCCAATGGGGACCACGGTGTCACGCCGATCCCTTCGGCACGACAGAGCGGCAGCATTTCCCGTTCTTCCTCGCGATAGATCAGATTGTAGTGGTTCTGCATCGATACGAATTTGGCGAGGCCGAGACGCTCCTGAATACCCAGCATTTTCATGAACTGCCACGATGCCATCGACGAGGCGCCGATGTAGCGTGCCTTGCCGGCGCGGACGATGTCGTCAAGCGCGATGATCGTTTCCTCGATCGGGGTGTCGGGGTCGAAGCGATGGATGATGTAGAGATCGACATAATCGGTGCCCAGGCGCTTCAGCGAGGCATCAATGCTGGACATGATATGCTTGCGCGATAGGCCGCGGTCATTGGGCCGACGGCTCATGGTCTGGAACACCTTGGTTGCGATGACGATATCGTCGCGCTTCGCGAAATCCCGGACCGCCCGACCCAGGATCTCTTCGCTCACCCCAATCGAATACACGTCTGCCGTATCGAAGAAATTGATGCCGCTTTCAAAGGCTTTCTGAAGGAAGGGACGGCTTTCCTCTTCTTCCAAGACCCAGTCGCGCCAGCGCTTGGTGCCATAGGTCATACAGCCAAAGCAAAGCCGTGAGACCTTCATCCCGGTTGATCCGAGTCGCACATAGTCCATGATCGCTTTCCTTCCCCCCTGCACGATTTCCGTCATCATAACCGGCGGACGTCGTGTTCCGCCAGACTGCCCTGATCCTGATCATTAAAGGCGTGGCATCGGCTTTCGTATTAAGGCAGACCTGCTGCAATGGCGTTGACGCTGGCCGGCCCGGTCGGTACAAACTCCAGCGCATGAACACATTGATCGACCCGCGCTCGCGCATTGCCCGAATTATGCCCCCGATCCGTTAGCAGGGTCGGTAGCCGCTGAGCGTGTTTTGTAGTTTTCGGGTTGGGTGTCATGTCTGTTCAATCTTATGTCTCTCCGGAAGCCTCTGTTGCCTGTTTCGCGGTTCGCGCTATCGCCGATCCGGGCACGCTATCGCGCGTTGTCGAATTATTCGCGAAGCGTGGGCTGGTGCCAAAAAGCGTCCATGCCCGCCTGGCGGGTGGCGAAACGGATGCCTGCCTGCTGATTGACGTGCAGATCGATGGGCTCGATCTCGACACGGCAGAGCGGATCGCCGATGCCCTTCGCCAGATTGTATCGGTCGAACGGGTCCTTACCGCGCGCAAGCGCCGCGCCCGCGCCGCGTGAGAAAGACCTGACGATGACCCGCGTCTACCTCTACGACACGACCTTGCGCGATGGCGCCCAAACCTATGGCGTCGACTTCACGCTTGCGGACAAGCGTGCGATTGCGATCGCACTCGATGATCTGGGGATCGACATGATCGAGGCGGGCTGGCCCGGCGCCAATCCTACCGATACGGCGCTGTTCGATGATCTGCCGGGGTTGCGCCACGCCCGCTTTTCGGCCTTCGGCATGACCCGGCGCAGCGGGCGCTCCGCCTCGAACGATCCCGGCCTCAATAAAGTGCTTCAGGCCGGCGTCGGTGCCGTCTGTCTTGTGGGAAAAACCTGGGACTTTCACGTCACGCGAGCACTTGAAATCACGCTAGAGGAAAACATCGCGATCATCGCGGATTCGATTGCGCATGCTCGGGGAATGGTGACCGAGGTGCTCTTCGATGCCGAGCATTTCTTTGACGGCTTCAAGCATAATCCCGATTTCGCGCTCGATTGCGTCAAGGCTGCGGCGGATGCAGGCGCGCGCTGGATCGTACTCTGCGATACCAATGGTGGGACCTTGCCGGACGAGGTCGAGCGCATCGTCGCCGCGGTCGCCGATGTGATCCCGGGCGAAAGGCTGGGCATTCATTGCCATGATGACACCGGCAATGCCGTTGCCAATTCTCTGGCGGCCGTTCGCGCAGGCGCACGACAGATTCAAGGCACGCTCAACGGACTTGGCGAACGCTGCGGCAACGCCAACCTGATCACGCTGATCCCGACCTTGATGCTCAAGATGGGTTTTGAACTCGGCGTGACCGAAGCCGCGCTGTCGCGCCTGACCCGGACCTCGCGCCTGCTCGACGAGCGGCTGGGCCGTCCTGCGAATTCGCGTGCGCCGTATGTCGGCGACTCTGCCTTCGCCCATAAGGGTGGCCTGCACGTCTCTGCGGTCGCCAAGGATTCGCGTTCATACGAGCACATCGACCCGGCGGCGGTCGGCAATGTTCGGCATATCGTTGTCTCGGACCAGGCAGGGCGGGCGAATATTCTGGCCCGACTTGGCGAACTGGGCATGGCTGTCGATCACAAGGACCCTCGGATCAGCGACCTTGGCGATCTCGTCAAGATGCGGGAAGCCGCCGGCTATGCCTATGAGGGCGCGGGCGCGAGCTTTGAGCTGTTGGCAAGACGGCTGCTGAATATCGGTGCACCGCAACCATTCTTTCGCCTCGTCAGCTATAAGGTCGTTGGCGAGCGTTATGAGAGAATCGATGCCGATATCGAAACCCTGGCTGAGGCCACGATTGAGATCGAGGTTGATGGCGAGCCGTTGATGGTTGTGGCGCAGGGCAATGGTCCGGTCGATGCCCTCGACGCCGCCCTGCGCCAAGCTTTGGAGCCGGTCTACCCGTTGCTGCAGGGTGTCCAACTCAGCGACTACAAGGTGCGTATCCTGACGCCGGAGGACGGTACCAAGGCGCTCACGCGCGTCCTGATCGAGAGCAAGGATACCGAGGGCCTACGATGGTCGACCGTGGGCGTTGCACCCAACGTGATCGACGCGTCCTACCTCGCTCTACAGGACAGCCTGGTTTATCGCCTGATGCGTGGTTGATTGCGGCGACGCGCTCACGCTACCGCATCAATCTCAGCCGTCCGGATTTTTCCGGCGGCGCGCCCGTGATCCTGCCCCAGAACAGAATAGACGGCCGGCAGCACGAACAATGTGAAGAGCGTGCCAACGGACATTCCGGAGACCACGACGATGCCGATCGAGAATCGGCTTGAGGCGCCCGCACCGGAGGCGACGAGAAGCGGGAACAATCCCCCCACCATCGCGGCGGTCGTCATCAGGATCGGCCTCAGTCGGATCTTGGCGGCCTTCTGGATCGCGGCAAGGCGGTCGAGCCCTTCGGCGATCTGAAGGTCACGGGCAAAGGACACCATCAGGATGCCATGCTTCGATATCAAGCCGATCAGGGTGACGAGTCCGACTTGCGTATAGATATTGAAGGTGACGTACCAGAAAAACAGCGGCACCATCGCCCCTGAAATCGCAAGCGGCACGGTGAACATCACCACCAGTGGGTCGCGCCAGCTTTCATACTGGGCGGCGAGAACCAGAAAAATCGTCACGATAGCGAAAACAAAGGCAAGCTCAAGCGCATTACCTTCGCGGGTCAGGCGCCGAGCGTCACCGATATAGTCGTGATTGAAGCCCGTCGGCAGGAGTTCGGCGGTCGTCTTTTCAAGAAAATCAATCGCCTGCCCTGTGGTGACTGTCGGGATCGGCACCGCTCCCAAGGTTGCGGAATTCAGCTGATTGTAGCGCGTCAGGGCATTCGCCTCGACGCCATTTTCGACGGACACCACAGTTGAAAGTGGGATTGGCTGACCATTGCGTGCCATCACGTAGTAACGGGTCAACGCCTCTCCGGTGAGGCGTGCGTCCCGTTTGACCTGGGGGATAACTTCGTAGCTGCGCCCCTGCAGGTCGAAACGATTGATATAGTTTCCACCAACCAGCACCGCGAGCGCGTCGCCGATCTCCCGCGTTGTAAGCCCGAGTGCGCTGGCCTTTGAGCGATCGATGTGGAGTTTGACGTCCGGCAGATCGAAATTAAGATCGCTATCGACGACAATGAACAGTCCACTGGCACGCGCTGCCATCTTGATCTGTTCCATAAGCTTGTAAAGGCTGACATAATCCTTGGTCGTGTTGACGACCATCTGAAAGGGCAAACCCTGCGGTGTTCCTGGGAGAGGCGGGGGGATGACCGAGAAGGCCTTCAGACCCGTCACCGATGCCGCGAGTCTCTTCTGGAGTTCAGGATTGATCTTCTGCAGGCCACGCGTGCGCTGCTCCCAGGGCTTGAAAAGGATAATCCCGAGGCCTTCGTTAGGGCCAATGATGCCATTGAGCAGCACAAGCAGCTCGCTCTCCGGTATCGACCGAGAGACCCCAAGGACCGACGAGTTATAGGAGTCCATATAGTCGAGATTGGCGTAGCTCGGCGCCTTCGTGATCAGGATCGCGTATCCTTCGTCCTCAACCGGCGCTAATTCGGTGTGAACGTTCATGAACATAAAGCCGACCGAGAAGAGGATCACCGCGATAAAGCAACCGGTCACCCAACGAAAGTTGAGCGTCGCGGCG
>CAIXXC010000102.1 GCA_903923205.1 uncultured Rhodospirillales bacterium | reverse complement strand
GATCTGATGGTAAACGCGCTGGAGCCGCTGATCGGCGATTCGATCTTTGTCTCAAGCGGAAGCATCTGGGAGCGCCAACGCGGCATGATCGACCCCGCCCTGTCGATGATGCGGGTCAATCGGGCGTTTCCCGCCATGGAGGCCGGGGCTGCGGCCTGCGAGCAGGAACTCGACGAACGCGTCGCGGATGGCAGCGCATTCTCCCTCGACCTGACGATGAGCCACCTGACCGCAGACATCATCTGCCGCACGGTTTTCTCCACCGAGTTGCAGACCCATGCGGCGCATGAGGTCTTTGCCGCCTTCACCGTGTTCGAGCGCAGCGTCGCCCAGGTCGAAATTCGCCGTCTGATCCTCGATCCAGCCTGGACCAAGGTGCCGCAGCAGGCCGCTGTGCTCGAATCCTGTCGGGTTATCCGCCGCCATCTTGGCGACCTGCTCGACACCCATCTCACGACGACCGGCGCCAGCCTCGACGACATCGCCTCGACCATCATTGGCGCGCGGGACGAACGCGACGGCATGGGCTTCACGCGTGAAGAGCTGATTGACCAACTAGGTGTGCTCTTCCTCGCCGGACATGAAACCAGCGCGAGCGCCCTCACATGGGTATTCTTTCTTCTGGCGACGCAGCCTGCGCTGGTTGCGCGGCTGCGACGAGAGATCGCCGAAGTCGTCGGCGACGGCCCGATCGGTTTCGAACATACCAAGGCATTGCCGACAGTTCGTAATATCTTTCGGGAGACCTTGCGGCTCTACCCGCCGATCACCTTCCTGCCCAGGGTCGCAACCCAAGCGACGCGACTTGGCAACTATCCGGTCAAGCGCGGGGCGCTCGTCATGATCGCGCCCTGGGTGCTGCACCGTCATCAGAAATACTGGCGGGATCCCGATGTCTTCGATCCCGACCGCTTCCTGCCGGAGCGGGAACACGAGTTGACATCAGGGGCCTATATCCCGTTCGGGATCGGCCCGCGGGTCTGTGCCGGTGCGGCTTTTGCCCAGGCCGAAGCCGTCCTGCTGATCGCCCGGCTCTTCCGCCGTTTCGATTTCCATGTCGAACGTCCCGAGCGCGTGCGCCCGGCGGCACGGCTGACAACGCGCCCGGTGGAGCAGGTCATGTGCCGGGTGAGCCATGCGGCGATCTAGCACCAGCATCCTGCTGGCGATGTGGCAATGACGACCGTTCTGCTGACCCTGGGCCGACTGCCGAAGGCACTCGACCTCGCCCGGGGCTTCGCCCGGATCGGTTGTCGCGTCATCGTGGCCGAGCCCTTCCCCCGACATCTTGCTGGTGCTTCCAATTGCGTCGCGCGCAACTATGTCGTGCCTGCCCCCAATGATGATCGGGAGGCGTACCTTGCCTCACTTCTCAAGATCATCATGGACGAGGCGGTGGACTGGGTCATCCCTGTTTCTGAGGAAACCGTCCACGCCGCCTATCTCCGCGACCGCCTCCCGCTAAACGTCACCCTGTTCACGATGCCGCCCGACCGCGTGCTGGCACTTTATGATAAGCGGCGTTTTATCGAAGTCGGGCAAGAATACGGCGTCGCCGTGCCCGAGACCTACCGTCTTGGCAGTACGCAGGCGGCGGATATGGCAGCCGCACGCGATGTCGTCGTAAAACCGATTTTCTCCTGCTCAGGACGTGGGCTTGCGATTTTGCGCCGCGGCGAGGCTCTGCCTGCGCCGGATCCCGATGATCCCGCAATCGTCCAGAGCTTTGTTCCGGGCACGACATTCAGCACTTGTTCAATCGCCCGCGACGGCCGCGTCATCGCCACCGCGATTTATCGCGGCACCTTGATGTCGGGGACCGTCGCGGTTGCTTTCGTCCGGGTCGACGATCAACCCGCGATATCCTCCTGGATCGACCGCTTTGTCGCGGCGAGTGGCTGGACCGGCTTCATCTCGTTCGATTTCATCCGCGACAATTCAGGCACTGTCTTCGCCATCGAATGCAACCCAAGAACAACGAGTGGCGTCCATTTCTGGGAACCGGAGGACGTGGCGAAGGCTGTGCTGGACACAACCGGCGAGACACGCGTGCGCAATCGCCCTGAAGCGACATTTCAGCAATTTTATTCCTGCCTGACTGAAACGCAGATGGCACTGTTTCGCGGCGATCATTTTCTCGAACGGGTAAAACAGCTCTTCACGACGAGGGACGTCACCTGGGACCGGAGGGACCCCTGGCCATTCCTCGGCATGATCCTCAATTCCTGGCATATCATCATGCTGTCGATACGCCGCCGTAGCACGTTCGGCGAGGTCGCGACGCTGGATATAAGCTGGCGCGAACGCGCGTAAGCAAGCCCGTGCGGACTGCGATCTCACTGGCTACGACCGTACTGCTTTGCGGCGCCGGCTTTGCCGCAATTGCGTGGCATTGACCGGCTTTCAGCCAGTGGACCTAGCCGCGATGCTGTCCCTCGGCCTTGGCCCGGCGGCACTGGCCTATGTCACCTGGTCCTAAACCGTGTCACGGAAGCCGGCTGCCCGGGCGGCGAGCTTTGTTTATCTTATTCCTCCCGTGGCGACGCAGGTGGCCTTCGTCACACTGGGCGAAATTCCTGAGACCATCGCCTTATTCGGAGGAGCACCGGCACTGGCCGGGGTCCTTATCGTCAATGGGCTAGGGCGGCCGGCGCCATAGATCGACAAGGTGCGCCGGAAATGAAAGGGCAAGATACAGCGCGATCCAGCCCCAGCAGGCTCCGGAAAGAGCGGCCCTCAAGGCTAGAAGTATAAAGAGCCCAGGCGCCGCAGCACTCAACAGCCGCGATAATCGCTGCCGAGGAGATCCCCTGGATATGAAGAGCGTCAGCACGACGATCTCGATCCCGAGCACCAGCAAAATCACGTCAACGATATGGGGGGAGTGAAGGAACGCGCTCATCAAGGAGGGCAGTCCGGCCCGACGCCGCGACTATCCAAACGGCCGATTGAGGGCAACAACCGCGTAATTCAGGGCAGCAGCAAAGATGACCCAAAAAAGATGGGGCAGCAGCAGCAGGCTCGCGACCCTGGCCGTCGGATACAGGAACACAACGAGCGCGAGGATAGACAACCAATAGGGCAAGACCTCGATCAGTGCAAAATCCGGCCGGCGAAGCGCAAAGAACAGCAGACTCCAAAGGATATTGAGAAATCCATTGAGGGCGAAGAGTCCGATGATCCATTGCCGGCGCGCGGGATCAGGTTCGCCAATGAAGGCGCGCACCCCAGATAGAACGACGAGTGCCAGAATGACTGTCCACAACGGTCCGAAAGCCGCATCGGGCGGCTTCCAGGATGGTTCGTGCAGGCTTAGGTACCAGGGGCCGAGATTGGTCAAGGTCGAGCCAATGGCTGCCACCATGATGGCGGCCATCGCTCCGATCATGAGAGCGGCCCAGCGTACCGCCCGGCTTGACATCATGTTTTGGCGACGCCGAACAGGTGACCGAGATCGGCAAAGAAAATCCGGACATGGGCAAGCGGATCACGCCTTACCAGTTCCTTGTTCATGTAAGATTCCCAGGTCAGTTTCTGCACATCGGGATCATCGCACATCTTGACGAAGCGCTCGCGACGTTTGTCGCTGCTGTACCAGAAATATTGCATGATCCCGAGAATCCAGAACACCATGCCGTGCTTTTTCATGAAGCGCTTGCGGGCCATCGCCAACGCGCGTGACTCGCCCGTGGCAAGGTATTCCATCACGGCATCGGCGGCGAGACGCCCGCCGCACATGGCATAATATATGCCTTCACCAGAGGCTGGCGCGACGACACCGGCGGCATCACCCGCGAGCACGATGTCTTTGTTATTGTCCCATTTTTTCAGGGGCTTGAGCGGGATCGGCGCGCCCTCCTTCCGGATGGTCTCGCATTCGGTCAGGCCCGACCGGACGCGCAATTCATGGGTGGCCCCCTTCAGGGAGAACCCCTTCCGCGCACTGCCAACGCCGACGCTTGCAGTCTCCCCGTGGGGAAAGATCCAACCGTAGAAATCCGGCGACACGGCTTCCTGATAATAAATATCGCAGCGTGTGCCATCGAAGCCCTGGTCCTTGGGTGGCTTGATGATCTCATGATAGGCGAACACATGCTTCGGCTTGGCCCGGTTCGGAATCGACTGCTTCGCCACCGCCGAATTCGCGCCATCCGCGCCGATCACGGCGCGGGCACGCAACCGACTTGATAACATATTGCCACTTTCACCGCGGGTTTCATAAACGACCACGGCCATGCCATCGGGATCACGCTCGATACGCTCGAACGTGCCGGTACGCCGCTGCGCGCCCCCCGCGACCGCACGGGCCCTCAGCCATTCGTCGAAAACCTCGCGATCCACCATCCCGACAAAGCCGCCGTCGATGGGCATATCCACTTCCTTCTTGGACGGCGCGATGATCCGGGCCGCCCGGCATCGGGCCACGACCAGACTCTCTGGAATTTCGAAATCCTTCAGCAGCCGCGGTGGCACGGCGCCACCGCACGGCTTGATTCGACCGGCTCGATCAAGCAACACAACGTTGAGGCCAGTACGGGCAAGATCATTTGCGGCCGTGGCTCCGGCGGGTCCACCGCCGACGACGACGACATCATAGGTCTGCTGAGCGGTCATGGGTTCATGCTCCCATTTGGAGATTGCCCCGGGCGGGGATGATGGCGACCGTCGGGCGATCAAGTCGCAAGGCGATCAACGCGGCGATGACGAAACCGGTGGCCTCGACCGCAAAGACGGTCGCGAAAGCCGTTGGAACAGACGGGATAAGGTGGCGCATCAGGTCAAGGCCGGTTGCGCCCAGAAAGCCTCCAATACCGAAAGCCGCGGCTTGCGCCGCTCCCCAAACGCCCATGCGTATGCCCTCGCGTGAGTTGCGACTTGCGCCGGCGAACGACATCATGAGGCCGAGTGCAGAAACCGCAAAAATCCCGTTGGCAAAGCCCAGGGAGAACACCATCGGCTGTAGGGGAATGATCGATTGCGCAAAACCGGCACTTGCGAGACCGCCTAGGGCGAAGGCAGAGGCGATGCAGCCGAATACAGTCGTGCGTTTCATCAAGGCGGTGCGGTCACCCTTGATCAAGGTACCGGCGAGACCGATTACAATCATGCCAACGAGAACGCCACCGTGCTGGAAGCCCGCAAGCTGTGTCGAACGACCGAGCGAAAAGCCAAATACAAGGCCGGCATAAGGCTCCAATATCAGTTCCTGGGCGCTATACGCGAGCATCGAGACAAAGACAAAGATGGTGAAGTCACGGGCGAGCTTCTCGCCCCAGAGTTGCCTGATAGCTGCCATGAATGGCGGCGTCTCGCCTGCAGGACGGGCTTCTGAGGTGACGCCGAGGGTCTTGTTCTCGATCCCGCTGACGGCGAGCACGCTGAGGACGAAGGCGATACCGGCGACGCCCGACACAACCGCGACCAGCCGCTGCGGTGAATAGGGATCTAGCAGGTGCCCACCGATCCCTGCCGTCAAAACAATGCCGAGAATCATCATCACCCAAGCAATCGCCGCCGCCGCAGGCCGGCGTTCCGGGGCAACGCGGGAGGCCATCAAAGCCAGCAACGTCGTCCCACTCGCCGCGACACCGGCGCCAATCAAGGCGAAACCGACAATGCCGATCACAACGCCCCAGAGAGTGGAGCTTGGCATCATCACGGTCGCACCGGCGGCTATCACGGCGCCGACCGAAAGCATGGCGACGCCGAAAAGGATCCAGAACGTGCGATTGTTGCCGGCATCGGAGCTGTGTCCCCAGCGTGGTCGCGATAGCTGCACCGCATAATGCCATGCCACGAGGGCCGCAGGCAGGCTCGCAGGGAGCGCCATCTCGACAACCATCACCCTGTTCAACGTCGCCGTCATGAGGACAACGATCGCACCAAGCGATGTTTGGACGAGTCCAAGGCGGACGATCCCAAACCAACCGAGAGGGCGCACCGTCATAGGGGAACTCCCACCAGCGGCCGCACGGCAATCGCGGAAGCGAGCATGCCGAGGACATAAAGCGTAATACCTGTCGCGTTATACCAGGGCGCGTATTTCTCGGGATCGCGCATCAGACGGGTCATCAGCCCGATCTGGACGAGCAGCGAGACACCGACAATGGCAGCATAGATCGGGCGGTGCCAGAGGCTGAGTTCTGCGACAACAAACACCTGCGGCACGGCCATGACCACGCAGGCAAAAAGGGCGGCCCTTTCAACCCCGAGCGTGACCGGGAGCGAGCGCAGACCCATCTGGCGATCGCCTTCGATCGCCTTGAAATCATTGAGAGTCATAATGCCGTGTGCGCCGGCACTGTACAGCACCGCCAGCCAAATGATCCGCCAATCCGGGAGACGAGCAGACATCACAGCCGCACCCGTGAACCAGGCCAGGCCCTCGTAACACAGCCCACAGGCCGCAGGCCCCCACCAGCCGCTCTGCTTCAGTCGGAAAGGAGGCGCGCTATAGGCCCAGGACAGTGCCAAGCCAACAATGGCAGCCCAAAGCACCCAGACGCCGAGGCCGGCGGCGAAAAGCAGCGACAATACGGTCCAGGCGACCGCGATACGCAGGCCCCAATTACCCGGAATCCGACCTGAAGGGATCGGACGCTCCGGTTGATTGATGGCATCGACATGGCGATCGAACCAATCGTTCACGGCCTGGCTGGTGCCGCAAACCATGGGTCCGGCAAGGATCATACCACCGATCATGAAGGCGACGCTGGACCAACTGAGTGCCACACCGGACGAGACCACTCCGCACATGAACGCCCACATCGCGGCGAACCAGGTGATCGGTTTCAATAACTCCAAAACCGCGCGTGGGGCCGGTAGAGTCGGGGAAGGAAGGATCGTTTCCGAGGGCGTCATGGGCGTTAGACTAGATTGACAATTTGGGACTGTCAATCTTTCTGGACACTCAATTTCGCTAGGATTTGCGCGGCTTCCAGCTTTTTGACACGAATTTCAGAGCTCTAAGGGCGTCGTCAGAAAACGGAGTATTGACAGCCCTCAGAGGTCACCGCCGGGGTCGGAGTCAAGATTGCCGACACCGTGCCGTTTCAGCTTCGAATAGAGGCTCTGCCGGCTCAGCCCGAGAACCTCGGCGGCGTTGGCGCGATTGTTCCCGGTCAGCGAGAGCGCCGCCTCAATGCACATCTGCTCGATCACGTCGGTCGTTTCAGCCACGATCTCCCGCAAGGACACTCGACCGACCAGTTGAGTCAGCTGCTCCGCCGTCCGCGGCAACCCGCGCGCGGGCATGATGGGCAGCTGCAGCGTCCGCCTTGAGGGCCGGAAGATGAACCCATATGCCGCTTCCAGCCCTTCAGGCACCGAGACGGCGGAAAGCTCGATCTCCTCGAAGTCACCAAATGCGGTCCGCGTCACCGTCGCGAAATTGCGGACCGAACCATGCTCTTGCAGGCTGCCGACCAGCAACCGCAAGTCCGCCCCGGGGCGACCGATGAAGTCATTCAGCGGCTGACCCTTCGCGGCCTCCGTCGAAGCGAGCTGGACCAATTCAAGGAAAGCCAAATTGACGTCGAGGATATTCAACTGCTCGTCGGTCACGACGAAGGCATCGGGAATATGATTAAGGACACGCAGCAGCCTAACCTTCGACTCGTCGCCCATGACTGGCTGGTCCGGAGCCGTCTTCGACAGGCTCATCAGGACATGGGCCGCGCCTTCGCTGCGGAACAAAGACGCCATACCAGAGATGCCGCCCTGACCGTCGGCCAGACGCAACGATACCGAGCCGCTCTGCCCCCGCGCTGCCGCGTCGTTGAGCAAGTTTATCAGGCTCTCCCGCGCATCATCATGGAACAGCTTGACGACCTGCCTGCCGGAGAGACTGCTGTAATCAAGGCCGAGGAGTCGGCCAGCAGCAGGATTTGCCTCTATGATCTTGCGATTTGCCAACTCGACGACGATGACGGCTTCGGACGCAATCTGAAACAAGACACGATATCGGGCCTCGGCCTGCCGGAGACGAACATAGTTACGCTCCATCTCCTGCTGGGCCTGGATGACCTGTTTTTGCAAGGCTTCGGCGCCGCGCAGATCATGGCCGAGCGCGATGACCCGTCCATCGCTTCCGGCCTGAAGCGCAACAAAGCGCAGGGGAATGGCCCCATGCGACGATTGCTGATTGACCTCGCGCCAGCGAAACTCGCTCGATCCGGAGGCCTCGCTCAGCATCTCTTCGACCTTGCGCCTACTCTCTGACGAAACCGTATCCACCCAACGGCGCTCGACGATCTCGTTGAAACCATCGACTGGCAGATCACGACCCGATACCGCAACGTCCCGAATCACGCCGTTGCGATCGATCACCATCGCCACATCACTCGACGCTGCCATGACCCGCGCAGCCGTTTCAGCGTCCAAATTGCCGATTGTCTCTTTCGGCAACCGAAACGACGCTGCGGGCCTATGTGAGCGGTTTTCGATAAGCAACGGCGCAGCTTTCAGGTAAGCGATGTGGCTGAATAGTTTCCCGCAGACAATCCGATAAGAGTTTCCGCTGATTCCACTGCGGTCACGCCATCGGAAATGAAGGTTATGCCCTTAACCTGAGAAGCAATCTCGGGATGATCAGCTATAAATTTTCCACCGACCATCACGATCATTTCACGATTGAGGGTAAACTTTCGCACGCGTTGTACCAAATCCAGCAACGGATTAAAGAACTCTTCGCAGCCGACAGTGAAACCGATCACGTCTAGTCGCTGTTTGGCAACAGTCTGCAAGACGGTCTGGGTAGAGTGGACATGTTCTATTGCGGTCTCCCAACCGGCATGGAGAAAATATTCCTCAACCATCGACAGGCCAAAGGTATGTTGTTCGCCGGGGGCAGGCACCAGATAGATTCGCGCCTTCGGAATGGCACGCTTCAGGCTCTCGCCACTCCGCCGTCCGACTTCGCGCAAAACCTGCTGCAACCGCGCAAGACCAAGGGTGACATCGGTGAACGTGCAGCGATCCTCCTCCCAGAGTACGCCCAAGCGTCTCGCGACCGGCGACAGGACGTCGAGGTAGATACGCTGCAGGCTGACACCACGATCTATCAGAGACTGCACGCGGTCCATGATCTCGGAAAACCCCTGCGTGAGGATCATCTCGGCAAAGGCATCGCTGTCGGCTATGGCAATGACTTCTGTTGCTTCCATTGTCTTGCGGCCGTTCGCCGGTCCCAGGTGGGCTAGAAAAAGGCGCGGGATGATTTCCCGCTCGATTACCTTTGCCAGAACGCCACCCGACAGATTTTCCTGCTCTGCGGCAGACGGAAGTCCACCAATACTCCGCAGCCAATCCATCGGATCGCCACACGAGCCATCCTGAAGCTCTTGCGTCGGATTCAGGCCTGCCGGTTCGCTGCCATTATGAGCAGAAGTGTCAAGAGAAATGGTCACAACGCCTCCCATGCACGTGATGGCATTTAGTGCCATGCTGTTGTGCACTTGAGGCCCGATTTCCGATCAACAATCACGGAGACGACGGCCCTCAAACGCTATGAAAGCGGGCATCCCCCAAAGATACACGCGCTTTCGACCCAGATCTCCGCCCAGGCAAAAAAACCGTAGTGTCCTTTTAGTACGACGTAAAGTCCGAAAGACTCCTTGTTTCGTGATTCTATGCCCTACCAATTTGCGTTTCACAGCCATGAGTGTCAAGAAAATTAGACGTCAATAATTGTTGACAGTCTTCTGCCCGCGCCGGTAGATTTTGGTGTCTGGCAGACCTTGCACTGAGGAACGCGATGCAAAACATTCTGGGAGGCTCGGCAGGGTTCGACACCCACCGAGTATCGAGCGGAAGACACACGCAAGGCGTTCCCTTTGCTGCGCGCTTCGTCTCGGGTGGCGCCGGCAATGGTGGCCAGAAATATCCGTTATTTGACTGGATCATCGATAAAATCGCCCCGTGCCCCTGGTCGGCGACGACAGGTTCAAGCGCGCCGATTTATCATCCGCACGAACAGACCTATCGCCCGCTTTATACAGCGGAGGAAAAGAAGCGTCGCGACGAGACCCCTTGGACTTTGGTGCAGGGAATTCTGGCTCCCTTCCAATTTCTTGTCTTCGCTATCAGCCTAACATTGGTTTTGCGTTACCTCGTTACCGGAAACGGTTACGCATTGGCGGCTTATTCCGTCGTGTTCAAGACGATGGTGCTCTACCTGATCATGATCACCGGCTGCATCTGGGAAAAGAAGGTCTACGACAAGTATCTTTTTGCGCCTGCCTTTTTCTGGGAGGACGTCTTCAGCATGCTCGTGCTGGCGCTTCATACCGCCTATCTGGTCGAATTATTCGGCCACACCACGTCCGCGCGGCAGATGATGTTTCTGGCCATTGCGGCCTATGCGGCCTACGTGATCAACGCAACGCAATTCGTTTTGAAACTTCGGGCGGCGCGGCTGCAGGCGGCGCGGCTGGCGGTTTCCGAGCAGGCGGGTCGCACGATATGACGGGCCCTGCTCGCGCGGTGTCCGTCACGTCCGGGTGCGAAACGGCACCTGCGCAGGCCGAAATTCTTCGTGAACGCGGTCAACGCGAGGTGTTCTGCGGTCTCACCGGCATCATCTGGCT
>CAIXXC010000101.1 GCA_903923205.1 uncultured Rhodospirillales bacterium | reverse complement strand
GTCAGGCCGGCGCCGACGGCGACCAGTTTCCGGATCGCCGCAATTCCGGAATTGGAGTTGATGCTCGGACGAAATCCCACGGGTCATCCTGAAGCAATCATGCAGTTCGCGCACCGAAGCGCGCGGCTCGTCTATGTCTATCTTCAGGTCGACGACCATGGGATGATGCCGCGCGTCACGGCGCTTGATCTTTTCGGTGTCGAACTGGGGACTGCAAAGGCACTTCACGAACACGTGATCCCGCAGTAGGGCGGGTTGCGGCGTTTAAGGTTCAGCGGGACTTGCCCTCAGAGGGCGTCCGACGCGGTATCCGAGAATCCGGAACGCGACATAGGTCGCGCCGAGCAGTGTTATGGGAACCAACCAACCGGCAATGCCCGCGGGTATGTAGCCATTCTGACCCATCAGCAGGCAAGCCTTGGTGCCTGCGTGAGCGAGGTAGCCCGACATGATGATACCGAAAACCGGCAAGGGCTCGACACCATAGGGCATTAGCAAGATTGCCAGTGAGGCAGCGAGGACCGCCATCGCCCCGGGAAGCAAGGTCTCGCCATAGAGAACCTGGATTCGGGTGCGATAGAGGCCCCGCGACAAGGGTGCTTGATCATAGGGCTCAAGCGCCCGAAGAACCGAGATTGGCAGATACTGCGGCTCTACGCCGAGGACGGTCAGCCATAGCGGCGGAATATCCAGCGCGACCGAACGCGTCGCGAATGGCACCATTTTGTGATGCCCTGGATCTTCTGCCAGGAGCGGTGAGGGCGCAGCGTTCGCCTCGCTCGATTGCGGAGGCGGCACCCAGGAGCTGCCATTCTCCAAAAGCCAGATTTTGCTATCCGATATCTGATGCGCCGTTCGTGCGTGGTCGATCTCATAGAGGCGGTTCTGGTCGTCAAGCTTGAATACGGTCAGGTTGTGAAGGACCGGCGGCGGGCCGTAGGCAATTTCCGCCTTCAACAATGCCGATGATGTGGCGATCCAGTGCACGTCGTTCGTTCTGGTCCGGTCGAGACGCTGCCCGTCTAGCCCAAGGCGTTCGCGCATCTGTACCGCCATCGCTGCGGGACCCAGATATGCATCTAGTGTGAATTCAAGCGGGCCAAGAATGAGGCCCAAGAGAATAGCCGCCGGTAAGCACTGGATTGGGGAACGGCCGGTGTTCCAGACGAACATCCGCTCGCCAGCCTGCGTGTGGGTGATTTCCGCCCAGGCAACACCCAGGAAGGTTGCAAAGGGCAGCAGCGGCGCCACGAGCCCGGGCAGACGCAAGACTGAAAACCGAACAAGGTTCCACGAGCCGCGCGAATTGCTGCTCGTTGCACTACTCGTGATCAGGTCAATTTGCGGCCAAAGGTCGATGGTCAAGGCGATGATCATCAACACCGACACCACCATCGCCACGTTTCGGAGATAGCCTGCGAGAACGTAGCGGGTGTATCTCCCCATCCAAATTGTCTGCTGCAGAGTCGTTTTGGTCATGCGCGCGACAGTTTGGGCAGGATGATGTCGCCCTGACGGCGCGTGATCGCCGACAATAGTGGCAGGGCGAGTGTCCCGCAGAGAATGGTCGGAAGCGCAATCGCCAAGAGCGAACCCATGGGGGCGCTGATACGGATCAGCCAGGCGCTGGCAATATTAAGCGCCATGAGGCCGAGGCAGGCGAGAGGCAGGACCGCGTGATTGGTGGCACGCGATGTCGAGCAGACCGCGAGGAGAGCAATGAGCGGCGCGAGCAGGCAGAGGAAGCCGCGTGAAATCCTTTCTCCCAAAAGCCGCATTTCGGTTCGTTGTTGAGCTGGGTCCAAGGGCTTATGCAGGAACAATTGGTCGAGCAGAGTCATTTCCTTCAGATCGGTGCCGCGAGGCGGAAACGGCAGCAGGTCCTCTATTTTTAGTTCCTGCACGACATCACCCGCCGAGAGCCCGCCGTTCGTCGCGTCGGCGCAATCCGCGCACGTGGCTTGACCTGCGTTCCCAGTTTGCGGTGTTAACGCCGCGGGGGCAGGTTCCGAGAAGACACTTGAGGAAAACCCCCCAAGGCGCAGTCTGATCAAGCCAGAGGCGAAGGGCCCATCAAGACGCACCGTATCTGCCGTTATCACTCGGAACGTGCCCGGTCGCACTTCCTGGTAGACGAAGAGATTACGGCTTTGACCACCGTCACCCTTGCCACGCACCGCGGTCGAGCGAGCGGGAGCAAATGTCACTTTGTTAGAGAAATAGTGGAATTGCCCGGTGTTAATTCCCTCCCGGAGGGCGCGGAATTCAGCGTCGAACAGAATGACGCGCTGGCCATAGCGCGCCATCGGATCGATCGCGCTTGAGACGAGGAGCGAAATGGTGAGGGCTGTTCCGCCGATGGCCAGAGCTAACGCCATCAGGTGAAACGGGCCGATCCCAGCCGTGGCGAAGACAAGCAGCTCGCGACTTTCGCGCATGCGGATGGTCGTCAGGTAGACCGCAATCAGGATCGCGATCGGCAAGGCGAGGTCGAATATTTGTGTACTTGAAAGGGTGAACATCAACACCGCATCAATCAGGTTGGCGTTGTTGTTGATGACGTCGCGAAACACCATCGGAAACCGTTCAGCGAGGAAAATTGCCTCAACCAGGGCCATCGCCGTCAGCACAAGACGCAAGACGCCGCCGGTGAAGCTTCTGATATGATAAGGCAGGGGAATTCTGTCCGATTGTTGCGACAGAAACCCAGCCCATTGCTCGCGGATGAGAGCGATTCTGTTTTTCGACTGCGGCATCAGAGATGAAAGCTCTCGCCCAGATAGACCCGGCGAACCGCATCGTTGGCGATCACGTCCTCGCTCCTGCCGTGGGCCAGCACGCGACCACGCTCAATCACGTACGCTCGATCAACAATGTCGAAAAGGACTCTCGCATTATGATCCGTGATCAGGACGCCGATGCCGCGGTCCGCCAACTGTCTTATCTCAGCGGCGATATCTGTGACCGTATTGGGATCGACGCCAGCGAAAGGTTCGTCAAGGAGGGCAAAACTGGGATCGCATGCAAGGGTGACGGCAATCTCGCAGCGACGACGCTGGCCGCCGGAGAGGGAGCCAATGCGAGATTTTCGTACCCGTTCGAGATGGAATTCAGCAATCAGCTCCTGCATGATTTCGCGCCGTTTTCCCTTTGATGCCTCACGAACTTCCAGAACCATGTCGATGCTCTGCTCGACAGTGATCGACCGGGGGAGGAATGAATCCTGGGGCAGATAGCTCACGCCATGCCGGGCACGTTGATAGAATGGCATTTCCGTGATGTCGAGTTCGTCAAGCGTGATCCGACCTGCATCAGGGGCAACCATACCTGTAAGCATGCGAAATGATGTGGTCTTCCCGGCCCCGTTGGGGCCCAAAATCCCGACGATCTCGCCGCGTTGGAGCGTCAGACTCACCTCTTCGATGATTCTGCGCCCTCCCAACGTCTTCACCAGTTTCTCAGCGATCAGCATAATTGTTCACATATCGATCTGGGCATGCCCCGGCTTCCATGTTCCTCATTCCGGGCATAGGCCACATGATCCGGTCGAGGCATAGAGGAATATTGATACTAGTCTAAAGGCCATTGCGGTACATGACGGCATGGAGAGTGCCCGGAGACGGGCTGGCCTGAAGGATGCCGCCTATTGTGACCTCACAAGTGAACCTCGCCTCGGCTGAGCCATCTCATTATGCGGACAGGCAACTGCGCGTCCTGTTCATAAACGATACGTCACGAAATGGCGGCCCGGGTCGTACAATTCTGGATATTCTCAAATTTCTGAATCCAGATCGGGTTCATCGGACCGTTTTGATACCACGCGATGACGTCGTCAGTCGGCGACTCGTTGATGCGGGCGCGATGGACGCGATATTTTTTGAACGCGGCCTGATCGAAAATATTTTCGAGCCGATCACAAGACCGATGGAGCGGCGTGACTTCGCTGCGCCGCTGCCGCTTCGGCTCCTGAGGGCCGTTTGCAATGTTGTGCGTGGTGCCCTGGGTTTGGTGCGATTGGTGTGCCGCGTGCGCCGAGAGCGCTTCGATCTGGTCTTTTGCAATGGTACGTCAGCGAATTTCGTCGGCGGTATCCTTGCCGTTGTGACGGGGGTTCCCGCCCTTTGGCATGTCTTCTATCCATCCGTACCGTCGGCGATCCGTCCGGTGCACCTCTGGTTGGCGGCGCATCGGGGGGTCCGCTCAATCGTCTGCGTGTCGCGATCAACGTCTTTGCAATTCTCTCCTCTCGGAGGCAAGGAAAAGATCATTCATGATGCGCTCGATATTGATGAATTCGACTCAAATGCGGCGCTTCCAGCGTTGCGGCGTGAGTTGGGAATTGATGACGGCGTTGTCGTTTTTGGCAGTCATGGCCGAATCTTGCCGCGCAAGGGCTACGTTGAGTTGATCCAGGCGGCAAGGCTCGTCGCCGAACGATTGACGCCGGGGCAAAGAGCGGGCTGCCGGTTCGTAGTGCTGGGCGACACTCCCCAGGATATGCGCCCTGACCATCTGGAAGAATGCCGGCAACTCGTCGGCGAACTCGGGTTGGAGGATATGGTCCATTTCATTGGGTTCCGGCAGGAGGTGCAAGCTTATCTGGCCGATTTCGATGTCTCGATCATTCCAAGCATCTACGAGGATCCGTTGCCGCGTGCGGTGCTTGAGTCGATGGCTCTCTCGAAGCCCGTTATCGTCTTCGACGTTGGCGGCATGGCGGAAATGGTTGCGGACGGAACCGAAGGCCGACTTCTCGGTGGTCATCCTCCTGATGTCGAAGGCCTGGCCGAAGCCTGTCTCAGCTATTTTGCCGATCCCGAGTCCTGGCGTGTGAGGGGGCGTGCCGCGCGCGCACGGGTTGAACGGGATTTCGATGCGCGCAAGCACGCGCAAGCGCTGGAGTACGAGATGTTCAGGATCGTTCCCCCGATCCAGCGGTAGCGCCTGTTTGACCTGGGCGAGACCATTGCTGTCGGCGACCGTCGCCTCGCAATCTCGAAAGGCATTCCCCAACCAGCGCGACATACTGTTGATCGATGGTGGCCGGGGCGAATTTGAGAAGCTGTTCGGACGTCTTTTGATTATCCGGGGGTGCAAGGTTGCGCGAAACGATGTGCCTTAATCCTTCGGCGAACCCGGACCTATCGCCGGGAGCAAGTAACCTTCCCAAGGTCCCGTTTGCCAAGGCCTCTGCGGGTCCGGTCGGGCAATCATAGGCAACGATGGGCAGGTTCTCTCGCAGTGCCTCGAGCAGCACGAGGGGCAAACCCTCGAAGCGGGACGAAAGGGCGAAACCTCGCGATAATTTCAGGTATGGACGAATGTCAGCC
>CAIXXC010000100.1 GCA_903923205.1 uncultured Rhodospirillales bacterium | reverse complement strand
GAGCCCAGGCCGCCCGCGCCGACGATCAGAACCTTCGACGCTAGGAGCTTGAGTTGGCCATCTTCGCCAACCTCGTCGAGCGCAAGATGACGCGCATAGCGATGGAACTGAGTGTCAGAGAGTTCCATCGACGCGCAGTCGTCAGAGGCCGTCGAACAACGCGGTCGTCAGATAGCGCTCGGCGAAGCTGGGGATGATCACGATGATCCGCTTGCCGACGTATTCTGGACGAGAGCCAAGCTCGACGCTGGCCGCCAGGGCGGCCCCTGAAGAAATACCCACGGCCACACCTTCGAGGCGAGCCACATCCCGCGCCAGTTTGAACGCGCGTTCGTTCGACACGCGGATCACTTCGTCGATTACGCTGCGGTCGAGGATATCGGGAACGAATCCGGCGCCGATGCCCTGGATTTTATGAGGTCCTGGCGCTCCCCCAGAGAGCACGGGGCTATCCTCGGGTTCGATAGCCACGATCTTGAGGTTCGGAAGCCGGGGCTTCAAGGCCTGGGCGAGGCCGGTAATCGTACCGCCGGTGCCGACACCGCTGATGATGGCGTCCAGATTGCCGCCGGTATCGGTCCAAATTTCCTCGGCGGTTGTCGCGCGATGGATGGCGGGGTTGGCGAGGTTCTTGAACTGTTGCAGCATCACCGCGCTAGGGAGGCTTTTGACTAACTCTTCCGCTCGGGCAATTGCGCCCTTCATGCCAAGCGCGGCGGGGGTCAATTCCAGCTCCGCGCCAAGCAGCTTCAGCATCTTTCGTCGTTCAACCGACATGCTCTCTGGCATCGTCAGGATAAGGCGATAGCCCTTTGCCGCGCAGACGAAAGCCAGCGCGATCCCGGTATTGCCTGAGGTGGGCTCGACGAGAACGGTGTCGGCATTGATCCTGCCCGCCTTCTCGGCGGCGTCGATCATCGCCAAGCCGATCCTGTCCTTGACCGAGGACAACGGATTGAAGAACTCCAGCTTGGCAATGATTTCGGCTTTGACGCCATGGGCTGCTGCGAATTTCTCCAGCCGAACCAGGGGCGTTGCGCCGATGGTCTCAAGGATCGAAGAGTAGATCTTGCCGCGGAATTCTGGTGTCGCTGGCGCGGAGGTCATTACGCGGTTCCTTTTGGCGCAGGAGAAGGTTGGATCGGTGAACTCGGCCCGAAAGGCTAGCTTAAATGCCAATGAGCTGTAAATGATGACAGCGCACGACGGGGGGATCAGGGCAGGGCTCTATACCCAGCCGACCGGGCAACCCACCAATTTAAGCAGGCGCTCCCAGCCATTGACAGGGCTGTGCCCAGGAAGACGGCCCGGATGCCGAAATGGCCACCGATGAAGCCGCCTGAAACCGGACCAATGACCTGCCCGGCATGCTGCGCCGAGATTGAATAGCCGAGCATTCTTCCCGCCGAGTGATCGGGTGTACTGTGACGAATGACTGCAGCAATGCAGGGGATCAGGCCACCTAGGGAGAGGCCCATCAGAAACCTAAGTACAATGAGCTGCCAACTCGCGGTGACGAAGGCTTGGGGGATGAGCAGCAGGGCGCTGACCAATAATCCGCTGATCACGACGTTCCAGTGGCCGACCCGGTCGGCGAGCCGCCCGAGATGCGATGCGGAGATGATACTGCCAAGCGCGGTTGCTGACATCACTAGGCCGGATATCAAGGCAACATTCCCCGATGCGGGCGCCAGTTGCGAGACGTAGATCGTGATGATTGGCTCGATCGACATGCTGGCAATCAGAAGCAGGGACCCGGTGATCAGCATGGCAATGACAGGACGCTTGTCCGGCAGCGACGCAAACCCGCCGTGGAGTACCTTTTTCGCCCGTGGTGGCCGATTGGTTTCCGATATCAGGAACACGGTCGCCAAGAACGACAGGAAGATAACGCCGCCGGCGCAGAAGAATGTGTTCCGAATACCGATCAGCGGCGGGAAAATGCCCCCGATTAAGGGGCCGACCAAACTTCCCGCCGTAATTCCTGCCGAAAGCGTGCCCAGCGCCCACCCCGACTTCTCCTTCGGCGTCTGGGTCGCGATCAGGACCATCGATCCAGAGGCATAGCCGCCCAGAAGTCCTGCCAGAAGCCGCAACGCCACCAGATGCCAAACATTGTCTGCAAGACCAATCAGTGACATCGCGACCGACATGCCGAGGCTGGCGCGGATCAGCATCAACTTGCGGCCATATCGATCGGCAAGATGACCCCAGAGCGGCGCAACCAACGCCGCCGTGAAGAACGTTGCGCCGTAAGCTATCCCGGACCACTGCATGATCGCCGTTTTCGAGGTAACCCCAAGTTGCTCGACATAGATCGGCAGGATCGGTAGCAGCAGCGTCATGGCGACGACTGTCGTGAACGAACCCACGAGGCAGACCCAGAGGTTACGACGCCACGAGATGTCACCAAGGACGAACGTATCGGCCTCAGTCTCGACGCTCATGAACTGGCGACAGTAACGGAGACCATCGACATCAGTTCACGCAACCGTTCACCGGCAACACGACGGTCACCAACGCGACGGTTATCAACGCATCACGAAGGGATGGGCGGGGGGTGCCTCGGACGTCGAGATCCAGACGCTCTTCGTTTCGAGATATTCCCGGATCGATTCCATGCCGCTCTCACGACCGATGCCGGAGTGCTTCATGCCGCCGAAGGGCATCATGAAGCTGACGGCGCGATAGGTATTGACCCAGATTGTGCCCGCCTTCAGCGCCGACGACATCCTGACCGCCCGCCCGATATTCTTGGTCCATACGCCCGCGGCGAGGCCGTAGATGGTGTCGTTGGCAAGTCGGATCGCCTCTGCTTCGTCTTCAAAGCCGATGATCGAGAGCACCGGGCCAAAAACCTCTTCACGGGCGATCCGCATGTCGGGTGTGACATCGACAAAGATTGTTGGCTCGACGAACTGTCCGCCAGGAAGGTCCGGGGCCGTGGCCGGCCCGCCACCGAGAATGCAGCGCGCGCCCTCTGATTTGGCAATGTCGATATAATCGAGGATCTTCCTGTACTGCGGCGCTGTCGTGACCGGACCTATATTGGTCTCGGGCAGCATAGGGTCGCCCTTACGGGCCGCTCGGCCGAGCGCTGCGACCTTTTCGCTGAAGGCTTCCTTGATCGAATTCTGGACGAGGAGACGGGAACCCGCGATGCAGGTTTGCCCGGTTGCTGCGAAGATGCCGGACACCACACCGGCTGCAGCCTGAGCAAGGTCGCAGTCCTCGAACACGATGTTCGGGGACTTGCCGCCGAGCTCAAGCGAGACCCGCTTCATGGTGCGGGCCGCCTGAGCGTAAATGCGCGCGCCCGTCGCATCGGAACCTGTGAAGGTAATTTTCGCCACTTTTGGATGATCAACGAGCGCAGAGCCGATCTCGGCACCGAGGCCGGTCACCACATTGAAGACACCATCCGGGAAGCCGGCTTCCTTGGTCAGTGCTGCAAATTCAAGGGTAGAGGCCGATGCGAATTCCGATGGCTTGATCACGACGGTACAGCCGGCGGCCAGTGCCGGCGCGCATTTCCAGGCGACGAACATCAACGGTGAGTTCCAGGCCGTCAAAGCCGCGACCACACCAACCGGTTCATGCTTCGTGAAGGCGAAGACGTCGGGTTTGTCGATCGGCATGACGGCGCCTTCGATCTTGTCAGCCAGCCCGCCAAAATAGCGCCACCATTCCGGCAGATAGTTCAATTGCCCGTTCATCTCGGCAAACAGTTTGCCATTGTCGCGCACTTCGATTTCGGCCAGACGACGACCGTTCGCAGCCAGAAGATCGGCAAGCTTGAATAACAGCTTGCCCCGAGCGGTTGCGGTCATCTGCGACCATGGGCCGTCACGCATCGCCCGGTCGGCAGCAGCGACGGCGCGATCGGCGTCCTTTGCGCATCCTTTGGGAATTTGAGCCCAGGCGGTGCCACGATACGGATCGAAGCTGTCAATCCACTGGCCATTGTTCGGGTCGACATACTGGCCATCGATGTAGTGTTGATAGATCTTCATGTCTCACTCGCCGGGGTGTTCTTATTGTTGGGATGCGCCGTCACCCTCGTTGGTCGCGAACGTGCCAAAGGGCAGGGGACCGGTGAGTGTCAGCGAACGGGACGCCGATGTTTCCGTCAATAGCATAATACATTCGAATTTATGAAATAACCTTCGTTCCGCCACGCAGAATCATCCAATGGCACGGCGAACAAGGCTGAAAAGCCTCGACACCTATCGTAAAAGTTCGAACTATTGTATCACGATCAAAAGCGCAAATTCGATGCACAGGAGCTGCGCGCCAAAAATAAGGGAGCAGGTTATGCGGGCAGTCGTTTTCGCAGGCGACCGGACGGTCGAGTTCGTCAATATCGAGGACCCCACGCCCGGCTACGGCGAGGTGGTGCTTGAAATGAAAGCATCCGGCCTTTGTGGCAGTGATCTGAAATTCTATCGTGCCCCCAAAGGTGGTGGTCTTGCCGCGTTGGGTTTCAAGGGGATCGATGGCCCGGTGATCGCCGGCCACGAACCTTGCGGCATCGTCGCGGCGTTGGGCCCCGGCGTCGACCCCAAGGCCTGGAAGGTCGGCGACCGTGTCATGGTCCACCACTATAATGGTTGCAATGTGTGTGCGCACTGCCGGACCGGCTGGACGCAGATGTGTGTGGATGGGGCTACCGTCTATGGTGCCACCGGACATGGTGGTCATGCCCCCTACATGAAGGTTCCCGCCAGCACACTGGTGCATCTGCCCGCTGAGCTCTCGTTTTCGACTGGTGCCGCGATTTCCTGCGGGACGGGCACGGCTTATGGCGCCTTGGTGCGCATGAATCTCTCCGCGCGCGAGACGATTGCCGTCTTCGGTCAGGGCCCCGTTGGTCTCTCGACCACGCAACTGGCTGCAGCCATGGGAGCGCAGGTCATTGCCATTGATATCAGTGCCGAACGGGCCGAGCGCGCGCTTGCCTTCGGCGCGGCACACGCGATTGACGCCAGCAAAGTGGACCCTGTCGAGGCGATCCGCGAGATTACCGGTGGCAAGGGCGTGCCGCGTTCGATCGACACATCCGGGGCTTCGGCGGGGCGTTCGGCGGCAATTCGCTGCGCGGCGCCTTGGGGCGTTGTCTGCTTTGTTGGTGAAGGAGGCGAGGTCAGCATCGACGTCAGCCCGCAGATGCTGCGCAAGCAATTGACAGTTATCGGTTCCTGGACGTTCTCGACGGTTGGACAGGCCGATTGCGCGCGTTTTGTTGCCGATCGCGGATTGCCCGTTGATGATCTGTTCACCGAGCGTTGGTCGCTCGATCAGGCGGAGGAGGCCTATCTCCTGTTCGACAAGCAAAGTAGCGGTAAGGCTGTCTTCGAGATGTAATCCGGTCCGGATTACGCTTGGCTCCACAAATTCGATCCGCGAGCGGCTTGACACCACTTTTTTTCACGTCACGCTTCTCGTCGATCCACCGTCACAGTGAAGATGACGGGTAGCAAATCGGGAGAAACGCGGATGGGAATTCGTCTCTATGGTATGACGTGCGGCTGGCTCACCATGCCGTTCCAGTTTTTTCTGCCTGGACGTGAGGGATGGCTCATGATCCCGGTGGGTTGCTATCTCATCGTCCATCCGAAGGGTACGATCCTGTTCGATAGTGGCCTTGAGACCACGATGCGCAGTGATGACCCGTCGGTGGTCAAGCGCGCACTCGGGCAGGTTGCCCCGCTTGCCCTGCCCGAACTAGGGCCCGAGGATGATGTCGCGACGCGCCTGCGCGCGTTTGGCATCGACCCGGACAAGATCGATTTCATTATCAACTCACATCTGCATTTCGATCATTGCGGCGGCAACGCCCTGATCAAGAACGCCCGTCACGTGATCCAGAAGCGCGAATGGCATGCCGCCACGACCCCCGAGTTGATGGAAGAAAACCTCTTCATCCGCACCAATTACGACCATGGCCATGTTCGTATCGAGGTCGATGGCGAGCATGATCTTTTTGGCGATGGCTCTGTCGCTCTTGTCCCGACCTATGGCCACACACCGGGACACCAGTCGCTCAAGGTTAAACTGGATGATGGCGAGATCCTTCTCACGGGCGACTGCTGCTATATGCGCCAGACCTTGGATGAGATGCTGCTTCCGGACCCCAAAGTGGCCCGTAATCCGGAACAGATGCGTCAGACCCTGCTCTTGCTGAAAGGTTTTCAGGATCGGGGCGCATTCCTGATCTTTGGCCACGATCCCGGTCAGTGGAAGCATCTGAACGACGGCCCCATCCGCGAAATTACGATGAACGGGGTCAAACGGGCTCATACCCTTTACGAGCGCTCTGGCCCAACATGCATGGAGTCGCCTTTGGTGAATGCACCGCACATGCAGGTATAACGCGCTCGACTTACGACACCCTGCGGCGGACGGAAATACGCGGCGCCGCAGGGTTGTTGTTGCCGGCGTTGTGCTGACTTATCATCGTTCGATCATCGGCAAAGCCCTGATCTTTAGTCTGTGCAATCTACCTTGGCATGAAGACACGACCGTTAGCATCGGGCAAACACTCTCGCGTTCACGCGGCCTTCATGCAGGTCGGCGGGTTCGCGCTGCATGTCGCGCGGCGTTTTCAAGATGACGGCTGTTTTGCCGCTGCGGGCGCCCTCAGTTACACAACCCTGGTCTCGTTGGTTCCTTTGCTGGTGATCGCGCTGGCGGTACTCTCGGCGTTTCCCATTTTCGAAAGCCTGCGAGACCGAATACTCGGTGTCGTCTTCACGAATTTCGTGCCCGAGGTCGGGAGCACCGTTGTCCATTATATTTCCGAATTCACGGCCTCCGCAGGTAAGACGACGGCTGTTGGGCTCGTCGTATTTGCGGCCACCGGCGTACTGCTGCTCGCAACCATCGAGGATCGGCTCAACGCGATCTGGAGGGTCCATGCGCCACGGCGGTGGATGATGCGTCTGCTGGTCTATTGGGCAGTGACGACGCTTGGTCCATTCCTGCTCGCGGCCACGTTGTCCCTGTCTGGGGAAGTTCTTGTCTTGCGGCAGAAGATTGGTCTGACTGGTGAAATAAGCACCTGGATGGATACGTTCCTCAATGATCTGGCGGTCTTGATCCCCTTCAGCGCCGAGGTCATTGGTCTTGTGGCTCTTTTCAGCTTGATCCCGCATTGTCCGGTGCGATGGTGGGACGCGTTGCGCGGCGGCGTCGTCGCTGCTGTTCTTCTCGAGATGTCAAAATTTATTTTCACATTCTATATCGGCCACTTCGCGTCCTACCAGGCGATCTATGGTGCCCTGGCGGCGATTCCGATCTTCCTCCTCTGGATGTATCTAGGTTGGAGTATCATCCTGTTTGGGGCAGAAATCGCGGCGTCGGCGCCCTATTGGCAAACAGAGCGCGATGACAAGGCACCCAAGGCAACCGATCTTGATCTGGCGTTGTCGCTGATCGATGTCCTGAACCGCCAACGCCACACGGGTGGGCTTGTCTCCGTCGGTTTTCTCATCGATCAGGTCGGTGCACCGGCCGGGGTTGTCTCCGATTGCCTGAGCAGGCTGGCCAAAGCTGGGTGGGTGGCGTCCGGCATTGGCGGGGGGTGGGTGCTCGCTCGCGATCTCTCCGATGCCAGTCTCGGCGATCTGAGTATTGCCATTCTCCGAGATGCAGCGATGGGACAAGACCATCCGACATCGTCGATGTGGCGGCGTCAATTGTACCCGCGTTTCGCCGATGTCAGGCAGGCCGAAGCAAACGCCCTCGCCGTTCCCATCAGCGTGGTGCTCGGGACGAAATCAGCGCCTCCGGATTAGCTATTCCAGCGTCTTTGGTCGAACTGAATAGTGATGGCGCCGCGACCACTCGGTAACCAGATTGGTGAAAGTGGGGTTGTTCGCGTCCGGCAATATCACCTTCAGTGTCACGAATTGATCGCCCGCCGGTCCGGCACCTGCGGCAGGCACGCCCTTGCCGCGCAGTCGCAAGACGGTATCCGTGTTCGAACCCTTCGGGATCTTCAGTTGGACCATGCCATGAAGCGTCGGCACCGTGATCGTTGCGCCCAGCACCGCTTCCGAAATCGTGACCGGCAAGTTCATCCGAATATCGTGACCTTGGCGAACGAAAAGAGGGTGAGGTTCAACGGTAATCTCGACGAAGAGATCGCCGGCCGCACCACCCCGATTGCCACGACCGCCCTGGCCTTTTAGCCGCAAGTTTTGTCCATCCTCCGTCAGGGGAGGGATGACAAGATCGATTGCCCTATCGTCGGAAACGGCGACGCGCTTCTTGCCGCCAAGTGCCGCTTCGACAAAATTGATACGCAATGATTGATAAATATCAGCGCCTCGATGGGGAGGACGGGCCTGGTTCGACCCGTAGCGCATGTCCGCACGCGTGTAGTCGAACTCCTCCGTCTTCGCTCGGGAGGATTCGCCGCCACGCCAGTTGCGGCGAAAAAAACCTTCGAGAGACTCTTCGAAATCCGGTCCGCGTGATCGCTCCGCTGCTGCTGCTTCGCGGTCGTGCTGACGCCGTTTGTGTTCGTCGGAAAGCACGTCATAGGCTGCTGTCACATCGCGAAAGCGACGTGCGTTCGAAGGATTATTGGGGTTGAGGTCTGGATGAAGCGCCTTCGCGAGCCGTCGATAGGCCTGCTTGATCTCTTCGGTCGTGGCGTTCTTGGAAACTTGCAGAATGGTATAGGGATCGAGCATGCGAGGACTATTGGGCCGGTTTCTGAGGAAACGGTAAACCGCGTCAAGGTGGAGTAGTCATCGTGACGCACTCCGCGCCCAGGGTCGATAGGTTTATATATGAAGCGTGTCTGGTTCGGATTGCCCATCGGCACCGTTTCCAGCAGGAGGAGCAAGGCATGTTTCAAGTCGCGACCGACCCGTTCGAATTATTTGGCCTCTGGTTTGGCGATGCACGCGAAACCGAACCCACGGATCCCAATGCGATGGCTGTTGCCACCGTTGATGAGCGCGGGGCGCCCCGTGTCAGAATTTTGCTCCTCAAAGGATTCGACAGCACTGGCTTCAGCTTCTTTACAAATCTGGAAAGTGCCAAAGCCCGTGAATTGGGCAGAAACCCTCAGGTGGCGCTCTGTTTCCATTGGAAAAGCCGCGCTCGTCAGGTGCGGATCGAGGGGGATACGGAACCTGTTACGCCGGCAGAATCGGATGCGTACTTCGCAACGCGCTCTCGCGACAGCCAGATTGGCGCCTGGGCCTCGCATCAATCACGCCCTCTTGAAGATCGCGCGACGCTCGAGGCGCGGGTGGAAGAATTCACGGCCCGCTTCGCCGACCAACAGGTGCCCCGACCGGTTCACTGGGGGGGCGTGAGACTCGTGCCACGCTATTTCGAATTCTGGCAGGACCGTCCGCATCGCCTCCATGATCGTATAACCTTCAAGCGCGAGGGCGCGGTTTGGCGGCGCGAACGTTTGTATCCGTAATTGATATGCGACACTATGCCGCACAATCACGCCTTTCGAAGCCGATAGCTAGTGTTGCCATCGCGATGCAGGCGTGAGAACGTAATGATCGTATCAGGGAGGGGAAAAAATTCCGACCAAAAGGTCTGAAAGATTTTCTTAACGAGTTTCTCGCATACTCGCTGATGTCGATCCGCCCAAAATGGGCCGGTGCTTCTAAAGAAGCGCTGCAACGTCCTGAAAGGAAATACTATGTCGTCCGTTACGCTATCTGCCTCCCAGACCTCTACCCTGCTCAACCTTCAGAGCATTACGGGTCTCTTCAATCGTACAACCAACGTCCTCAACACCGGCAAGAAGGTAAATTCTGCCGCTGATGATCCGTTGGCTTATTTCCAGTCGCAGTCTCTCTATAACCGCGCCACGAGCTTCACATCCTACAAAGCAAATATTGATCAGTCGGTTCAGGCCGCTAACGCGGCCTTGACCGCAACAAGCGCCATTGGCAGCCTGCTGAAGCAGCTTCAAGGTACTCTGCAGGGCGCACGTGGTTCGTCAGCGTCGAATCTTCGGTCGGTGACGACACAGATCACGACACTCGGACAGCAGATTTCGCAGTTGGTCAAGGACGCGAGCTATCAAGGTCTCAACCTGCTCACCAGCTCCGCAACGAGCCTGACCACGCAGTTCTCTGAGCGCACCTCAGCCTCACTGGTCATCAATGGCTTCAGCTTGGCGGCGACCGGTACCGGCACCAGCCGCAGCCTCTTCACCAATTCGACGTCATCGCACCGTCTATTCAATCTGAACGGCTCGATCAATTTCAACGCGCTGGTCTATACGTCGCAGACGTTTGGTACCGGTTCGGCTGGTGTTGGCGTTCTTTCCGGCCTCAGCCAGGTGCTCATCTCCGGTACGGCGGGTGGCCTCGCGGCGACAGTCGCACAGGCGGTGTTTACCGATACCATCAACCGCGTTGCCGCGGCGATCAACCAGTTGAACGCGATTTCGGGTATCATTGGTACCAACGTCGCGATCCTCACGGCGCGGTCGACGTTTTCGGCCAACTACTCGGCCTCGCTCTCGGGTGGTGGCGATAAGTTGACACTCGCCGATCTCAACACCGAAGCTGCGACCAGCCAGGCTCTCCAGCTGCGCCAATCGATCGGTATCTCGGTTCTCGGTACCTCGGCAACTCAGCAGCAGTCGATTCTGAACCTGCTCCGCTAAGCGTAGCAATCAGGTCGTTTCGTTTGCGGCGCGTCAGATTTCTGGCGCGCCGTTTCGATTCTTAATGAAATCCTCGTCTTCGGCAGCGACACTCCGGCATCACCGCCCGCAGGAGAGCCTACGATGCCAGCCGATCTTGATCCTTCACCCCATGTGGTGATTGGTACCCCATGCTACGGCGGCAATGTCACCCATCGCTACATGATGTCGATGCTTAACCTTCAGGCGGCGTGCATCGACGCGGGGATCAAGCTTTCATTTCGGATTTTATCGGGCGATGCCCTGATCACACGCGCCCGCAACATCATCGTCGAGGAATTTCTTGCCGAACCTGGGGCCACCCATCTCTTGTTCATCGATGCTGATATCGGCTTTACGCCCGAACAAGTCTTCAGGCTGCTGAGGGCGAATCATGATGTCGTTGGCGCGGTCTATCCGATCAAGGGCATCAACTGGGAGCGGATCAAGCTGCATCTTGCGACGACGCCGAACGCGACACTCGCCGGCAGTCTCAATTACGTCGTCGATTTTCTTGATTCGGGCGAGGTTCCGCTTAGTGATGGCTTCGTCCGCGTTCGGTATCTTGGCAATGGTTTCCTGATGATCCGGCGCGCGGTATTCGCCAAACTTGCTGAGCGTCACCCCGAAATTCGCTATCGCGACCTTCATACGATCCAGAATTTCACGACCGGGAGCGCTGTGCGTCACGCGTTCTTCGATTGCGTCATCGATCCGGATACGGGTGTCTACCTGAGCGAGGATTACACCTTCTGCAAGCGCTGGGTGGATAGTGGGGGCGAGATCTGGGCCGACCTCGACAGCAAACTGATCCATGTCGGCCCGACCGAATTTGCAGGCGACTTCAGAACACTGTTTAATGATGCGCCTGCTGCGCCTCGCCAGGCGTAGACGACTCGGTCGCGGAAAAATGGCCGATCTGTCCCGCTTGTCGCTTTGCGTCGGCGGATGCGGAGTTGGTTCCCGTTATAGAACAATATGGAATCAAGGGTTTAGGCTTGATCACCTAGACCCTACTATGGTCGCTGACTTGCGGCTTGGAGAGGACCGGCCTATAGAGGTCGCTCTAGAGAAATGCCAAAAAGGGGGTCCAGTTGTTGCCTTTCAAATCGTTGGTCGCAGGTCTCTGTGCCGTGGGAATTTCCATGAGTCCGGCAGTCGCGCGCGCAGAATGTTACACTGCGGCAGAATGGCCAGCCTTCAACGTCAAGGTGATGCAGGAGTTTCTTCAGGACGCAGCACTCCAGTGCAAGAATGTCGTCGGTCACAATCATGACGGTGACTACAACGGCTTCATCCAGCGTTCCAGCGACGGCGTGAAGAGCAACGGCGAGGTGTTCCGTACCCATTTCAAGCGCGTTTATCACGGTGCCTGGCAGGACAAGATGGATCGCTTCGCCACGCGGATTGAGAATGTCGCGCAGTCCCGCAGCATGACCTCGATGAGCTATTGTGCCGATTCGGACCTCTTGTTCGCGGAGGTCAAGCGAGCCAGCTCGGCCAATCTAGAGGCTGTTGCGATCGCCTTTAATCAGGCTCATTTTCGTGATCTGGGAGAACTCGGCGAAGTGTGCAAGGCGAAGAAGCCGAAAATCCAGAACGCGTCGACGAAAACCCACCATCATAAGGCAAAAAAGATCGCCGCTGCCGAGTAGGGATACGCGCCGTGCACGGTGCCGATGAGGCTGGTTATGGCTCTTGGAGGCCGACTACCATATGCACCGCGGATATCTCATCTATGTTGTAGAAGAACGTATCGGCGGGGTTGTATTGGCGGAGATGGACGCTATGGGCGTCCTGCCGCACGAATTCCTTGATAAGAACCGCTCCGCTCGCTTTGGTGACAACAACGCCGCTGCCGGATTGGGGTGGCTTGAATGGGTTGACGTGCAGGAGCTGCCCTGGGCGAAAGCGGGGTTGCATGCTATCGCCCACAACGTAGATGGCGTAGGCGTCGCGGACTTGCGCCAGTGAGGGTGGTCGACGAATGTAATCGATCGGACCGTCCTGCAGGAACATCTCCTGTTCAATTCCGCCTCGGCCAGCCGAGCGCACCGGGATGAAATCCCGCGGTTCCCCGGAGATCGGAAATCCAGCGAAAGAGGCATCGCCACCCGGCAGAAGGGCGTTCAGGGGAGGTTCCTTAGACGGCGGGGAAGGTGGAACGGGCGACAGAAGATCGGCCATCTGGATCCCGAGCGGTGGAGCCAGCCGCGCCATCCAGTCGACCGTCAGGCGGCGCTCCCCTTTCTCTAGCTTGCTAATCTGTGCAGCCGTCGTGCTGACCAGGCGGGCGAGCTGTTCGAGCGTCAAGCCTGCTTGGCGGCGGTAGGAGCGCAAGGGATTCTGCACTGTCATCATTTCCTTAGCGTACGCGTTGGGGCGGCTTGGCGCAAGAAAAATATCCAAAATGGAAAAATGTGATGGATAAAACTCTGAATTGGTGATTATCATGTGTTCACTTTACGTTCCGGAGAGACATATGCCACCGAAACCAGTGACAAGATCAAATACAATGACAAAGGCCACCAGAGCTGCGGCCCTGGATATACTGCCAAGCCCGGAACGTCTGGCTCAGTCACCCGTCGAACGGGTTACAGAGCGTGATGCTGATGGATGGCCCGTGACCCATTGCCGTGCCATTGACACGATTGGGCGCCTGATCAGGGGCGGAATGATCGAGGTCGATTGTGGTGATTCGGCGGATCGATTTCGGCGTGATTTCCACCGTGCCCAATTTGAGCCCCTCTGCGCGGCGGATTTGCGCCGTACGCGGGGGGCGGGTGGCCGTGAGGAGATACGCGACGTTGTCGAGGACGCGCGCCAACGTGTTTGGAATGCAATGAACCATCTTGGTGGGTTATCGACGCCGGCGGGTTCCATTGTCTGGCACGTCGTCGGTTTGGAATCGACGTTGCGGGACTGGTCGTTGAGGCAGGTATGGGGCGCGGGACGGACATTGCGCCAAGAGGTCGCGACAGGGATCCTTGTTGCCGCCCTCGGCGTGCTCAATGGATATTATAATCAGCGTCGACGCCCCGAGCGTATGATGCGCCATGATACTGGGTCCTCTTGACGAGAGCGTTGCCGGTTTCAATCCGCTGTAGCGATCACCGCTGGAAGGAGTGTTGGATGGAGGGTCGGTTTGGCTACCTCGTTGCTCGACCAGTGATCATTAGTCTGGCCTTGCTTTGGGTGCACGGAGCGCACGCGCAAGCGCCGGTCATCGAAGGCGAACAGCCAGCAGCGCCGAGCTTGTTGGTGAGCGACCCGGCGATCATTGGGCGTTGCCTGTGTATGGGTCGCCATCTGTCCAAGGAGAAGGGGTTGCTCGAACGGCTCGATCGCCAATTTCGTGCCGCGAAAGCCCATGACCAGGCAACGGAGGCAGCTCTCGCCCGCGCAAGGCCGTTCTTGAAACCCGACGATGGTGAGCAGGTTGCTGCCTATCGCCGGCTTCTGGAGGAGAGCCAGCGAGCAGACCGTGACCTTTACAGCCGTGTTCAGCCGGCCTATGCGGCGCAGGTGGCGCGCTATAATCAAACGGTCAATGTCTACAATGACGGCTGCACTCGCATGCAGGTTGTCCAGACGCTCCAATCTAAGGTGGCCCAGACCCTTGTCTGCCTGGATCCCTGATCGGCCTCAATCGGCCTTGCCGTAAAGAATTTCAGGCGCGGTCAGGACCGGCGAGATCTCTACCCAGACGCCATTGTCTGCCGCACGATAGAAGCAAGACCGACGCCCGGTGTGGCAGGCCACGCCCAGCTGATCGACCTGCAATAGCAGCGTATCCCCATCGCAATCCAGCCTAAGGGCGATCAGTTTCTGCGCCTGCCCTGAGGATTCCCCTTTCCGCCACATCGACTGGCGTGACCGCGACCAGTAGCAGACGCGGCCCGTTTCCAGGGTTTCTTGAACGGCGGCCCGGTTCATCCAGGCGACCATGAGAACTTCTCCGCTGTCGTGCTGTTGCGCGATGGCGGGGACGAGACCATGTTCATCGAAGCGGATCGCATCGAGAAGCGTATCGGGCGAGGAAGAATTACTCATGGGCAGAAGGTATCTTCGCTGGTGGCGCATGCGACAAGGGGAAACTGGACAGGTTCGAAACTTCGGTTGATATAAAAGCTTTGCTCAAGCTTCCAAACTTGAGGGGGCGGGCGTCTCACCTATTCCTGGGACATAAATGGTGGAGGATATCATGCATCTATCGCGGCTTTTTGCCATCGCTGGGCTGGCCTTCGCGTTTTTATGGGCCGGTGCTGCCGGTGCGCTCACCTATGATTCGCACATCTCGCGCAATGCTGACGGTTCGCCCGGGTTTCAGGACCCTGATCAAGCCCAGGGGTCTCATTTTGGCGTAGCCGGTGAATCCGGATATGATAACGCGGCGGGTCGCACGCCATTCCTCGGTTCCAGCGACCATAATTTCTCCGCGCCCGACGCCAGCGTCCCCTTTGGTGGCCTTATCCCGGGGCAGAATTATCACTGATTGTCCCGCGTATGGACGCCGGCGCTTTGGACAAGGCCGCGAAGGCGATCGTCGCGGCTTACGCAATGGGTCGGTCGATCGAGCGGCTTGAACCCGAGTTGCGGCCGGTGGCGCTTGAGGACGCCTATGCCGTTCAGGATCTCGTCCTATCGGCCAAGGGTCCGGCAGCTGGGTGGAAAGTGGGCTGTAGCCCGGCCGATGGTCTTGTGACCTGCGCGCCGCTTTTTGATTTTCGTGTCTTTGCAGGGGGTCAAGTTCCGTCGCCGCGCGAATTGCTGGGAACGGGGGTCGAGATCGAATTCGCATTCCACATTGGGGCCGATCTCCCGAAGCGCGAGCACGCTTACGATATCGACGATATCCGGGTGGCGGTTGATGGTTTCTGCCCCCTCGTCGAACTTGTCGGTGGTCGCTTTATCGACCGTTCGCAATTGAGCCCGATGGAGCAACTCGCGGATGGTTTCGGCGCTGCCGTGATCGTGGGTGAACGGGTTCCGGTCTGGCGGCAGATCGATTTTCGTCATCTGCGCGCGGAACTTTGGATCGATGGCTTTTGCCATCAAGTCGCGCAAGATTGTCATCCTGCGGGAAACCCTTTGCGTCTCGTGACATGGCTTGCCAATCATCTGGCCGTTCGCCCTGGATCTGGCGGGCTACGAAGCGGTGATCTGGTAACAACTGGTGGACTCGCCGGCGTGACGCCTGTGATAGGCGGCGAGAGGATCGAAGCCCGGTACATCGCCCTTGGCGAACACGAAATCGCCCGTCTTGATGCCGATTTTATGGTGTCCCCGGTAGTGGGTCTAACGCCTTGATGCGTCGCTCGTGTCGTTCCCACCGAGCGTAAATCTTGTTAAGAGCAGGGCGCAGATCGCGCAACCGGCAATGCCTATAATCATGGGCAAGGGATCGCCATTTGCGAAATAGCCGACGAAGGCCATCACCAACGAACCGATCAGGAATTGAATCGTCCCGAGCAGGGCAGAAGCCGTTCCTGCGATGGGGCCATGATCCTCAAGTGCGAGGACGCCAATCGTCGGGTTGATCAACCCCAGGCAGCCATAGCCCATCATCAACAGGGTCATGAGGGCATAGAGGTTATCGCTCCCAGCCAGGGTAATGAGGAGCAGGCAGATCATGATGGTTGCAAAGACCACGACCGCGACACTGACCATCCGTTTGAGGCCGAAGCGGCGACCGATCGCGCCATTGAACTGTGCGACGCCAATGAAGGCCGCGGCATTCAGCGAGAAGGTAAGCCCGTACTGCGATGGGCTGAGGCCGTAATGGCCGATCATCACGAATGACGAGTTCGCCAGGAAAGCAAAGAAACTTGCGATGCCGAAGGCGCCAATCAACGAGACGCCGAGGAAATGGCGGTCACGTAGAAGGGTTCGGTAACCCCGGAACGCTGTTGCGAACGCTCCGGACGCGTGGCTTTCGGCGCGGTTGGTCTCAGGCAGGTACAAAGCGATCAATGCCATGCCGAATACGGCTGTCAGGGTGACCGCCCAGAATACCGCGCGCCACCCCGACCAGGCGATAACCGCACTACCGACCAGCGGTGCGAGGATTGGTGAGATACTGAACACCAAAGTGACCAGCGACATCAGCCGCGCCGCCGCCGGCCCGGTATGGAGATCGCGCGCAATCGCAAGCGGCATGACCATACCGGCGCAAGCACCAATACCCTCAAGAAACCGGAAAATGATCAAGGTCCTGATATCTGGAGCAAGCGCGCAACCCACGCTGCTCAAGGCGAACAACAGAAGCCCGGCATAGAGCGGCGGCTTGCGGCCAATGCGGTCGGCGATCGGCCCGTAGATCAATTGTCCGGTCGCAAGCGCGATGAAAAACACGGTGAGGGTCATCTGCACCGCCGCGGGCCCAGCTCCCAGGGCGTGGCCGATCGAGGGGAGGGCGGGCAAATACATATCGATCGCAAAGGGCCCGATCGCCGAAATCAGGCCGAGGATTACGGCGTTGCGGTAGAACATCGGTGCTCCGATATCCAGGCGCGTGCTACGCCGCTGCCTGTTCCAGCGCATCGGCTGCTTCGAGCCAAGCCTCTTCCGCAGCGGTAATACGGGCGTTGAACTCGACGAGCTGGCGATTGAGGTCGACCCTGCGTGGAACCGGGAGTGTCGCCCGCGACAATTCTTCCTCGATCCGTTTCTTATCATTGGCAAGCTTCTGCAGCAGCGTCTCGGCTTCTTTCGCAGCCTTGCGTAACGGCTCAAGGCTCTTGCGACGGTCGCCACCATTCTGCTTGCCCCGCGAGGGCTCTGACCTGCTGCTGCCTGCGCCCTTGAGCATGTACTTGCGGTAGTCCTCAAGGTCGCCATCGAACGGCTTTACCTGGCCATCTGCGACGAGGAGCAATCGGTCGGCCGTGAGTTCCAGGAGGTTCCAGTCATGGCTGATGAGAACGACGGCGCCGGTATACGCGTTGATCGCCTCCGCAAGCGCGCGGCGGCTGTCGATATCAAGATGGTTGGTTGGTTCGTCCAGGATCAGCACTGGTGGCGCGTCATAGGTGACGAGGGCAAAGTTGAGCCGCGCCCGCTCGCCACCGGATAACTCCTTCACCTTGACGAAGGCCTTGTCGCGGCTGAAGCCAAAACGACCAAGCCGCGATCGGATTTGCGTTTCCGTCGACCCTGGCATCAGGTTCAACATATGCTGGAACGGACTTTCCTCGGCTTCCATCTCTTCGATCTGATGCTGGGCAAAGAAGCCGATGCGCAGTTTTCCGGTGCGGAATTGCGCACCCGCCATCGGTTGTAGGCGTCCTGCCAGCAGCTTCGCAAAGGTTGACTTGCCATTACCGTTGGCGCCGAGCAGGGCAATTCGGTCTTCGGGATCGAGACGGATATCGATGCCTTTAAGAATTGGCTTTCCCGGTGTGTAGCCAACCGAGACATGGTCGAAGCTGATGAGCGGCGGGCTGAGCGGTGGCGGATTGGGGAAGTCCAGCTCCATGGTCGGATCTTCGGCCATTTGTGCAATCGGCGTGAGCCGAGACAGCATCTTCAGCCGACTTTGCGCCTGGCGAGCCTTGGTGGCTTGGGCACGGAAGCGATCAACGAAGGCTTGCAGATGCTGACGCCGCGCTTCCTGTTTCGCGGCAGCTGCCTTGCCTTGGAGTAGGCGTTCCTCACGCGCGGTCTCGAAACCGTCATAGCCGCCGGCGTATGAAATCAGCTTGCCACCATCGAGATGGATGATGCGGTCGACCACCGTATTGAGAATATGGCGATCGTGGCTGATCAGAATATAAGTGTGGGGGTAGGCCTTTAGATAGTTCTCAAGCCAAATGGAAGCTTCGAGGTCGAGATGGTTGGTGGGCTCGTCGAGCAGCAAAAGTTCAGGTTGGCTGAACAATGCTGCGGCGAGGGCCACGCGCATGCGCCAGCCACCCGAAAAGCTCGACATTGGCTGATTTTGCATCTCTTCGGTGAAGCCGAGGCCCGATAGGATAATGGCTGCGCGTGATGGCGCGCTGTGCGCCTCCAGTTCATAAAGGCGCGCGTGGATTTCGGCGACCCGGTGTGGGTCCTCGTGGCCATGCTCGGCGCGGTCGGCCTCGGCCATCAGCTCGGCCATCTCGGCGTGGGCGGCGAGCACGACCTGGAGTGGTGTCTCGGTTCCTCCCGGAGCCTCCTGGGCGACGATGCCGATCTTGCATTCTGTCTGCAGTTCGATCTTCCCGCCATCGGGCTGCAGATGGCCAAGAATAAGCTCGAACAGTGTCGATTTGCCGGTGCCATTCCTGCCGACGAGACCGATATGCTGGCCGGCGGCGATCGAGGCAGAGGCTTCGTCGAACAGGGTGCGCCCGGCGATGCGATAGGTCAGGGAAGAAATGCTCAACATGATGTTGGCTTGATATCACATGTTGCGCCGCAGCACGAGATCGCAACGGCAGGAGGAGGGCAGGGTTGTGCCGTGTGATACACACCCTGCCAGTCGGTTTCCTCCGCCTTTGGTAAATCTACTGCGCCACCATCCCGCCATCGATGCTCAGCTCAGCCCCGATGATGAATTTCGACTCGTCCGAGGCCAGGAACAGGCAGCCGTAGGCGACTTCTTCCGGCTGACCCAAGCGGCCGATCGGGGTGCTGTCCTTTACCCTTGCCTCCATTTCTTTCGGGTCGATGCAGGCGTTCATGGCCTTGCGCAGCAACGGCGTGTCGACGGCGCCCGGATGGATCGAATTGGCGCGGATGCCGTCGCGGGCATGGGTGACGGCGGTGCTCTTGGTCAGCAACCTGACCGCGCCCTTTGATGCATGGTAGGCGGCGAAACCCGGCGATCCCACAATCCCATAGGCCGAGGATATATTGATGATCGAGCCGCCGCCGTTCTGTTTCATGGCGGGGACGGCGTATTTCGTCGCGAGGAAGACGCCCTTCACATTGATATCCATGATGTGGTCCCATTCCTCTTCCGAGGTATCGACCTCAGTCTTCCCGCTTTCCACCGCTGCATTATTGACCAGGATATCCAGTCGCCCGAAGCGTCGAATGGCGAAATCGACCATCGCCTTGATTTCTTCATGTCTGCCCATGTCGGCGCGCAGGAATTCGGCGGTGCCGCCGGCCTTGGCGATGCTTCTGACGACGGCCTCGCCCAACTCGACCTGTATATCGGCCACGACGACGCTGGCGCCCTCAGCCGCAAACAGCCGGGCGGTTGCGGCCCCCATGCCTGAGGCACCACCGGTGACAATGGCGATCTTACCGGCAAGCCTGCCTTCTTTCTTTGGATTCATGAGCTAACCTCTTCTTATGATTGTTGTACCCGATATTCGCCAACGCGATTTGGCCTTACTCCGGGGTTGCCGTCCAGCGTGGTAAGCACGACCCTCGTGCGGTGGACAAGGGGTCGAGCGTCTCCTAGGATCGGCGTTAAGCAACAAAGCCTAGTGCAGGTGCCTTGAGCAGCACTCAGGGCGGAACCGGGGAGTTGAGCGTGGCCGTGACACCATCTGACCAGCACGCCGAGGGCCCGGGGATTTCACCGCGTCTCAGCGATCGTATTCTCTATGCCCTCAATCTGGCGCTTGAGCAGGAAGATATCTCGATCTGCGACCTCTTGGTACGGGCACTTGAGCTGGCCATGACTCGCAACACCGGTGGTCCAGCCTTCGTCGAGCGGCGCGGCTTCCCGCCTGAGATGGAGGATGCCTTCGATCGGCTCGCTCAGATCAGGGTTACGCGCTCGTGAGACTGCCAAAGCGGTGGACCGAGCGAGAAAATTAACAGTTTCGTGGTCTCGGCCCGTCGGTATAGTGCAGCCCGATAACAAACAGACCGCCCGATCGGCGGAACATCGGGAGTATCATCATGGCCATTCTCGTCACCGGCGGCACCAAGGGCATCGGCCTCGCCATTGCGCAGCGTTTTGCCACGCCTGGGGTTGATGTCTTCCTCAACTACCTTGCCGACGACGCCGCCGCCGCAGAAGCGAAGGCCGTCATTGAGGCTGCTGGTGCGAGCTGTCATTTGATCAAGGGCGATATTGGAACCCCGGAAGGCGCCGGCGACGTTATCGCCGCTGTTTCGGCGCGAACGGATCGACTGGACCAGATTGTCCATTGTGCGGTTCGCGTCGTCATCGAACCACTGATGTCGGTCGATCTTGTGGCCTTCACGGCAGCGATCAATCTTAACGGCACTGCGCTGCTCTATGTGGTGCAGCACGCGAAACCATTGCTCGTTCGCGGCAGCACCGTATTTTTTCTCTCAAGCCGGGGCGGGAGGGTCGTCGTTCCCAATTATGCGGCCGTCGGTGTCGGCAAGGCTCTTGCCGAATGTCTGGTTCGCTATCTTGCACAAGAACTGGCGCCGCTTGGCGTAAGGGCGAATTGCGTCGCGCCAAGCGCTGTCGATACGGCGGCGCTGCGGCAAGTCTATGGCGACAAGACAGACGAGATCATGGCGCAGTCGGCGGCCACTAATCCCAGCGGTCGCAATGTGACCGATGACGATTACTGCAGTTTGATCGAATTCCTCGCCAGCCCTGCTGCCGCGATGATCCAGGGTCAGGTGATTTTCGTCACGGGCGGCTCGTACCTGGCGGCGTAAGTTTGTGTAGGCAAGGCGAGTGGATACCCCGCCGTGGGACATTGCCTCTCGCCATTGGTCCGGCGTCCCGTTAGTGTCCCGCGCGTGGCGGTTCGAGATAACGGACCCCGAACCGTTCGGCGCACTAACTTATTGAAGCTGGTGCCATCCAGAAACCGAGATCCGTGATCCCGAAATCACTGATTTTGGGATCATCACATCGGTCTGCGTCGCATTGATGAACCCGCCCGCCAATTCCATTGAGAATGACCCCTTGGCGCCCTGTTTGGAGTTGCTTCAGGGCATGTTCGGTTATGACTCGTTCCGAGGGCAACAGGCCGAGATTATCAGCCACATCGTCGATGGTGGCGATGCGCTGGTCCTGATGCCGACCGGTGGTGGCAAGTCGCTATGCTATCAGATTCCAGCACTCGTTCGCCCGGGTCTCGGTGTTGTCGTTTCGCCGCTGATCGCCCTGATGAAGGATCAGGTTGATGCGCTGCGACAGTTGGGCGTGCGGGCGGCCTTTCTCAACTCAAGCCTGAAGCCCGGCGAATCTCAGGCAATCGAAGCCCAGGCGCGCGAAGGTGCGCTCGACATGCTTTACGTCGCGCCGGAACGGCTCGTGATGCCGCATTTCCTCGATTTCTTGGAGCGATTGAAGATCGCGTTGTTCGCGATCGACGAAGCGCATTGCGTGTCGCAATGGGGTCATGATTTTCGCCCTGAATATCGGGGATTGACGGTCCTCCACGAACGGTTTCCGAACGTCCCCCGCGTGGCGCTCACGGCGACGGCGGATGGCCCGACGCGACGCGATATTGCCGAGCGGTTGCAGCTCGAGCATGCGCGGAGGTTCGTCGCCGGTTTCGATCGGCCAAATATCGCCTATCAACTGGTCGATAAGAATGAGGCAAAGCATCAGCTTCTGGCCTTCCTGCGCAACGATCATCCCCGGGATTCAGGCATCGTCTATTGCATGTCGCGCCGCAAGGTCGATGAGGTGGCTGCGTTTCTCGCCGATCACGGTCGGATCGCCTTGCCCTATCACGCAGGGCTCGATGCCGCCGTTCGCGAAAGGAACCAGGAGCGCTTTCTTCGTGAGGAAGACATTATTGTCGTCGCGACGGTCGCTTTCGGCATGGGTATCGACAAGCCGAATGTGCGCTTTGTCGCCCATCTCGACGTGCCGAGGAGCCTTGAAGCCTATTACCAGGAGACGGGGAGAGCGGGGCGGGATGGACTGCCTGCGGACGCCTGGATGGCGTACGGACTGGGAGATGTGATCGCGCTCAGACAGATGACACAGGATTCGACACTGGACGACCGGCAGAAACGGGTCGAGCTCCAGAAGCTCGATGCATTGCTCGGATATTGCGAGACGGTAGACTGCAGACGCCGCGTGTTACTGTCTTACTTTGGTGAAACACCCCCGGCGAACTGCGGCAATTGTGACACCTGCCTGGCGCCAGTCAAACAATGGGATGCCACAGAGGCTGCGCAGAAAGCGCTCTCCGCAGTCTATCGCACCGGGCAGAAATTCGGGGTGCAGCATCTTACCGATGTCCTGCTCGGCAAATTGACCGAACGTATGCAGAGCTGGGGGCATGATCAGTTGAAAACATTCGGTGTCGGCAAGGATTTGAGCCGTCCCGCCTGGGGGTCGATATTCCGACAACTCGTCGCGGGGGGGTATCTCCTCGTTGACATGGAGGGGCATGGCGGCTTGATGCTCGGTCCTCGTGGAGCATCTGTCATAAAAGGGCTTGAAACGGTCCATCTGCGCGCCGATAGGGAACGTGGCTCCTTGAAGCCCAAAAGTGGGGGCGCAGTGTCGACGAGACGCAGCAATCCTGCTGCGTTCCAGGGCGAGGACGCGATCCTATGGGAGGAGCTGCGGCACTGTCGGGCGGAGCTTGCTCGGACTCAAGGGGTGCCGCCGTATGTCATTTTCCACGATGCCACGCTGGCTGAAATTGTGACGAAACGCCCATCCACTCGCGGTGAATTCGCCGTCATCGCCGGTGTGGGACGCTCGAAGCTGGAGCGGTATGCTGATTTGTTTCTTGAGGTCGTCAACAGCAGATGATGCTCGAAGGTGACGACTCGAACGAAAATAACCGCATGATCACGTCGATTCGGCACGGGAAAAGTATCAAGAAATGATAAAAAGGAGCCGTTTTTGCGGCGAAGGGCTGGTATGTGACGCGTTTTTAGGTATGATTACTCCGGGTGAGTATTTCTGAGTAGTCCGCCATGTATGATCGCCGTCCCGGCTCCTTTCGAAATGATGAGTCATCCGTTGGCCGCCAAGTGGACGCCAAGGTGAAATGGTTCAACGCCACGAAGGGCTTTGGTTTCGTCACACCCGCCGACGGTGCCCAGGACGCGTTCCTTCCGATCGGAACCCTGCGCAAGGCCGGCTATGAGGAGGTCCGAGAGGGAACCTCGCTGGTTTGCGAGATTGGCAGCGGCGCCAAGGGGCCGTTGGTCTTGGCCGTGCTTGATGTCGATAGCTCTACTGCCATCAGCCCCAGCAGTGTCGGCGGCGGATATGCGAGCGGCCCGGCGACCCCGCGTAAGCCAGCCTCTTCCCTTGACGGCTCCGTAAAGTGGTTTGAACCCCAGAAGGGCTTCGGCTTCATCTCGCCCGATGGGGGCGGTAAGGATATCTTCATCCACATCACTGCCCTGCGACGGAGCGGTTTGGCTGGTTTGGAGCCTGGCACACGAGTCCGGGTCGACGTTGTCGAAGGCAAGAAGGGCCTGGAGGCCGATCGGGTCACGATAATCTGACCTGATCCGCAGCACGGCAGGCAAATGCTGATTATGGGGTTCGATTATTTCCTGGTTCGGCCACCTACATAAACGGCGCAACTGCTGCTGCCGTCCTGATAGAAAAAGTAATCCTCGCTTTTGAGTGCCTTACGCCCGGGATCTCGAAGATTGAGGCCCGTTCCCTTGGCAATGCCTAGAACGCCACCTCCTTTCGTGCCGTTAAAGCGGGCGACGAAGCGGTTCATTTGTATCTCATTGAACTTGCCTGTTGCGCAGAGGCGGCCCAAATCTGGATCCATGACACCTACGTCCCAGTAGGGATGGTCCGATCTTACCAGGGTGCGTGCGCTTTCACCGTTCGCACAGGTACCCGTCAATATCAGGGACACGAGTGCAATGGTGAACGTTGCGGCTTGACGCATCTGGGCAGTCTCCGATCAACCACGCTGACCGAGTAACAGGATGTAGGTGGCGAAGTCTACCGGCTTCAGTCGCGTCGCCCTACGCGCAATCGCGTCGCTGATCTCACCGTCCAGGGCTTTGGCGAGGACCATCTGGTTCTCAACATTTTTCTGGCTGATTTTGAAAATTCCTGCCGTTCCCTTGAGCCGTGGATAATGCCGTGGATCGATCAGCTTCTCTTTGCGCGAGATGCGTTCGAACAGGGTATCCTCATTCTCAATCTCCGCTGGCTGCGTCTTTAGCAGGGCCCAGTCGGTGTCGCCGCACCAGGACTCGATTGGATCTAACGTTGGGTCTTCGGCATAACCGACCTTATAGAGGTGTTTGGACAAGCCAACGTCGTTGCCCCAGTCGCCGAGCGATGCGCTCTTCGCCACGTATATGATTCCCATTATCTCGCCCCGACATCTTGTTCATGACAGGTTCTACAGTAGATCAGGCGGGTGCGTCATCCTGCGCGGTCGAAGCCATGGTATCAGTAGCAATGAGATGGCCATGACAAGGCCGAGGAGTACCCAAGCCTCGTTGAACGCGATTGTCGCCGCGGCGTGATCAATCAGCGGTCTTACGAATTCCCGGTCCGCGGCACTGGTGGGGCCGATTGGCGTGCCGTGGAAACGCTCGAGCGGAAGCCCCGCGAAGCGTGCGGCCTCTCGGTCCCCGTTCTGCAGTCTCGAAGCAAGTGCATTGGCGAGTGCCGGTGCGCGTTCCGTGCTTAACGTATCAACGACGGCGATGCCAATTGCGCCGCCAAGATTACGACTGAGGTTCACCAACGCGCTCGCATCGGCAAGGCGCTGTGTCGGCTGCATGGCAAGGGCAACACGGGTGAGTGGTAATATTACCAAAAGGACCCCGCATCCGCGAAGAGCTTGTGGCCAGAATAGGTCGTTGGCGTCTGTCGTGGGGGTTTCGAACCCGTTGGATATCAACCCGGCGGCGAAGAGAGTCATCCCGACCAAGGCGACGCGGGAGGACGGCCAGCGTTCGTCTGCGACGGCTGCCAGAGGGGCAGTTATCAGCTGTGCCGCTCCCATGGTGGTCATGATGATCCCGGTTTCGAAAGCATCGTGGCCCCGCACGAATCCAAGAAATAGCGGCATCAGGTAGACCGAGCCGTAAAGCCCGGCACCGAAAACGAAGCTCAGTCCGCAGGCGACGGAAAAGCGCCTATCGGCAAAAAGCCCGAGATCGATAAGAGGGTTGGATCGCGTCCTGCAACGCCGGATTCCGATAACGCCGAGTAAGGGGATCGCAACAATATAGGTAAGTGCTTCTGCGCTTGACCAACCCTGCTCCGGCGCGCGACTAAGCAATAGCTCGATCGAAGCGAGCATCATCGAAAGGGACAGGGCCCCGTAACCATCAATCTTGCGCAAGGCTCGCAGATCCGGGCGATCCACGCGGATCAAACTTCCGACGACAAGGGCGACGATTAGGCCTGGAACGACGTTGACCAGGAACAACCAAGGCCAATCGAAACGTGCTGTGATAAATCCACCAAGGCATGGCCCGAGGGTAGGGGCCAGCACGGCCAGGCTGCCCGCGACAAGGGTCGCTCGCGGTTGCAGCGATACGGGAAATAGCTTGTAGCCCACGCTGAATACACTCGGAATGATCGCACCGCCGCAGAATCCCTCGATGGTCCGACACAGGATCAATACCTGCCATGAAGGAGACAGTGCGCAGCCGACACTGGCGAGCGTGAAGCCTGTTATCGCCGTGGTGAAGAGTCCGCCGGTTGACAATACAGGTGTCAAACAGCCGGTCAGCATGATCGCGATAACCTCGGCGATCAGATAGCTCGTCTGGACCCAATTCAGGGCATGCCGAGGGATCCTCATACCTGCCTGGATCTCGGGTAGCGAGGAGGCGACAATCTGGATATCGAGGATTGCCATGAACATGCCGATGCTCATCGCGATAAAACCGATCCAGGCATTACGGGGAGTCACAGGCGACGTCGCAGTGCGAGTGCCTGCTCTTCAACGTGAATACGCCATCCCAGGAGCAGCAAATTCAACAATGTGAAGACGAGGGCGATGCCGTAGGCGCCAAATGCCAAGGGTAGAACTGCGATTTCGGCGACGACGATGATATAATTGGGATGGCGAAGAAAGCGGAAGGGGCCGCGTCGTATCAGCGGCGCATTGGGCAAGGTGATGACGCGAGTAGTCCAGTATGGCCCCAAGGTCTGGACGACCCAAAGACGAAGTAACTGCAACATCGCCATGACGCCAATCAGGCTCCAGTTCGGGCTTCGTCCAGGTGAGATCATCACCAGCATCGCCAACAACCAAGCGCCATGAAGGAGAATAAACAGAGGGTAATGCCGTCGTCCGATTTCGTGGCCGCCCAGGGCGAGCAGACGGCGCTCGTTAAGCCGTGCATAGGCCAGTTCGGCGATCCTTTGACACGCGACGATGCCGACGATCAGGTAAAGCGCGGTCACGCAGCCTCCAGCACCAGGAAGGCCGTGCTAAATCCGGGTCCCAGGGTGCTCATCAAAGCGCGATCCCAACTGGTTGAGCCGCTAAGCAGGCGATCCAGGACAAAGATCACCGTTGCCGCCGACATGTTGCCGTAATCGCGCAAGATCGAACGGGCATGATCGAGTGCCTTGGGATCGCAGCGAAAGGCAACGGCAATGGCGTCAAGAACCTTGGCGCCGCCAGGATGACACACGTAGCTGTCGATATCAGCCAAGCCAAGGCCGTGCCGCTCTAGGAAATCTTCTGCAACCGAACGCAACTCGCGGGTAACGAGGGATGGGATATCGCGGGAAAAGATCGCCCGCATCCCATCTGTCATCACATCCCATCCCATGATGCCGAGGCTGCCGGGAAAAGTGTGCTCCCCCGCCGGCCCGACCGCCGTCCCTGGGCCGGTTGTCGACAGCACAACCGCAGCCGCACCGTCGCCGAATAGCGCCGAGGCGACAATATTGCTTTTCGAGAGGTCGTCCTTACGAAACGACAATGCGCAAAGTTCGACGACGAGAAAAAGCACGATACTGCCTGGGCGGGATTGCGCCATGGTCGCCGCGCGGGCGAGGCCGATGACACCGCCGGCACAGCCAAGGCCGAAGATCGGCAGTCGCTGAATTTGTGGCTTCAGCCCCATGCGATCCATCAAAAGCGCGTCCAGACTCGGGGTTGCTATCCCTGTCGTGGACACAACGACGATCGCGTCGATCGCATCGGCGTTTAACGCGCACTTCGCAAGTGCCTTGCGGGTGACGTCCTCAAGCAGGTCAAGCGCCGAGGACAGATAAATTCGATTTCGTTCGGGCCAGTCGTGCGCTGATTCGTACCATTCGAGAGGAACGCAGGAGTAGCGCGTGGCGATGCCGGTATTGCTGAATACCGGCAGGAGCCTGGTCAACTCCACCGTACTTCCCCCCAGCAGCACCTCGATCCGGCTGGCTACCTCGTCCTGTGAGAGGATGAACGGGGGGGTTGCTGTCGCGGTTGACAGGATACGTGCAGATTTCGACATGAACGCACTTTCGCAAAACTGCAGGGATCAGCATCGGCTTAAGGTCGGTTCGCGTACCCGTGCTCTGGAACTGACGCCATGGTTGAATTGGTGTATCTTCATGGCGGAAGCGGTCGGCCTCGCAGCAAATGATGGCCTGGACCCGTTTCATCGGGTAAACGCTTTATAAGTAGCGAGAAATATAGTCTGATGACCTCACCCGTAGCTGATCGCCCTGAGCTGAAGCGGTCATGATGATCGGAGCATTCGCCTGTTATGCTATCGCCCCGTCCCGATCCTAAGAATACAGACCCTGTGGTTGCCGATGAGAAACGGTCGATCCTCGTCGTCGATGACCAAGAGATGGTGATCTCGGCGATAGAAGGCAAGCTCGGTAATCATTATAAAATTCTGCGGGCTGAAACAGCGGGTAAAGCCATGGAGTTGGCGCTGGCCCATGGTCCCGATCTTGTCTTGCTCGAGACACGTCTGGCTGACATGGATGGTTTCGAGTTATGTCAGCAGTTGAAGAATGATCCGCAAACCGATGCCATTCCCGTAATCTTCCTTACCGACTTTGATGAAGGTGACAATGAAATTCGGGCCCTGCAATTGGGGGCCATCGATTTTATTGCCAAGCCGATTCGTCCGGCCGCCCTCGCGCTGCGGATCAACAATCACCTCGCACTAAAGCACGCGCGCGACGTCCTCTATCATCAGTCGCTGGTCGATACTTTGACGGGTATTGGTAATCGACGTTGCTTTGAGGACACATTCAGCCGCGAGTGGTATCGGGCCATGCGCCACGGGATGTCAATATCTATAGCATTGATAGAAATCGATAATTTTACCGCCTATGTTCATAATGTCGGTCGTGCTGCGTCGGACGACAGGTTGAAACAGATAGCCCGCATGTTGAAGGGTACCCTTCAACGCTGGGCGGATACCGCCGCTCGCTACGGTAATGCTCGATTTGTCGCGATCATGCCCCAGACGAACGATGAAGGCGCCAGAAGGGTGGCGGAACGCGTCAATGCCGGATTGGCGGGGTTGAAGCTCCCCCATGGCTTTAACGGAGAATCTCCCTATTTCACGGCCAGTATCGGCCTGGCCAGTTGCGTGCCAATCCTTGGGCAGGACCCGGTCAGCCTCATGCGGATGGCAGATGACCAGATTGCGACTACCACCAGATTGCGACTACCAAAGGTAAGGCATGGGGCGATTGAACCATACTCTGGCGATAGATGAACGAAGCGATATCTCGCGTCTGGCCTATGTTGCGCGCGAATGTCGGGGCATCGATTAGGAATCTCGAATTTGCTGCGACAGGACGATTTAACGGCTGACTTCAGCAACCTCCTGCCCGACGATGCCGAGGCGGCGCGGCTGACGCTGGAGCGTGACCTGGCGGCAACCTTGCGGCCAGCGCGCGACTATTTTGAAGATCGAGTTGAGTTGTTGCGGCAGTGGGTGATGCATCGACACAGCGTCATCGGTGAGCAATGGCTGCTTGGGTTGATCGATTATTCTCGGGCTGCAACCTTGTTTTCGGTGCTCGCCGAAGCCGTTGTGGCGACGGTCCTGCCGCTCGTGACGACAGCCTTGTCCTACAACCAGGGGCGTGTTCTTGCCGGGCGCTTTGTTGTCGTTGCGCTGGGCAAGCTTGGTAGTCGGGAGATGACGATTCAGTCGGATCTCGACCTCCTGTTCATTTATGAGACCCCAGACTGGGTTGAAGAGACGGATGGACCAGAGCCCGCTGCGACCACGGCCTACTATGCCAAGCTAGGTCAACGCTTGATTGCCGCATTATCAGTTATGACGGGCTCCGGCTCGCTGTTCCACGTTGATATGAGGCTGCGTCCCTTTGGCGATTCCGGTCCGATTGCTTCGAGTTTGAGGGCTTTCAAACGCTATTACCGCGATGACGCCTGGACCTGGGAATTGGCGGCGTTGTCCCGTGCGCGGGTTATCGCAGGCGATCTCGATTTAGCGGCAACTGTCACAAACGAGATTCGAGCCATTCTGACTCAACCACGTGCAGGCGATGTGATCCTGGCGGATCTCGCGGACATGCGTGAAAGGATTGACCGTCAACATCCGGCTACTGTGGAATGGGATTGCAAGCATCGTCGCGGCGGTCTCATTGATATCGAGTTCATTGCCCAGGCGTTGCAACTCATCAACGCCGCCAAGAGGCCTGACGTGTTGGCCCGGTCGACGTCCGATGCACTTGCTCGGCTGGGTGAACAGCACTGCCTTCCAGCAGAGGTTCTCGCCGATCTCCAAGCGTCTCTGACGTTCTGGCAGAGCCTCCAAGGGTTGATGCGTGTGACCCAGGATCGAGCCGGGCTCAGCAAGCCGTCATTGCAGCTCTTCGATAAGGTCTTGATGGATCTTACCGGCCTTGATGATCGCGACGCGAGGCGGGAACGGGTGCGAGCCACCGCCGAGACCGTCACCAAGCATTACGCCGAATTGATCGGTGTTGCTCGCCGGTCAAATTGAGCGCCACGTTGAACGCTAGGTGTCGTGATCCGCGAATTGCTCGACGTCGAGTGTTCCTTCCCAGCCGATCCGTTCATAGTTCGTCTCGAGCCAGCGATCTGCCGTCTCGAAACCGAGATCATGCAGATACTGCAGAAAGCCGCGCTCGGTATTCATCTTGCTAAGCGAGCCTAGCGATGCG
>CAIXXC010000099.1 GCA_903923205.1 uncultured Rhodospirillales bacterium | reverse complement strand
TGCCGAGGAAATCGGCAAGATCTATGCGGAAATGATCCTGAACGGTCTGGAGAACCCCTGTCCCCCGTCAGCACCTATGGCACAGATTTGAGGTTGTGATTTAAGGAGGGTTGGGGCTTCGTCGTAGTGACGAAGGAACGAATCTATGGACGCCTCCCGCGCAAGGCAATTTCTCGATGTTGCTCCGGCATTGGATGCGTGAATCTATCCGGCCTATTGATCGAGGCAGACTTGCCCCTGGCCATGATGGGAATCCGCTCGTTTCAGTGCCTTTTAAGATGAGCGGCCTCGAAGGCCATCGTTCCTTGCAGGCTGTGAAGCGGCGGTCCGTGCCGTTACACCATCAAGTCTTCCACCTCGCATTCGTAACTTCTGATCAGACTGCGGCCCGCTTCCGGACGGTCAGGCCATTTTGTAGTTTTCGCCGCTTCGCAACATCGCCCAGGCTATGCGAGCAGTCTTGTTCGCCATCGCGACGAGTGTCTTGTTGTGGCCTGCCCTCGATTGCAGTTCCTGCGCCCATTTTGAACGTCGGTCGTCATGCTTGGCGACCCGCAGCAACGCAGATCGTGCACCATGTATTAGCTGGCGCCTCAGGTAATGATTGGCTCTGTTCCCGATACCACCGAGCCTTGGCTTTCCGCCGGTCGTGTATTGGCGCGGAACCAGTCCAATCCAGGCAGAAAGGGCTCGGCCCGATGCGAAGTGTCGGCCATCATCTATTGCGGCGACTAGAGAGGTTGCGACAATCGGTCCCACTCCGGGTAGCGTAGTCAGGCGTTTGCAACGCTCATCCTTCCGGCAAATCTCAGCCAGCATGTCATCGAGAGCTGAGACTCTGGCATCCAGGCCGCGATACTCCTCGGCCAGCTTCAGGAACAGGTTCTTCGCCAGTTCCGACAGTTCGGCAGTCTCGACCATCTTGTCGATCAGCAGCCGGAATCGGGATGCACCTACCGGCATGACGACACCATATTCGGCCAAAAGGCCACGAGTGTGATTGATCAGCGCGGTGCGCTGCACGATCAGTCTATCGCGTGTTCGGTGTAGAGCTTGCAGATCCTGCTGCTCGACACTCTTCAACGGCACGAACCGCATCGTCGGCCTGTTGGCAGCTTCGAAAATGGCTTCGGCATCGACCGCATCATTCTTCGATCCCTTCACGAATGGCTTCACGAAGCGCGGATGGATCAGGTGCACCGTGTATCCCTGCCCCTCGAAGACCCGCCCCCAATGGTGCGAACTGGCGCAAGCCTCCATCGCGACCGATTGCGGTTGCAACTTGGTCACCGCATCGGTCAACTTTGCCCTGCTGACCTTTTGCGAAACCACTTCGCCATCGCCTGTGATCCCATAGATATGAAAGGACTGCTTGCCCAAATCGATCGCCAACATTTGCATGTGATGAACTCCTCGCCTCGGTTGCACTGGCAATATGCTCGGCCCGATTGCGGGAGGCGTCCATCCCATAAGATGAAGCCCCAACCCTCCTTGAAAAAATCGCCGGTGAAGGCCCCTGCTGAGCGGGTGGTGAAGGACATCCGGCGGCAGACCCGGCGCCATTTCTCTGCCGAGGACAAAATCCGCATCGTGCTGGATGGCCTGCGCGGTGAGGACAGCATCGCCGAGCTGTGCCGCAAGGAAGGCATCGCGCAGAGCCTGTATTACACCTGGTCAAAGGAATTCATGGAAGCGGGCAAGCGCCGTCTGGCCGGCGACACTGCCCGTGCGGCGACCACCGGCGAGGTGCAGGACCTGCGCCGCGAAGCCCGCGCGCTGAAGGAATGCGTTGCCGACCTGACGCTCGAAAACCGCCTGCTTAAAAAAAGCATGATCGCGGATGGGGGCGACGACGAATGAGGTACCCCGCATCTGAAAAGCTGGAGATCATCAGGATCGTCGAGCAATCGCATCTGCCCGCCAAGCGCACGCTGGACCAGATCGGCATCGCCCGGCGGACGTTCTACCGCTGGTATGACCGCTACCTTGAAGGTGGCCCCGAGGCGTTGGAGGAT
>CAIXXC010000098.1 GCA_903923205.1 uncultured Rhodospirillales bacterium | reverse complement strand
TGCTCAACAAGCACCGCGTCCTGCCGCTCATGCGACGCGGCCGACGGCTGTTCGTCGCCGTGTCGGATCCGACCAACCTGCATGGCATCGATGAGATCCGCTTCCAGACCACGCTCAACGTCGAGCCGATCGTGGTCGAGGAAGACAAGTTGCAGGTCCTGCTCTCGAAGACGATCGAGCAGGCCGACACCAGCATGCCTTCGCTCGGCGAGGACGATTTCGATTACGAGAACCTCGAAACCTCCGGTGGCGAGGACGAAGTCGATCCCGCGAACGTCGCCCGCGACGACGTCGAGGACGCACCGATCGTCCGTTTCGTCAACAAGGTGATGCTCGACGCCATCAAGAAAGGCGCTTCCGATATCCATTTCGAGCCATACGAAAAGACGTACCGCGTGCGGCTGCGCGTCGACGGCGTGCTCCGCGAAATTGCGGTTCCTCCGGTGCAGCTTGCCCAGAAGATCAGCGCGCGCATCAAAGTCATGGCGCGCCTCGATATCGCCGAGCGGCGCATCCCGCAGGACGGCCGTATCAAGATGCGCCTGTCCAAATCTCGGTCCATCGACTTTCGCGTAAGCACCTGCCCGACTCTCTTTGGCGAGAAGGCGGTGATGCGTATCCTCGACGCCTCGGCCGCCATGCTCGGCATCGATGCCCTTGGCTACGAGCCTGAGCAGAAAGCGCACTACATGCGCACCCTCGAGCGTCCGCAGGGAATGATCCTCGTCACCGGACCCACGGGTTCGGGCAAGACGGTGTCGCTCTACACCGGTCTCAATATCCTGAACGTGGAGGGCACCAACATCTCCACGGCCGAAGACCCCGCGGAAATCATTCTGCAGGGCGTCAACCAGGTTAACGTCAACCCGAAGGTGGGCCTCACCTTCGCCTCGGCGCTCCGCTCATTCCTGCGGCAGGATCCTGACGTGATCATGGTCGGCGAAATCCGCGACCTTGAGACGGCGGAAATTGCCATCAAGGCCGCCCAGACCGGCCATCTCGTGCTGTCGACGCTCCACACAAACGACGCGCCGCAGACGCTGACGCGACTGATTGACATGGGCGTGAAACCCTACGCGATCGCGACGTCAGTCAGCCTCATCATCGCCCAGCGCCTAGCGCGGCGTCTGTGCTCTTACTGCAAGCAGCCAGTGACGGTTCCCGAGGAAGCCCTGCTCAAGGAGGGTTTCACGGCCGAACAGATTGCCAGCGGCGTTACCATCTTCGGCCCCAAGGGCTGCGGTAACTGCACTGACGGTTACAAGGGTCGGGTCGGCATCTACCAGGTGATGCCCTGCACCGACTCAATCGGCCGGATCATCATGCAGGGCGGCAACGCGATCGACATCGCCGACCAGGCGAGGAAGGAGGGCGTGGCGGACCTGCGCACGTCCGGCCTGAGAAAAGTCGCGGCCGGGCTCACCAGCCTCGAAGAAGTAAACAGCGTTACGGTCGACTGACGGTTTGATCCGCCAGCCGCCAGATGACAAAGGATTGACCGATGGCATCCTCAAGCACGTTACAGCCCGACGTCCCGTTTAAGTGGGAGGGCATGGACCGCAAGGGTAACAAGGTCTCGGGAAAGAGCCTTGCGCCCAATGAAGCCGCGCTGCGCGCGGACCTGCGCCGGCAGGGCGTTGCACCGACGCGCATCAAGAAGCAGGCAGCACGCCCCGGCAGCGGCAAAAAGCCGAGCGCGGAGGACATTGCCGTCTTCTTCCGTCAGCTGGCGACCATGCTCGGGGCAGGTATCCCACTGGTGCAGTCGTTCGAGATCATCGGTGCCGGCCACGACAAGCCTTCGATGCAGAAGCTGATTCTCGATATCAAGGCGCACATTGAGGCGGGATCGACTCTGCAGGAGTCGCTGGCCAAGCACCCGCTCTATTTTGATGCGCTGTCGGTCAATCTGGTAGGCGCCGGCGAGCAGGCCGGTGCGCTCGAAAATCTTCTGGACAAGATCGCGCTTTACAAAGAAAAGACCGAAGCACTGAAGAAGAAGATCAAGAAGGCACTGATGTACCCCATCGCGGTGCTTGCAATCGCCATCATCGTCACCGTGATCCTGCTCGTCTTCGTGATCCCCCAGTTTGAGAGCCTGTTCAAGGGCTTCGGCGCGGACCTGCCTGCGTTCACGCAGATGGTCATCAACTGGTCCCAGTTTGTGCAGAAGAAAGGCCTATTCATCGCCATCGTGGTGGGTGGAGCGGGCTATTTCTTCTTCTACAGCCTCAAACGCTCGAGGCAGATGCAGGAGAAACTCGATCGGACGCTGCTGCACGTACCCGTGATCGGCCCGATTCTTGTCAAGGCGGCGATTGCCCGCTACACGCGAACATTGGCCACGACCTTCGCTGC
>CAIXXC010000097.1 GCA_903923205.1 uncultured Rhodospirillales bacterium | reverse complement strand
GCGCGGCGTCGCCGTGATCGGCGCGGTCGATAGCGGCCTGCCGGGTCTGGCCTTGCCCGCAGTCTCGATCGACGACGCCCTGCACCTACTGCCGCTCGCCCTGATGGTCGGGCTTGTTGTCATGGTTCAGACATCGGCCACGATCCGATCCTTTCCGAGCGGGCCGGATGAGCCGATCGACATCAATCGCGATTTCGTTGGCATCGGCGCAGGTAGTCTGTTGGCGTCGCTGTTCTGTGCCTTCCCAGTCAACGCCAGCCCGCCGCGCACGGGGATCGCCGCAGAGACCGGTGGCCGCTCGCAACTGACCGGGCTTGTGGCCGTGGTGATCGTCCTCGCGATGGCGCTATTCGGGATGGGCCTTCTTGCCCATGTCCCCTATGCCGGTCTTGCGGGAATCCTGCTTTTCGTCGCCGGCAGGCTGGTGCGGTTCGGGGCGCTGCGGGATATCCTCGGCAAAAGCCGCGAGGAGTTCCTGCTCGTGCTGGCGACCCTGGCGGCGATCGTCGTCCTGCCGATCGAGATCGGGGTCGCAGTCGGCATCATCCTCTCTCTGGTGCATGGCATGTGGACCACGACACGGGCTGTCGCGATCGAACTCGAACAAGTGCCCGGGACAACGATCTGGTGGCCGCCAACCCCCGGTCAGCCTGGCCAAAGATTATCCGGGGTGCGGGTCGTCGCGTTTCAGGGACCGGTCTCGTTCCTCAACGCCGAGGCCTTCCGCACCGGCATCCTCGAAGCCGTTGGCCGGGCCGGGGAGCGTCCTGAATTGCTGGTCCTGGAGGCGAGTTCGATCGCGGAGATCGATTATACGGCGGCACAGGCTTTTGCCGGGTTGATCCACCGCTATCAAAGCGAGGGTGTCACGGTTGCGGTTGCCCGGCTGGAATCGGTGCGGGCCCGCGCCGCGTTCGAGCGTTTCGGCCTGATCGAATTGCTTGGCGCTGATCACTTCTTTCACAGCGTCGATCAGGCGGTTCATCATTGCTGCGGCGCGCGTTCGGTGATCGATCAGGTGAAACCCGGCGCGCCCCCGATCCCCGCCTAGATGACAATTGCGGTCGCGCCTCGCAGTCGGCTTGCCAACATCCTGCTGCTGAGCGCGTTGTCGGCATTGCCGCCGCTATCGATCGACATGGGGCTTCCGGCGCTGACCGAGATATCGCAGCGCCTGCACACCAGCGCGACGATGGCCGGGATGACGCTCAGCCTGTTCATGATGGGTTTTGCGGCCTCGCCGCTCGTCTATGGCATGTTATCGGACCGGTATGGTCGCAAGCCGCTATTGCTTGTCGGGCTCGGGTTGTTCGCGCTTGGCGGTGTTCTGTGCACCCTCGCGCCGTCGATTGGCTGGTTGCTTGCCGCCCGCACGATCCAGGGTGCCGGCGCTGGGGTCGGCCCAACCGTCGCCATGGCGGCAAGCCGCGACCTGCTCGAAGGGGTGGTGCTGCGTCGCCGTCTTGCCAATCTTGCGATGCTGCGCAACGTGGCACCCATCGTTGCGCCCTCGATCGGCGCCTTGCTGCTCGGTCTCGGGGGCTGGCGCGCCATCTCCGCGATGCTTGCACTGGCCGGGATTGCCCTGTTTGCGACCATGCGTTTTCGCTTCGCCGAAAGCCTGTCGCCCCGGAACCGTCGCGACGGCGCGCTCCTGTCCGAGCTGTGGCGTAGTGCTCGCCATCTTGCCGCAGCGCACCGGGCGCTCGGTTTTGCAGCTGTGCAGGGTCTGGCCGGTGGCTCGCTGTTCGCTTATGTTGCGGGCTCGCCCCTGATCCTGATCGGTGTGTTCAAGGTCTCGGCGGCGCTCTACGCCGGGCTGTTCGCGACGACGGCGTTCGGCATCGTCCTCGGCGCCTTTCTTGCCGGACGCCTCGCCCATCGGGTGGCGAGCGCGACGCTCCTTTGGGTGGGCGGCGGCCTCACCGCTGCGGCACCCCTGCTGGCGGTGCTGCTGGTGAGTCAGCACGCCAATCTTATCGTCGTGATGGGGTGTTTCGTGGTGGCGACGTTTGGCTTTGGACTGGTTGCACCGACAGCATCCCATGCCGCGTTGGAGCCGGTGGCCGCGATTGCCGGGACGGCTGCGGCGCTGATGAACACGTTCCAGATGATCTGTATGAGCGCGTCGAGCCTGCTGGTAGCCTGCCTGTTTCCGTATCTCGGGGGCATCGCGATACCGGGGGTCATGGCGCTGTTCGCGATGCTCGGGTGCGCGATTCTGAGTCGATTGCTTTAAGGCGGCAAGCCTGCCGGGCGAACCTGCCAGATCTATCCCGAAAGCACCTCGCTGAGGCGGCCTCTTGTCAGTTTCTGGCGATAGGTCTCAAGAAAGCTGCGCGAGCCCGCAACCTGGCTGCCGAAATTCGATAGGCTGGAGGCATTGGGCACACCCGAGCCGACCAGAGTTTGGAAGTCGCCCTTCAGGTTGGTTGTATCCATTGCAGCGCTGTAGTTCTGCCGCAGGCTGGCAAGGCCGGCTTGGTCGCCGGAAAGTGACATCGCTGTGGCGGCATTGATGGCCAGCGCGGCGGTCTGCTCGTCAAGGACAAGATTTGGGCCCGGTGTCGGCAGACGTGCGACGAGCAGGCTGGCGACCGACTTCCAGTCCCCCTTGGCCCAATAGATATCGGCGCGCAGGCGATCAGCATCGAGGCTGGAATCGCCTTCGAGCAACTTGATCGCGCCGTCCTTGTCGCCGGACATGAACGCGGCGCTGGCGGCAAATTCCTGGCGCTGCAACAGCAGGCCCGGAGTCGCGTATGCGGGATCGAATGGCAGAGCCAGGGCCTTGCGGGCCTCGTCGGGTTTACCCTGGAGCAGTTCGAGCAAGGCAAGCTGTGCGCCCGCGCGGGCCTGGGCGAGGCCGGTCAGGCGGGTCGTGATCTCCTGATAAAGGGCGCCCGCTGCCCGATCGAGCAGATCGATCGCGACCAACCGGTCGATCAGATTGCGGGCGACGGCATCGCCGAGCTTGCCGGGCGGGGTCAGGACCTTGAATTCCTGGAACACCGCGAGCGCGGCCACCGGCGGCACCGTGTCGGCCTTGGGGCCGACAAAGACACTGGTGAAATCGTTCTGCATCTCCGCCGCGATTTCGGGAATATAAGGGCTATTGGGGAAGTTGGTCAGGATCTGTCGGAAAGCGTCCAGCGCACCGTGATAATCGGCATCGTCGTAGCGTAGTTCGCCCATCTTGCGCAGCAGGCGAACCTCGAAATCATCGCCACGCCAATCGAAACGCATCCGGTCAAGCGCCTCAATCGCATCAAGGCGAGTCATTTTGCCCGCGCCATATTTGGACAGGATCAGAGCATAGCCGGCCTCGGCCCGGGCGAGGCTGGAGAGGGGTGAATCCGCTGCTTGTTGCCAAAGCTCCTGGGCACGGTCGATATCACCCTGGACGCCGAGGATACGTCCCGTCAGAACCTTGCCGGCGTCGCTCTCGGCTTCGGTGGGGTCGTCCGCCATTACATCGTTGATCAAGGACTGCGCTTCATTGCGAGCCGCCGCCATTTTTTTGTCGTGGAGCGGGTCCTTGTCGTCGATATGATTGTCGAGCAGCGCCTCGGCGAATTTGAGTTTGAGCCGCCGGCGGATTGGGGCGGGGTAGTCGTTGAGCCGGTCTGAGCCCTGCTCATATCCGGCAACGGCGGCGCCCCAATTTTGCTGATCCGCCGCAGCCGCCGCGCGCCAAAGTAGTGCGTCGGGTACATCGTCAAAAATCTTGTCCTTGAGATCAGCCTCGGTGCCGGCAGGACGGTCCATCAATTCGGAAGCGACAGCCCGAACCGCGCGCAACTGCGGATCGTCGAAGGCCTCGGCATCGTCCTTTTCGATCGCGGCCAGCACACCCAGGGCTTCCGCCCCAAGACCATTGCCGACGTAGAATTTTGCCAGATTGGTTCGCGCCGCAGTCTTGCTTGGCTGGTCCGCTTCCATGATCGCCCGCTGCAGCACCTGCCGGAGTTTGAACTGGTCATCGCCACTGGCGTGCTTGCCACGCCAGGCGGTAAAATCGACCAGTGCCTCGTGCTTCCCGATCGCGACCGGTCGCACGGCGCGGCGATCGACCTCGGTCGAAACCAATAATCCCCCTGGGGTAGAGACAATGACATCTTGCGCTTCCGAGCGAACCGATAGCCCATCGGCGATCAGCTTCAGGACCAGCCCTTGATTGCTCGGGAGTACGCGGAGATCGGGAATCGAAACCTGCGTCTCAACACCTTGACCGAGCTCTGGCAACGGAACGACGACCAACTGTTCGGCGGTGTCGCCATCTTCAATGGCAATGGGCTGGGATGGATCGAGGACGGGCAACACCATCGACGTACCGTCATTGGCGTCCTGAAGCTGCGGGTGGACCGGTGAATCGGGATGGGTCGGACCGCTTTTCAGTCCGACGATCCAGGTATTGCCCGCGCGCGCGACCTGAGGGTTGAAACCGGCCCAAACGCCGAGATGGAACGCCG
>CAIXXC010000096.1 GCA_903923205.1 uncultured Rhodospirillales bacterium | reverse complement strand
GCATTTGGATCCGAAGGAATTTTCCCAAAATGCGCTTCATAATAAACAATTGATTGATTTAAACTTTCTAATAACGCCTTTGCAACGTTGGGAGCGACCCATCTGACACGACATTAATCTCCGGTGATTCGACCACCACGCCCTTTGGTGCCGGATCGATCGCTGCACGTTTTGGTTCCATCTATATCAGCGCGGTGCAGAAGGCCTGCGACGCATTGAAGGACAAGATCGCGCGGGTTCTGGCGCATGACCAGAAGATTGAAGCCGACGTTGCCGACTTCGACTTCGTCAATGGAGAGGTCGTCTATCGCAAGGACCCAAGTAGGCGCGAAACTTTCCGCAAGCTCGCCGACCGTATCATCATGATGCCGCTCGATCTGCCCTCTGGAATGTCGGCGGGCCTCGATGCCAGCGTGTTCTTTGAAGCCGACAAGTCGATGGTTTCGTTCAATGCGAATTGCTGCATCGTCGAGGTAGACGAGGAGACGGGACGGTTCGAGATCAAGCGCTGGGTGACTTGCGAGGATGTCGGCAATGCCATCAATCCGCTCATCGTCGATGGCCAGATGCATGGTGCCATCATCCAGGGCCTCTCGAACGCGATGTTCGAGGAGTTCGTCTTCAACGAGGAAGGTCAGCAACTGACAGCCGATTTCGAGAACTACAAGATGGCAACGGCCGCTGATGTCCCTGATATCGAGCTCAATTATACCTGCACGCCCAGCCCCTATACGCCGTTGGGAAGCCGTGGCTGCGCCGAGGGCCGACCGAGTTCCGTCTCGGGCGCTCTCGTCAACGCTGTTTGCGATGCGCTCAGCCCGTTCGGGGTCGAGATCAACGAATTGCCGATCCGTCCCAATACGGTTTGGCGCCATATCCAGGCCGCGAAGGACGCGATGAAGTCGCGCGGTGCCTCGTCCTGAAAGGAATGTGCATGTCCTCGCTGAAAGATTGTCTCGTCGTCATCCTCGGCGGTAGTTCCGGGATAGGCCTTGCAACGGCCAAGGCTGCACTGGATGAAGGCGCCAACGTCGTCATTACCGGCCGGTCAGCCGAAAGACTTGCACGGGCCAAGCTCACCCTGGGTGACGGGGCTAGAGCAGTCGCCGTCGATTCCGCGAACGAGGAAGGTATAAGGCAACTCTTCGCCGATCTTGGGCCCGTCGATCATGTGCTTTGTGCGGCGGGAGCACCCGTTGCGGCCAAGCGGCTTCAGGTCGATACGGCCGTCATCCGCGAAGCACTCGATATCCGGCTTCTGGGCGATATTTATGTTGCGAAATATGCGGCGCCGACGATGCGCAAGAATGGCTCGATCACCTTTGTCGCCGGTGTTGCGGCGGCACGCCCCTATGAGGGCTCGCCCGTGACCACGGCGGCTTGTGCCGCCGTCGAAGGACTTGCCAGGTCGCTCGCGATCGATCTTGCGCCTCTGCGCGTCAACACGCTGCGTCCAGGCTATGTCGATACTCCGCTCTGGGATCGGGTCGCTGGTGCCCAGCGTGAGGAATACATCGCAAAGATCGCGAAGAAACTTCTGGTTGGCCGGATTGGCCGACCGGAGGAGCTTGCCGATGCTGCTCTCTTCCTCATGAAGAATGGTTATGTGACGGGGACGACGCTGACCATTGATGGCGGTTTTCTCCTGGTCTGAAGACGCCCATCAATCCTCCTGAAATTGTGCCATCTTTAAGGATCTGTTTTGGAACTGAATGAACAAATGCGGATTGCCGCGACGCGCGATCGAGTCTTCGCGGCGCTCAATGATCCGGCCATCCTGCGTGACGCCATCCCCGGCTGCGACACATTTGAGGCGCGTTCACCGACTGAATTCGTCGCGACGGTGACCAGCAAGATCGGTCCGATGGTGGCGCGCTTCAATGGTTCCGTCAGGCTAAGCGATGTCGTGCCGGGTGAACGATTCACATTGACCGGGGACGGGAAGGCTGGCCCGGTCGGTTTCGCTAAAGTGGTCGCCCAAGTCACCCTTGAGGATGACGGCGCCGCGACCCTTATGACCTATCGGGTGAAGGCGGATATTGGTGGCAAGCTCGGCCAGTTGGGTGGCGGCATGATCGAGCGGACGGCCAAAAAATTGTCAGGTGAATTCTTTGCGAAGTTGGAAGAGATTATCGCGCCGCCGGCGATCACTTTGTTAGAATCCGGGCAAGAGGTCGATCCGGGCACGTCTTTGCTTGTGCCGGAAGCCTCGTCCCCTATGTCGTCAGAGCGCAATCGAGCGCGACTGCTTCCGATAAGCTTGGCGGTGCTCGCCGGGATTGTCGTGATTGCTGCGCTGATGCTACGCAGGTAGAGGGGTGTCGGCTGGCTTCTCAGCCACACAGTGCAGCGGTATCATTGTCGGATTTCGACTTCATTGGGTGCCGGGAACGAGAAAAGGACAGCGAGGACAAGCGAAGTTCAGCCATCCGCCAAGGGGGGAGTATCATGACAATTTCGCGTGGTCGGCGCGTTCGGGAACATAATGCCGGCGCGGGGACGGTAATGGTCGGTGAAAGCAAGGTTGAGACGGGCCGCAACGAAAGCGCCTCTATTGCGGCGGATGGCGCTTCTTCTCGGTGTGTGAGGGCTCTCGAACCCCCTATGATCGGCCTGATGCGGGTCATCGAACGTGAAATCATTCCAAGATTGTTCCTGGCGCATCTGCCCGACGGCTCGGGATTTCCCCGAGGATCGGCTGTGCCTGTTACCGATAATGAAATCGCCGCTTTTGCCGAATTTGTGCTGTTGAGTGATGCCTCGCAGATCAGGGAAAGGCTGGATTCCCTCTCCAATCAGGGCGTAAGTCTGCACCGGATTTATCTTGATCTCGTGGCGCCCGCCGCCCGGCATCTGCGAGAATTCGGCGATCAGGACATCCATGATGTCGATGCGGTTTCGCGCGGTCTCGCGAGGCTCCGACAGGTGCTTGGCGAGATTGGCAGGCGGTGTTCAGATACCAATGAGGTGGACGCTCCACAGCATCTCTTAATGTAGGGTGAGTTCCTCGCTTCTGACTTCCGTTTTGGTTTCGTAGAGCGTGGCGCCAAGAATTTGGAGTCTCAGGCGCAGAGTAGGGTCCTTAGGGGGATCCATGATCACGAAGTCGACTGGCGCAGCATTTTCAATATCTTTTAAACTTTCGATCATCGACTTGATGAAATAAGAGCTAAATTTATAGTCAAAAATAAAGACGGTGGGGATAGTGTTTCTGATATTTTTAAATTCAGAATAAATATTGAAGAATAATTCACCAGGTTTCGAAAGAACAATGAATAAATAATAGATATTGGATTTTTTTATATCTCTTATAATGCTGTCGGTATGAGATTGATCCGCCGAGATCAAGACAATTCGGATTTGAGCCGTGTCCAGGGATAGGGCGAGCATAGCCGTCAGACCTGCGCTCTGGCGATGTGCGACCAGCCATCTCTGTGAAGATGGTCACCAGCCGCGCCCGGGTAAAACCCGCAGTTCTGTGTCTTACCGTGCGTACTACTCATGATACAGTGAGACTGCAGGTGGGCATCATCCGGGAAGAGGTAAGAACCCTAGCGCATGTCCGGGAATAACCGGACATGACCGCAAAATGACTCAACAGTCGGAGAGCCAGCCTTTGCTGATGACGTAGCGAACCAACTCGACTCGTGTGCGGAATCCGAGCTTTTCCATCGCCCGCGCCTTGTATGTCTCTACAGTTTTCACGCCGATCCGCAGTTCGGCGGCGATCGACTTGTTACTGTGGCCCGACGCCGTAAGGCGAAGCACCTCGATTTCCCGATCGCTGAGGTCCTGGACTTCTCCTTGCGTCGGATGATGCAGAGAGAGCGCTGTGCGGCCGAGTGCCTTGCTGGCTACCGCTGGGTCCAGGTACAGCCCGTTTGCCGCGACCGCCCGGATCGCTCGGATCAATTCTTCTGGAGCAGACCGCTTCAATAAGTAGCCGGCGATGCCGATATCAAGGAGCTGACGAATATAGCCTCGGTCTTCATGCACTGTCAGGGCCAGGACCCGGCATTTCGGGCAGGTTACGCGCAACTGTTCGGCCAGCTTGACCCCATTCAGTCCTGGCATCGAGATGTCGAGCACGACGATATCGGGTTGCAACTCGGTCGCGACACGAAGCGCCGTGCGGCCATCGCGAGCCTCGCCAATCACCTCCAGGCTCGTATCGCCGTCGATTAACGCCTTCACCCCTGCCAGAACGATCGGGTGATCGTCGGCAATCAACACACGCACTCTTGGCATTGGCAGGTGTTCAACGATCATAGCGGCACATGGATCAGCAAGGTTGTACCATTCGGTGACGATTCGATTTCCAGTGTTCCGTTGACCAGTGCAAGCCTCTCGCGAATACCGAGGAGACCCAAACGCGCAGCAGGCTTGGAGTCCAACGGCGTACCTTCATGGGCAAAACCGTGGCCGTTATCCTCAATGATAAGCTGGACCTCTTTTGCCGTGGCATCAAGGATTACCCCGACACGGGTGGCGGCGGCATGCTTGACGACGTTTCGAATCCCTTCCTGGAGAACCCGATAGAGCGCGGTTTCGATCGCTGGCGCCAACCGCCGGTCGCTCAAAGTCAGATGGAGGTCAAATTGAAGGCTTGATCGTTCTCCCCATTCTTCGAGGAATTGTTCGATCGCGGTCTGAAGTCCCAGATCGTCAAGGGCTGTTGGGCGTATTTCCCAAGCCAGTTTATTGATCTCGCGACCTGCTTCTGTTGTCAGGGTATTCAGGCGTGCGACCCGTTGCCGGATCTCGACGGTAGCGTCGCGGTCATGCGAAATTTTGTCGAGGTCGAGGCGCATGATTGTCAGATACTGCCCAAGGCTGTCATGGAGTTCGCGGGCGATCCGCTGGCGTTCGGCCTCCTGTTCCGTGACCGTATTGCGCAAGACTTCGGCAAGCTCAGCTTCAAGGACGGCACGCTTGTCGCCTTCGCGCTTGAGCTCCTGCGCGATCGTCTCCCATTCCTTGACCCGCTCATCGAGTTGAGCGATCAACGCGTCCTGCTGGATACGGGCGCGGTGACGCTGGCGCGACATTTGGTCGATGTGCTCAAGAACGACTTCAAGAAGCGACGTTCTAAGGGCCTCCGCCGTCTTGATATCGATATTGGTCCAGGGCTCCGATTGCCGGAGAACACTTTGCTGCCATTTGGCAAAGCTCTTGCGAGGCGAGAGGCGGATTTCGTCGCTTGCATCATCAAAATTCTTGTCCGGATTACCAGCCCAAAACACGGTTTGCACGATTTCAGGACGGAACCAGATGAGATAGTCTCGCGGCGAACGAGAGACGGAAATGGCGAGCATGCCGCTGGCCTTGTCGGCGAACCCAAGCGCCTTGGGTACCAGCGCCGACAAGTGATCGGTGTGGAATATCCCATCGGTCATGGTCTCATTGAGCCAGCCGACCAGCGTTTCAACCTGCGCGCCGGTCGGTGTCTCGCCGAGGCTGGTGTAGCGCCCGTCGAGCCACAGGCCGAGGCCAGCAGCCGGGATGTATTCGAGCAACCGATCCCTGAACTGGGTCAGCCCCTTGGCAAGATCAGTCTCCCCGGACAGGCCCACGACCAGCATTTCGTGGATGGATTTGCTCCGCAGCCGGACATTGAAATCCTCCGCGGCGACCTTTGTCTGCAGCTGGAAGGATGCCATCTGGCTAAAGAGCTCGAAGACCACGCGCAACCGAAAAGGCAGAAATCGCGGGGACATATGATGGCAGGCGATAAGGCCCCAGAGCCTGTTGTCGATGATGATGGATATCGACATCGAGGCGGCAACGCCCATGTTCGAGAGATATTCGACATGGATCGGAGAGACGCTTCGCAGGACGCTTCGGCTAAGGTCGAGAAGTTTACCGGCGGGCCAGTCAGCCCCGGACAGCAATGGCGCCGGGCGATAATGAATATCGGGGATGAGCCGGATCCAGTTGCGCAAATAGAGCGAGCGCGCCTGTTGCGGGATATCGGAGGCCGGGTAGCGCAGACCGAGATAAGGCTCCAATGACGGCTCCTTGGCTTCCGCCTCGACCGAGCCACTGCCATCGCTGTGAAAGCGGTATGCCATGACGCGATCGAAGCCTGACGCGGCCCGGACCTCGTCCGCAACCACCTGGCAGAAATCGCGCACGCTCTCGGCTTGCTGGACGGCCCGGACCATCGCCTGCACCAGCCCAAGGGCGTCTTCCTGCGACCTGTCAACGAGGGGTTCCAGTTCCAGAACAAGATAGCCGTCGCTGACATGGGCGATGGCATCGACGGAGTGGCTCTGGTCGCCCATTGTCATCGTGAACGCAAGTATCGGTCGGGTTGTAGCGCCGATCGATGAAAGGGTCTGACGCAACTCGTTGGTCTGCTCCAACGAGAGCCAGCGGTTGAGCGGCTGCCCTAGAAGGGCCGCAGGATCAACACCGAGAAGCTCGATGGTATTGCCGCCAGCTTGAACAATGGATAAGCCAGCCGGCTCTACGGCGAGGAGCACACCATGCGGTTGCACCGAGCCTGGAAGATGGATCTGCTCGCGGTCGCAATTCGTGAGATCTGCAGCGCCGAACGCCATCGGGAGATCAGCCATCGGCAAGTTCGGCCTGCAGCGCACTGGCGATCGCGGTGAAGGTCGCGCGCGCCGCGTCGCATGCAGATGTGCACTCCGTCGTCGTCCAGGGTACGGCATCGACGAGGCTGCGAAATTGCCGCCACCGAATGGCCACGTCGTCGCGCAGATCACCGAAGAAGCGGTAACCGGGGCTTCCAAGCGGATGTCCCGCCTTGCGGAGGCGATCGGCGATCAGACGGCCCCCGAGCCGCGCCCCTTCAAGCACGTAAAGGGCTCCCGCCGCTTGCGACGCGGTCACGATTGCCACCGCATCGGCCAATTTCGGTTTAGGCCCTCGACCGCCGAGGGCAGCGAGATCATCGTCGAGCAGCAGGCAGCGCTCGTCCCTCAATGTCGATATCTCGGGAATCTTCTTTGTCAGGACGGCCCAGGCATCGGGCTCCGTCATCCGCCAGACCTGATCGAACGCCGCGATGACGATCAAATAACGATGAGGCTCGATGCTCCCGCTGGCTATTTCCACCAGGATCGGTAGGGAATCCAACGCATGGTGCGCCGGTTGCGTTTCCGCGCGCAACAGGGTCGTGAGCACATGCTGGGAGGCCTGGGCGAGCATCGTGGGTTCCGCTGCGATCGACTGATATAACGAGCCAAAAGGCTACACCTTTCGCTTCATCGTCGGCGGATTATTTTCCAGGTTTGGTTGCGATCGAGTGATTGCTTATGAGGACCGCTCAGCCGGGGCAGGATTTTCCGGCATGTCGGAGCCGAGGAGCTGGGCATAACGCTGCAGCAACCAGACCGCGCGCTCGAACAGGCTGGTGAGGGCATAGATCTCGTCTTGTTCGGCGGTGTGAATCAGACCGCGCCGCAGGCTGTCGACCACTTCGCTTCGACTCGTGGTGAGTTGGTGGAGCATGGCGAGGTCATCCGCAGCACCGCTGACTGCAGAATCATGTGTCCACATCAACAGCGCACCAAGGCCCTCGACCAGGGTTTCCGCGAGAATGCTGGCCTCGCCACCGCGCAGATCATCCCGTTGCCGCGCGATCTGACAAAGCGTCTCATGCTCAAGTCGCAGTGTTTCGTTACGGGCTTGCAGATTGGCGGTCCAGTCAAGTTGTGCGGCGGTGATCTGGGCGCCATCCTGTTCTGCCATGCGCAGACCATCTGTCAGAAAAGCAGCGATCTTGACGCTGAGGATGGCAAAGGCGCGCTCGGCATCCTCATCAACTTTCAGGAGCGCCTTGCCGAGATGTTCGACGAGCCGGCTTTGCTCCTTCGCAGCAAGGGTCAGGGCGATATCGATATCGACCGGGACCATGCCTGAGATGTATTTCGCATCGGCCAGTTTCTCGATCTCGAGCGGGGGTGCCCAGAAGGCTAGGAAGCGCAGACATGGCCGACGCAGCCCATACCAGCCGGCCAGGGAAGCAACCTGACAGGCGAGGTAGATGAGGCTCAGCTGCTTGCCGATCTCTTGCGAGGTCCCGGTGATCAGATGCAGCAGGAGCGGCCAGCCGCTAATCCGCTCTACCACGAGAAGGCCGAGGATCAGGGATACGCCGAAGCAACGATTGACGACCTGGAACAGGATCAACTGGCGATGGCTGCCACGGATCCCGGCGGATGTCAGATAGACACTTAGGCCCGCGCCGATGCCCGCGCCAAGGACGAGCGCAATGGCGCTGTCGAACGGTAAGAAGCCCGACTGCGCACTGGCAACCGCCAGAATTGCCGTCGTCGTGAAAGACTGCGTCGGCAATGTCAGCACGAGGCCTGCGATGAAAGAGGCCACGCGCGATGTCCCTGCGATGACGAAGATCGCTTCAAAGCCGGGAAGGCTTCGCAGTTCGAGTATCGCCTGCCGGATGAACTCCAGTCCAAGAAACAGCATCGCGACAGCCAGCAAGGCTTCGGCGACGGGGCGAAACGTGCTGGCGCGACTGCGATCAAAGAACAACCATATCCCCGCGGCGCCCAGGATCACGAGGATTGTGACATGCAGGTTGATGGATGCCGATAGCAGCACCAGTGCCGTCGTCCCAAGGTTGGCCCAGGCAAGGACGCCAAGGGCCAAATCAAGGTTCAGCAGCCCGGCTGTCACCATGCTCACAAGGATGAACGTGATCCCGTTCGCGCTTTGGAGAAAGGCGCCGGCGAGGGTGCCGGACAGCGGAACGAGAAGGCGATTTTGGCTATGCGTGGCGATTGCCTGCCGCAGGGTCTTGCCGCCAATGTGGAGCATATGCACGGACAGGCTGCGAATACCCGTGAAGAACAGGCCCAGCCCGCCGAGGAAGGTCGCGAATGTCGCGGATTCTTGGTAGGTCATCCCTCGATCAATCGCCAAAGCTAAGCAGGTCGCCGGCAGCGGGGCCATGACATCGTATCAGGCTGGCACGATATAGAGGATACTCGTTCCGTCGGTCAACCTTACGAGAAATGCTTGAATTCACGACGAATGTCTCCTCGCGGTCGGTAGGATCGCCGTGTATTGTCCTGGTAAACGGTGCGCGCTGAGATGCGTCGGCAAGAAGAGCCGTGCCGCCTTTTTCAACGCGATCGGCAAACTATAATCCGGGTGGGCTTTAGACATGGCATTGAATCGTTTTGAGCTGATTGGGAGGGCGCGCGAGCTCGCCCCAGTCTTCGCCGCGCGAGCCCTCCAGGAGGAGGCGACGCGAGCCCCGCTCGACGAGACGGTTCGCGATATGATCGATTCTGAAATCCTGGCGGTTCTAACGCCCCGTTGTTATGGCGGCCATGAACTGGGCGTCGATGTCATGGCCGAGATCACGCGCATCTGGAGCGAGGCGTGTCCGTCAACAGGGTGGGTGGGGGCCTTCTATATGGGGGCAGCCTGGCGGGCCTTGATGTTTTCAGAGCGGGCGCAGCAAGAGATCTTCGCGGACAAGCCCTATATCCTGTGTGCTGGACAAGCTGCTCCCTTGCGTGAGGTCAGACGGGTTTCGGGTGGCTATCTTATTACCGGGCAGACACCCTGGAGTTCCGGTTCGGTCCATGCAGAGTGGATTACTTTCGTTGGCGTCCTGATCGAGGAGGGCGCGGCCCCGGCTCCCCTGTTGTTCCTCGTGCCCCGGGCAGAGACAGAATTGGTCGATACCTGGTTCGTCGCCGGCATGCGCGGCACCGGCAGCAACGATATGCGAGTCGAGGGCGTCTTTGTCCCTGAATACCGGACGGCTTCCTTCGCACTGGCGATGTCGGGCGTGACACCGGGCCAAGCGCTTCATGCCAGCCCCATGTATTGCAAACCGTTTCTGCCCTTTGCGATGACTGAGGTGGTTCCTGTGCTGGTTGGTGCGATGCGGGGGGCGGCAAACGCTTTTCTACGTCGCACCCAGGAAAGGCAGGGGACGATCAGCGGCGTCAAGGCGGCGGGTAAACCAGCGGCCCAGATGCGTCTTGCCCGTGCCATCGCCCGCGCCGATGCGGCTGAGACCTTGCTCGAATCGTATTTGAAACTCTTCATGGCCGATCGGGCCGATCAGACGGAACTGCTTGATCGCAGCGGGATGAAGCTGAGGGCGGCCTTCATCACTGACCTGTGTCGCGATGGCATTAACGATATCGCGCGGGGGATTGGCGGCGACGGATTCCGCGAAACCTCGCCGTTACAGCGCTATTTTCGGGACATCAATATGCTCGCCGTTCATGCCTTTCTCGATATCGATACAGCGGCAGAAAGCTATGGCCGCATGGCCCTAGGCCTGCCACCCGACGATATGCTGATCTGAGGCTGGATTTCCCCAAGGCTGTCGGTCCGAATTGCCGCGTTGTTTTTGCATCACCGGCTTCCGATTTCCTTAACACGAGAATGCCAGTATTGTTCGCTTCTCGTTTCCCGGTCTATGGAAGCGTGGATTGCGTTCCCTTGGAGAGCGACACGCTCAAGGCATTATGAAGAACAACACGAAAATTCGGGCCATCCTTGTGATGGGCGCGGTCTCGGCTTTCGCCTATTCCGGCACCGCCTGCGCTGACCCGGTTGCGGGGGCCTATGGCTCGCTCGGTGTCGGTGCCCAGTTCAACAGCTCTGCCGGCAGCGCAACCTACAATCTTGGTCCGTCATATGCGGGATCATTGGGCTGGTCGTTTGGCAATGGCTTTCGCAGTGAGTTCGAAGCCGCTTATGCCGGTAACAGTATCGACAAGCTGGACCATGTCAAGCAGGGCGGGAATTTGCACGTCGTCAGCTTTCTGCTGAATGGCATCTATGATTTCGACATGTATCCGCTGCTTGGCCTGATGACGCCGCATGCGGGCGCCGGTGTTGGCTTCAGTTCGGTCCATGCCGGTGGCTTCGACGCGGGTGGCCCGGTACCCAGTCTCGTCAGCGAGAAGACTCTCACCTTCCAGGGCATCCTCGGCCTTGAGACGCCGTTTGCCTACGGCACCAAACTCGACGTCGATTACCGTCTGCTGTCGAATCCGGAAGTCAAGTTCGTGCAAGGCACGAACTTCTCCCAAGGCAATCTGTTCGACAATACCCTGCTCGTCTCCGTCCGCTACGATTTCGGATCGACGTCGTCGGTCCGGCCGATTGCTGCAACACCTGCCGTCGCCATTGCCGCCCCCGCAGCCGCACCGGCCCCAGCGCCAGAGCCAAAGCGCGCCTTCCAGGTGTTCTTTGACTTCAACAAGTCGGACATCACGCCGGACGCGGCGTCGATCATCCAGCAGGCCGCCACCACCGTCGTCGCTGGTCATCTCGCGAAAATCGATGTCATCGGCCACACCGACACGGTCGGCTCCGCCCGCTATAACCAGAAACTTTCGGAGCGCCGTGCCGCTGCGGTCAAGGCCGAGTTGATCAGGGACGGCGTTGGCGCCAGGACAATCTCGACCGTCGGCGTTGGTAAGTCGGGCTTGTTGGTCCCGACCCCGGACGGCGCCCGAGAGCCGCAGAACCGTCGTGCCGAAATCGAACTTCAGTAGTCGGCAATTCTATACCGGATAGACGGACCACGGCTCTTTAGTCGCGCGCCTTCTTCGTTTATGCGCGGGGTCAACACCAGGTCATGAAGCGATGCGGCAGCGTCGCCCGGAAGATCTGGATATAGCGACTGACATTCAGGCCGATCAGTTCCATGCGGGCCAACGCCGCGAAACGCGCTTCGACCGCAGCAAAAGACTCTTCAGGAATGATCTGGTGGAACAGGCCACAACTATCCGCCAGCGACATCAGGCAGATATCGCGCGGGTCCGGAATTCCATTCTGGAGCAGCACATCAAGCAGGCGCAGCTTGACCTCGCGGATTTCGCGGCCGTCCGTTACCGGGTAACGCCGCGCCCGCCGGAACCACAAGAACCTACCCTCGGTCTCGTGTAGGATGCCCCGCTCGCAAACCCGCTCAAGCGCGTTGGCGCGAACGCGTTCACCTTCGGTCAGCAATTGCTCGATCAACCGTTCCGCATCAAGGTCGAAATCTGGTGACGATAGGCGCTCCAGCACAACGTCGACACAGGCCTCGCCCACCGGCGCGCGATCGTGGACCCAGATCTGGTCAAGATCGCTGTCGATCCGGTTGCGAAGGGCCAGTTCCATGATGGCCGCACCAATGAATCCGGCGGCCACGGCCTCAGGGGACATTTCCACGAAGCCACCGTCATCATCGGCGACGGTGAGCAACAGGAATTCTTCCGGGATGGTCAGCATCGTGTTTACCTGCGGGACTGATTCAATGGTGATGCTGCCCGCGTTCGGCCTTTTTGGCCAGAGTGCACGTTAAGATACCTTGGCACTGACCAGATGTGGGATGGCCGGTCGGGTATTGTTCCCGAACCGGCCTGTCCGTCTTTTATTGCGCGGCGGCGAGTTTGTCCTGAGTCTTGGTGTCGAAATCGCGGGCATCGTGACGCTCGTACAATTGGCTCGAGGGCTCGCCCCAGGTCCGATTGACCATGCGGCCGCGCTTGACAGCCGGTCGCTCGGCGATGGTGTCGGTCCAGCGCTGGACGTTCTTGTATTCCTGGACTTGCAGGAATTCCGCCGCTTCGTAGATCAGGCCCTTGGCCAGCGCGCCGTACCAGGACCACACGGCCATATCGGCGATCGTATAGTCATTGCCACCCAGATACGCGCTTTCGCCCAGACGACGGTCGAGCACGTCAAGCTGACGCTTTGTTTCCATCGCAAAGCGATCAATTGCGTATTCGATCTTTGTCGGCGCATAGGCGTAGAAGTGACCGAAACCGCCACCGAGGTAGGGCGCACTCCCCATCTGCCAGAAGAGCCAGGACAGGCATTCCGCGCGTGCTGCGGGCTCGGTCGGCAGGAAGGCACCAAATTTTTCTGCGAGGTAAACCAGGATCGCGCCGGATTCGAAGACCCGGATCGGGGTCGGTCCGCTGCGGTCGAGTAGGGCGGGGATCTTGGAGTTCGGATTGACGGCGACGAAGCCGCTGCCGAACTGATCGCCTTCCTGGATCTTGATGAGCCAGGCATCGTATTCGGCGCCGCTATGACCGAGGGCGAGCAGCTCTTCAAGCAGCACCGTGACCTTCACGCCGTTGGGCGTGGCCAAAGAATAAAGCTGCAGGGGGTGGCGGCCGACGGGCAATTCCTTATCATGTGTTGCGCCCGCAATAGGTCGGTTAATGTTAGCAAACTGGCCCCCATTTGCCTTGTTCCAGGTCCAGATTTTAGGTGGCGTATAGGCTGGCGTGTCGGACATGAGCTTCGCTCCGGTATGGTCATTGCGGCCGCAGGGCGCGACGCGTAGATCATGTAGGGGTTCTTCTGCCCGGGTTCAATCTCCCGGTTCACGCCGCCTGCTGTGGGCCGGGCAGCCAAACGGTGAAACGGCTGCCACCCCCCGGATTGTCATCGACAGCAATGGTGCCGTGATGGGCCCACACGATGGCTTTCACGATGGTCAGGCCCAGGCCAACGCCCCCTTGTCCCCGGAGCTGGGGATCGGCCTGCCGCCAGAATGGCTCGAAGACGTGTTCCCGGTCTCCGGGCGGAACGCCGGGACCGTTATCGCTGATTGCGAATACCACACCGTCGTTGTCCACTACCGCCCTGACCGCGACTTGGCCGCCGGGCGGGCTGAACTTTACGGCATTCCCAAGCAGATTGATAAGCAGTTGCTTCAACATCCGCTGGTCGGCAAAGGCGCTGAGATCCGGCGCGATTTCCCGGCTCAACGTGATCTTGCGCTGATCCATGACCTGGCCGAACAGGCGGACGGCATCATCCAATGTCGCCGCGAACGAAATCATCGCAGGCTGGATGTCGATATTGTGGATTTCGGTCCGGGCTACCTCGATGACGTCATTGACGATGGCCAGGAGATGATGGCCTGCCTCTCGGATGTAGCCGCCATATTCGCTGGCCTTGATCGCTATATTCGGCCTGCTGTTGAAAAGTTCCAGGGCTTCGGCAAATCCAATAATGGCGTTGAGGGGGGTGCGCAGCTCGTGACTCATATTGGCGAGGAACTGCGATTTGGCCATGTTCGCGTCCTCCGCGCTGTCACGAGCGGCCGCGTATTCATCGCTCTGCTTTGCTAGTTTTGTCGCGATTTCGCGCAGCGACGCGTTCGCTTTTTCAAGCTCGCTGATGTGCTGCTGTTCCCGCCTGGACAAGGCAGCGGAGGCCGCTTCCCGTTCGGACAACATGTTCCTGCGCTCGATTTCGAGGCCGATGCGCTGCCCGAGAATTCGGAGAAGCCCTAGGTCTTCTTCAAGGAACACATGCTCCCGATCGTCTAGCAGGCAGGTCACGGCAACCACTTCGCCACGACCGTCAAGTGCTGGGAAGCCGCAATAGGAATAGGCATTATGTTCAGCGAGGAATGCCGCCGCCGGGAACTTGGTCACCACATCCTGGATAACGCGGATTTCCTTGCCAGATCGGACGGTCGCACAGGGCGTCACACTGATCGGGCACACACCTGCATTCGTGAAGATTTCGCCCTCGACATAGACACTGAGGAAATGCAACTCCTCGCCTCTCACCTCGGACAGGCATACGACCTTGACGTCGAGCAACTCGCCGATCATGCGGGCGACATGGGCGAACACCTCAATGGGGTCGCCTGACAGCAGCATGCTGAGTTCGTAGAGTTTCCTCATGCGTGTGGGATCGTCCGACGTTGCGCGGACGATCGATCGGCGTTTGCGTAAGGGAAGCGGGGGGGCGAGGGTTTCGGTCATCCCGATATATTCCCCGTCAACGGCAGGCGTGCGCAGGATAGCGCCAAGTAATGAGGTTTTCTTTATATGCGATACGGTTTCAGGATGGTAGCCTGATCGAGTCCGCACATCGCCAAGATCATCCGGTGGCGACCGATTTGTCGTAGCCTCGCTTGAATTCATGGACCGAGATCGCGCGTTCGCTTTCGAGCGCGTCGTTGAGGATATCGTAAATGATGCCCTCATGGCCTTTCATGCAGATATAGATGACACCGCCGCCGCCGCCGCCGCTTTCATAGTGGATGCTTTCGCCTTCACTAACGGCCCAGGTCCCGGCCTTGCGCGCAATATGGCGATGGCTGCCCTTGCCGTCGGGCTCATAAACGTGATGCTCGCCTTCAAGAACGAAAGTCTTGGAGGGGCCGGTATGGCGATGAAGGACGCAAGCCCGGTCCGGGTCGAATTTCATAAGCCAGTCCACCGTTTCGGCCGGCACGTCGACGCCGAGGATGTGATAATAGACACCTTCAAGGGCACGGAATTGCTTCCAGGCGATGTCGCGACCTTCGAAGGTAAAAGCGGCGCTGGCACTCATCATTATTCTCCCGGCGTTGTCAGTTTTCAGGATCATAAGACACGGTACTAAAACTTGTCGCCGCATTTCTTCGCCGGGGCGCG
>CAIXXC010000095.1 GCA_903923205.1 uncultured Rhodospirillales bacterium | reverse complement strand
TGCAGGCGCTAAAGCAAGCCAACGTTGTCGCCGATCTGTTTGCAGGAAGCGGGACTTTTTCGTTGCCGCTCGCCCTCTTGGGTAAAACGGTGCATGCGGTCGAAGCTGACGCCGAGGCGATCGGCGCTTTGTCTGCCGCAGGCCATGCTGCCCGCCTTACCGGGCTGAGGACAGAGCGGCGCGATCTTGAGGCACGCCCCTTGCTGGAGGCTGAATTAAAACGATTTGACGCCGTGGTGTTTGATCCGCCCCGCGCCGGTGCTCGTGCGCAGACGGAGCTTCTCGCCCGGGCCGACCTAGACACGATCGTGGCTGTTTCCTGCAATCCGGCAACCTATGCGCGGGATGCCGCAATTCTGGTTGCGGCAGGTTGGCGACAGGATCGCATCACGCCGGTTGACCAGTTCCTGTGGTCAAGCCACATAGAGCTTCTGGGCGTGTTCAGCAGAGGGTCGTGACGGTTGCGGTCGGCTCTAATGCGATAAAAGATACGGTGGCATTATTGCCCTAGCATCCGGGTCGAGCGCCAGCTGGGCCATCGCTGCCACAGTGTCCAAACCGAGTAGGGTATGGTGACCTTGCAATGGGTTGCCGCCCTCATCGGACAGGACTTCCTGCACCATCCGCGACAGCGATTTCGCCGGCGGAAATGATATCAGGGCAATGCTCTCGGTATCATTCGCGTTGATTGCCTTTTTCGCCGCAGATACAGCGGTGTCGAGCCCTCCCAGCGCATCGACCAACCCGTTCCGCGAGGCCTGAACGCCCGTCCAAACGTGACCGCGACCGATCGCGTCAACCTGCTCGATCGTCATGTGCCGGCCGGCCGCCACCCGAGATATAAAGGTATGATAGCTTTGGTCGAGCATCGCCTCGGTATGGCGCCGTTGGTCCGGCGTGAAACGCGCGGTCGAGGTCGCTATATCGGCGTTCTTGCCATAGGCGACATGGTCCCATGTCAGGCCGATCTTTTGCCAAAGTCCATCGAACACGATCTTGCCGCCGAATACGCCGATCGATCCCGTTATCGTGCCGGGTTCCGCGATGATTTTGTCTGCGCCGGCGGCAATGTAGTACCCCCCGGAAGCCGCCGTATCGCCCATGCTGACGATGAAGGGCTTCCCCTTCGCCCGCGCGCGCTGGGTTGCCCGCCAGATTGTCTCCGAGGCGACATCGGAACCTCCAGGGCTGTCGATACGAAGGATAATTGCCCTAATTTGGTCGTCTTCGGCGGCAGCGTTAATGGCGTCCACCAAGCTGCCGCTTTTGACACCATCCGATTGCGAGAAGGGCCGATCATCGTCGCTGCCGGACGATATCATCCCGACGGCGCGGATGAGGGCGATCTTGACAGTCGGCTTTGGTGCCGCCGCCGCCGCGACTTTCGCATAATCCTCAAAATCGACGAACGAGGCACCGGCACCAGCCTTGCTTAGAACCTCCGCCTCGAATTCGTCATGGTATCCGATCCGATCGATCAAGTGGGCATTGAGCGCATCATCGGTCAGGAACGGGCCGGCATCGATCAGCGTTCTCACCTTGTCCTCGCCAACTCCGCGATCCTTGGCGATCCCCGCCACCAGTTGTTCGTAAAGCGAGCCAACGAGGCCATCGAGAGCGGCGCGATCGGATGGTAGCAACTTCGTTTCCGTCAATTGCGTCATCGCGCTCTTGAATTCGCCGCGGCGAGAGAAGTCAGCCTCGATACCGAGTTTATCGAGTACGCCCTTGAGGAACGGCGTCTCCATGTCGAGCCCGGTCAGTCCGACATTGCCAATTGGCTGCAGCCAGATTTTGTCGAAAGCGCTGAGGAGGTAATAATTGACCGAGCCGCCGCCGACATCGCCGATGCTCTCGGCAAAGCCGAAGGTAAATTTTCCCTTGGCCTTGAAACCGGCGAGAGCGTCACGAAATTCCTGGACCTGGGCAAAGCCGAGTGATGAATCACCGGCTGTGGCGATGACGCCCTTGATTCTGTCATCGGCTGCCGCGGCCTTGATTGTCTTGATAAGGGCCTGGAAGTTTTGTCCCTGATTTCCCGTGATGCGACGAAGCGGGTCGAGCGGGGCTTCGGAGAAGGTACCATTCAGATCGAGCTTGAGAACAGAGACGCCAGCGATCTGAGGTGCGGCATGCCGGTGGCTGAAAACGTAGCCAGCATATCCGACGAGCAAGAGAACAATGACCGTAAGAAAGCCGATGATGGCGAAGAACCATGTGACGAAACGCATCAATTCTGTTCCCGCTGTGAAGGCCCGGCACGCGCCAAATCCAGGACGGCCGTAAGATTTATCGACGGAACCTCAAGGGCGGTTTGGCCCGCCACATTGCGCTCTGTCCATAAGCATTGCATCCGCAAGCACGCACGCCACCATCGCTTCGGCAACCGGGACCGCCCGGATACCGACACACGGATCATGTCGACCTTTTGTGGCAATCATGGTTTCCGTGCCTGCCGTCGTGATCGTCCGTCGCTCGCTGAGGATGGAACTCGTGGGCTTAACGGCGAAGCGAAGGACGATGTCCTGTCCGGTCGATATGCCACCCAGGACGCCGCCGGCATGGTTTGACAGAAATACGGGCTTGCCATCGACAATCCGGATTTCGTCGGCGTTATCCTCGCCTGAAAGAGCCGCCGCAGCAAAACCGTCGCCGATCTCAACGCCCTTGACCGCGTTGATCGTCATGATTGCTGCGGTCAGTTCAGAGTCCAGCTTGCGGTAAAGCGGCTGTCCCCAGCCGGCCGGAACGCCCGAGGCCACGACTTCGATGATGGCACCCGCCGACGAGCCAGCCTTGCGCACACTATCAAGATAATCGGCCCATTCCGTGGCAGCGACCGGATCGGCGCAGAAGAACGGGTTGCGATCGACTTCGTCCCAGTCCCAACGCGCGCGATCAATCACCCGCGGGCCAAGCTGAATCAAGGCGGCCCGAATACAGATACCATCACCCAGCACCATTCGGGCAACGCCGCCCGCGGCAACACGGCACGCGGTCTCGCGCGCAGAGGACCGACCGCCACCGCGATAATCGCGGATGCCGTATTTCGCCCAATAGGTGTAGTCGGCGTGTCCAGGACGGAATTTGTCCTTTATGTCGCCGTAATCGGTCGATCGTTGGTCGGTGTTCTCAATCTGGAGCGCGATCGGCGTGCCGGTTGTCCGGCCTTCGAACACGCCGGAGAGAATTTTGACGAGATCCGCCTCCCGGCGCTGCGTCGTGAAGCGCGATTGTCCCGGCTTGCGGCGATCGAGGTGGCGCTGGATATCGGCTTCGGACAGGGCGAGAAGCGGTGGCACGCCGTCGACCACGCAACCGATTGAAGGTCCATGGCTTTCACCCCAGGTCGTGACACAGAACGCCGTGCCGAAGCTGTTGCCGGCCATCACGGACTCAGACGGTGGTGATGTCTGGGGCGTCGACCGCCTTCATGCCGACGACATGATAGCCGCAATCGACATGATGGACCTCGCCCGTGGCGCCCGCACCGAGGTCGCTCAGGAAATAGAGCCCCGCGCCGCCAACGTCTTCCAGCGTCGTGTTACGCCGCAGCGGTGCGTTGTACTGGTTCCATTTCAAGATATAGCGGAAATCGCCAATACCCGAGGCGGCCAGTGTCTTGACCGGTCCGGCGGAGATCGCATTCACGCGGATCGCATCGACACCGAGATCGGCAGCGAGATATCGCACGCTGGCTTCCAGTGCGGCCTTTGCGACGCCCATGACGTTGTAGTTGGGCATGACCTTTTCGGCGCCGTAATAGGTAAGGGTGAGCATGCTGCCACCCTTCGTCATCAGCGGTGCCGCCAAGCGACAGACTTCGGTGAATGAAAAGCAGGAGACATCCATGGTTCGCAGGAAGTTGCCGCGACTGGTATCGACATAGCGGCCTTTGAGCTCCTCCTTGTCAGAAAAACCGATGGCGTGAACCACGAAGTCAAGGCTGCCCCATTCCTCGGCGATCGTCTCGAACACCTTTGCCGTGCTGGCGGAATCAGTGACGTCACACTCCAACACCAACGTCGAGCCGATACCTGCCGCAAGCGGGCGCACGCGCTTCTCCAAGGCGTCACCCTGGTAGGTGAAGGCGATCTCGCCACCCTGGGCATGGATCGCGGAGGCGATTCCCCATGCGAGGGAGCGGTCGTTGGCAACGCCCATGATCAATCCGCGCTTGCCGGCCATAAGATTACCCTGGGTCACCATACTCTAACTGCCCTCTTGAAAGATCATCATGGCTGGACGGCACACGCTTGCACGCCGCGTTGATCCCGCCTTCACGTTGGAAACGCGGATGCTACACGAAAGACGCGGCAGGGTGAAAGAGCGCTTCGCGACTGAGGGCCCTGCGGGTTGCCAATCGCATTGAATCGACCAGTGCCGGCGACGACCTCGTACTGACAGGCCTTGATCGGCTTGAGGAACCGGAAAGCCTCCTTGCCTTGCGAAATGCCGTCTCAGACCGCCTGCCTCAGATCGATTTGCCGGAACTTCTACTGGAGATCGATGCGCGCACCGGATTTGCCAGCCCGTTCACGCATGCGAGCGAAACGGACGCCCGCGCCGGCGAACTGAGTACGAGCGTTTGTGCCGTTCTAGTGGCGGAGGCATGTAACACCGGCCTCGAACCCTTGCTGCGAAAGGATGTTCCCTCGCTACGGCGTTCCCGACTGAGCTGGGTTCGGCAGAATTATATCCGCGAGGAGACATTGACCTAAGCGAATGCGCGGCTCGTCGCGGCGCAGAATAGCATCGACCTCGCCCGCCGTTGAGGTGGCGGCGATGTCGCTTCTGCCGATGGTCTGCGGTTTGTCGTTCCGGTTCGAACCATTCATGCCGGACCCAACCCAAAATATTTTGGGCCGGAGCGCGGCGTCACATATTACAATCTCGTCTCCGACCAGTTTACCGGGCTCAACACCATAACTGTCCCCAGCACGTTGCGCGACAGTCTGGTACTGTTGAGCGTCGTACTCGAACAGGTAACGGAGCTTGAGCCGACTGAAATCATGACCGGCACGGGCGCTTATACCGACGTGATTTTTGCCATTTTTTGGCTGCTCGGCTACCAGTACAGCCCTCGCATCGCCGATATTGGTGGCTCCCGGTTATGGCGGATCGATCCGAAAGCCGACTACGGCGTGTTCAACAATCTCGCCTCCCATAAAGTGAGGGCGGGACTTATCGCCGAGCGTTGGGACGAGTTTCTGCGCCTCGCCGGATCGCCGAAGCTTGGTATGGTGCAGGTGAGCGGGCTAATGCGGACGCTCCAAACCAATGACAGGCCGACGCGCCTCGCGCGAGCGTTGGAAGAACTCGGCCGGATCATCAAGACGCTCTATATGCTTCATTATATCGACGACGCGGCCTATCGCCGCCGGATTCTGACCCAGCTCAATCGGGGCGAAGGCCGTCACGAGTTGGCCAGAATCATATTCCACGGCAAGCGGGGTGAATTACGGCAGCGATACCGTGAGGGTCAGGAAGATCAACTCGGCGCGCTCGGGCTCGTCGTGAACGCCGTCATCCTGTGGAACACCACTTATATGGATGCGGCAATCGACGAGCTTAAAGTCGAGGGGTTCGACGTCCGCGACGAGGATATCGCGCGACTCTCGCCGCTGTCCCACGGGCACCTCAACGTGTTGGGGCGCTATGCGTTCACATTGCCTGAGCTGATTGCGCGCGGCGAACTCCGTCCGCTGCGCCGTCCTGGTGAACTGTCCGATGACGATTCCTGAATCGAAGTTTCTGTTCCGCTGCTGCTCAAACCCCGAGCACTAATGACGATACGTAATCCGCAATCGCCAGTGACGCGGTCAGTCCGGGGGACTCTATGCCGAACAGGTTTATGATCTGGGGCACCCCATGAAAGTTGCGACCGTCGATTCGAAAGTCTGCTGCGGGCATGGTCGGACCAGTGATCTTGGGCCTGATCCCGCTATAGGCCGGCACGAGAGCACCCTCGCGAAGATCGGGCCAATAGCGGCGGATCGCGGGATAGAAGCGCTCTGCACGCGCGGGATCAACCGCATAGTCGATTGTTTCGACCCATTCGACATCGGGACCAAACCGCGCTTGTCCGCCAAGATCCAGCGTCAAATGAACGCCGAGACCACCTGGTTCCGGTACCGGGTAGACCAGATGGTGGAACGGATTCGCCTGGCTGAGGCTGAAATAGGAACCTTTGCATAGGTAGGATGGCGGGATTTTTCCCGACGGAAAGCCCGCGATGCTACCTGCCAATGCTGGTGCTCCAAGTCCCGCCGCATTGATCAGCATTCTACAGCGAAGGGCCATCGGCGTATTCCCGCCAGTCCCCAGGACCAGCCCTTTGCCATCTAGCGCCCCTCCGATCACCGGGGTGCGGCAGACGACCGTCGCACCGGCGGCCTCGGCATCGGCTTGATAGGCCTGCATGAGAGCGTGACTGTCGATGATTCCGGTGGAGGGCGAGTAAAGTCCGGCGATCGCCCGCACCGCAGGTTCAAGCGTCTCGATACGCTGCTTATTGATGATTTCCAGATCCGTTACGCCATTGGCGATAGCCGCTTGGCGGATGCCACTAAGGATCGCAGCCTCACCCTCATTCGTAGCGACGATCAATTTCCCGATGGCGCGATGGGCGATCCCTCGGTCCGAACAATAGCGATAAAGCCGCGGTCTCCCTTCGGTGCATAGGCGTGCTTTCAAACTGCCTTGGGGATAATAAATCCCGGCATGGATTACTTCGCTGTTTCGCGATGAGGTCTCGCTACCGACCATGCCAGCGGCTTCAAGGACCCAAACCTCTCGGCCGGCCTGCGCAAGGGACCGCGCGATCGCCAAGCCGACGACACCCGCGCCGACGATGGCGATATCGATATGGTCAAGCGTTGCCAAGGTCACGAGGGGTCCGAACTCCTGAATACAGGATTGTCTTATCAGGAGCGCGCGCACCATTAAACATCGCGCTCGGCTAGACTTGGCCGAACGCGCCCCTGGTTGCCGCGATAAGATCCTCCAGAGTTTCGAGGATGCCTGCCATTGTCGTCAGATCGCTACTGAGGCCCGCCTGCTCAAGCTTGCCAGCGGCCTCTGCGAGCCGATTGGCGCCGAGTTGAGCAGACGTGCTGCGGAGATCATGGGCGATCCGAGCGATCTCAGTGAAGTCCTTCTTGGCTGCGGCTTCGATAATTTCTGCATGCAGCAAGCGCGTTGCATCCAAATATGCGGAGACGAGGCCAAGGACGTTTTGCCTGGGTAGGGCCGACAATAGCTCCTCTATCCTTTCGGCCGCGAACAGCTCTGCTGTTTCATCGGACGTGTTGACAATGGCAGGTGTTGGCTCGGCGGTTATATCCGTGCAGCGATCGAGCCAGTCCGCGATCGTGATGAGAAACTTGTCCGGATCGATTGGCTTGGCAACGTAGTCATTCATACCTGCGGCGAGATAAAGCTCGCGCGCGCCCAGCATGGCATTGGCACTAATGGCAATGATCGGAATATGGGCATGGTGAGCGCCAAGGTCACGCAGACAGCGCGTTGCCTGCATTCCGTCCATCCGGGGCATCTGCGCATCCATCAGGATCAGGTCATATACCGAAACCTTGGCCGCCTCGACAGCCTGGGCGCCATCAAGCGCACAATCGACCTTATAACCAGCCTTGCTCAAAAGGCTTTCGACCAGAAATCGATTTACCGCGTTATCCTCGACAACCAGGATCCGCGCATCAGGCCGCCGCGTCGAAACGCGATGCGGTTGCGTGGAGCCGGGGGGAAGTTGCACACTATCCGTGCTGGGTTGTCGAGCAAGTGGCAGTTCGAGCATGAATTGGAATGTGCTGCCATGACGAGGCGTGCTTTCGACGCTAATCGTGCCTCCCATGAGCTCGACCAAACGTTTTGCGATTGTCAGGCCCAGCCCTGTTCCACCGAAACGGCGCGTGATCGAGCCGTCAGCCTGTCGAAATTTATCGAATATCAGGGTCTGAACGTCCTGTTCAATGCCGATCCCGGTGTCGGTAACCAAGAAACGGATACCCATCCGGTCTTCATCCAACAGCGCACAGCGGGCCGCTACCGTCACACCGCCTTGATCCGTGAATTTAATACCGTTCGACACCAGGTTAGTCAGAATTTGCAGGACGCGCGTTGGATCTCCCCGGAGATAGCGGTCGCAATTCGCATCAAGATCAGATGTCAGCGCAATATTCTTGCGGATGGCTTCGGCGCCTAGTGCGCTCAGGCAATTTTCGACGACGCTGCGCGGCTGAAACGCTAGGGATTCGAGTTCGACCTTGTCCACATCTAGTTTGGAAAGATCGAGGATATCATCGATGATAATCATCAGCGATTTTGCCGAACGTGCGATGGCTTTCACGAAGGTTTGCTGCTCTTCGGAGAGTTTGGTTCCGCCGAGCAGCGCGGTCATGCCAATAACTCCATTCATCGGGGTGCGGATTTCATGACTGATCGTTGCGACAAATTCCGATTTTATTCGACTGGCGCGCTCTGCCTCTTCCTTTGCCTCTTGAAGGCGTGCCTCAATCTCTTTGCGCTGACTTATGTCACGCGAGATCAGCAGCGTTTCTATAACTTGGTTCGTTGCCGGGTCACGCACCGGATTGATCGTGCTTTCAAGCCAGATTCCGCGCCCGTTCTTGTTCGAATATTTCGCCTGGTAAGTGATAGGGCCTTCACCCTTTATGGCGCGCTCATGCGCGCTTCCTTGCGGTGAATCGTTGGTGCGTTCCAGGCGGCGACCGCCGATCAATTCCTCTGGCGAATACCCAAGAACCGTGCGGACAGATGGAGAAACGTAAGAGAAGTTTCCGGCTAGATCGAGGCGGGCGATGATATCACTCACATTCTCCGTCAGTATTTTGAACTCCTCCGCACGATCACGCAGCGCGATTTCCGCGCGCTTCCGATCCCCGATATCACGCAGAGCCCCCGTGACCCCGACAACCCGACCGTCGCCGTCCTGAGTAAGACGTGCGGTCAATTCGTACCAACCATAGCTCCCATCCTTGCGGCGCAACTGACCCGAGCGCGTTAGCCGTCCTTGGCCGGATAGGAGGGTGTTATTGTTATCATCGACATGGCTCAGGTTGTCAGGGTGCTTCAGGGAACTGAGGCTAAGACCGACAAGCTCTTCAGCTTGATACCCCATGACCTCGAATACAGAAGGCGAAACATAGGTAAAAATGCCTTCAAGCGTGCGCTGATAAATCACATCGGATGCGTTATCGACGACCAATCGATAGAGCGCCTCACTGCTTCGTAACGCTTTTTCCGCCTCGACCCTTGCCGTCACATTGCGGCACGCGCCGCTGACACGATAACGCTGTATCCGCTCCACGAAGGTCACGGTTGCCGTGATCTCGAACCACAAATAATAGCCCAGAGCGTGGCGAATGCGCAGGGGCGCCAATTCGAGGGTTCCTGTCAAAGGAATATCCTTCAGGTTCCGCTGAATGAAATCCATGTCATCGGGGTGGGCATAGTCATGCAGGAACGCCCCCAGCATAGATTGTGCCGAGTATCCCAGTTGCGTGTGCACGGAAGGCGATAGATAAAGCAAGCGGCCACCATTGCTCGCCTGGTAGACGATGTCCTGAGCGCTTTCGGCGATCAGGCGGTAATGTTCTTCGCTTTCCTGCAGCGTCTTCTCCCGCGCTCCAACCGCGCCTGATAGAGACTTCAACTGTGCCACGGTATCGCGGAGTTCCGGGAGGAGGGGTGTCTGCAGGCGGGACGCTACGTCGTGCCGACCCTCGTTCAACGCGGTTATCGCCGCTCTGAACTGGCGAATCGGTCTGAGTAGCAGCACTTCGACCGCTATCCAACCCGACGCGATGAAGAAGGCCGAGATCATGAGCGGCAAATAAGGTGACGTCGTCTGGGTTGAAGATTGCGCCAGGAGTGCGACGAATACCGCCGAACAACCGAGCAACAGCAACGCAACTACCCTCGCCACCGGCAGACGCGGCTGAGGAGTGCCCGTCGCCTGGCTGTTATCTTGATGTTCGTGTGTCTCTTTGCTTGTCACCAGGCTTATCAATTCTCGACGAGGTCGTTTGTCGCGACTCCCACAGTGACCGAGTTAGGCGAACGAAAAGTTAAAATTCGTCGCGTCCCTTATGGCTTTCCGTTTGACCAGGTTGCGCCCGCAAGACCGATCGGAACGGTGGAAACGCTCATCTTGGCACTCGCATCCTTTACCTGCCTCGAGTAGGCGACATACACGAGAGTATCGTTATCTCTGTCATAGATACGGCGAATTGCGATCGACTTGAAAATCAGACTGGTGCGTTCCGAAAAAACTTCCTCGCCACTGCCTGAGGTATCAATCGCGCTCACCGTGATCGGGCCTGTCTGGCGGCAGGCAATCGAGGCGTTTGACGGGTCCTCGAACCAGTTTCCCTTGCTCAGGCGATCCAGAATGCTGCGGTCGAAATGGGCAAGGTGGCAGGTGATACCGCGGACTTTGGGGTCGGGGATGGCCTCGACGACAATTCGATTTCCTGTCCAGTCATTTCGAAAGCTACCGACTTCTGTAGCATCGGTAGCCCGCCCGGGTGTTGGTGCGAGAAAACTTGCAGCGGACAGCGCGAGGATAGCAGTGGCGATAGCAATGCGGCGAAGAGCGCGGGGCATGTGGACTCCGATGATGGCGAGAGCGCCAGGACTTGCGGTAATCATATGTGGGGGTGAAGCTCTCACGGTCCAGACCCGAGTATGTCGCCACGCCCTGATATCGCTGAAAGGCATTGCTTTTAATGAACGACGATCCCGATCCTGCTTTTGATTCGCGCTTCCAGGCGGCGGTCGAGTGCCATCGGGCAGGCCGTCTGGATGAGGCGAACATGCTTTATCGCCAGATTTTGGATGATGCACCGGGCCATCCGCCAACTCTGCATATGCGGGGCATCGTCTTTCTCCAGCTCGGGCAGTTGCAGGGTGCGATAGACGCCTTGCAGGCAGCGGTTGCCGCCGATCAGGCGAGAACCGAATATCGTAATGATCTTGGTGAGGCCTACCGCGTTGCCGGCAACCTGGATGCTGCCGCAGAAGCTTTTATCGCCATCCTTGCCGCAGAGCCAGATCATGCACCGGCGACGGCAAATCTTGGTGTCGTTCGACATGCGCAGGGTCTGTTGGAAGATGCGTGCGGCCTCTATCGCCGTGCCATCAGGCTCGATCCATCGAATGCCAACGCACTCACCAATCTTGGCGTAGCGCTGCAGGCACTCGGCAAGACAGCGGATGCTCGACACGCTCTGCTTTCGGCCCGTGCCCTCGATCCTGACAATGCGGCAATCGCCCTCAATCTTGGCAATCTCGAAATGACCGAAGGCAATCTTGAAGCTGCCGAAGGCTTGTATCGCGAGTCGTTGACTCTCGACCCAGGTTCAGCAGCAGCCCAGGTCAATCTGGGCCGCGCGCTCAAGGAACAGGGACGAATCGCAGAGGCCCTCTCGGCGTGCGGTCGCGCAAGGGCGATGGACCCCAATCTCGCCGCAGCGCATTGGAATGAAGCCCTGTGCCGGCTGCTGCTCGGCGATTTCAATCGTGGCTGGCCCGGGTTTCTTTGGCGTTGGGCGGCGGAAGCCGTGCCACCGCACGGTATCGCCATCCCTGAATGGGACGGCCAATCACTCGCTGGTCGCGATTTGCTGGTGCATGCTGAACAAGGTTTGGGCGATACGCTGCAATTCATGCGGTTCCTGCCCCTGCTTGCGGGCTTTGAGCCGAGATCAGTAACCGTTCTGGTACAACCAGAACTGATCGGCCTGGTTGGCAGTATTTCCGGAGTAGATCGGGTCATTGGGCCCGACGCGAGCCTCGCGCCCTTCCAGTGCCGCGTACCGTTGCTCGACCTGCCCGGATGGTTTGGGCTAGGCGCGGCCGATTACGCCCTGTCGGTTCCGTATCTGCATGCAGATACGCTGTTGGTCGAACTTTGGCGGAGCCAATTCAAGAGTGATCGTTGCAAGAGGATTGGCGTCGTCTGGAAAGGGCGTCCTGGTCACGCCAATGATCGCAATCGTTCAATGCAGCTCGAGACTTTATTGCCGCTCACGGTGGCCACGGATATCCGGTGGATAAGCCTGCAACGAGAAACGACGGACGAGGAGGAGGTGGCCCTAGCGAAGGCCAATATACAGTCACTCGGTCGGCGCCTGGAGCGAATGGAGGAAACCGCCGCCCTCATCTCCGCACTCGATCTCGTCCTGACGGTCGATACCAGTGTTGCTCACCTGGCAGGGGCGCTTGGCAAGCCATTTTGGCTCATGTTGCCGGCAGTTCCAGACTGGCGGTGGATGCTGTATCGCTCTGATAGTCCCTGGTATCCCAGCGCGAGATTGTTCCGACAACAAGCAAGGGGCGATTGGAGCGCCGTGATCGCCACCATAAAACAGGCGCTGATGAAATCCTGATTATTCCTGTTTTACAGCAACAAGGCTCTACTAGTTAATCTGATTTCTTAATGAGTTTGCGAGCTCACGCTGAGCTGTCCGAGCAAGATTAGATTGGCAGCCCTGTAATCGAGTGTGGATGTGATCGTGGGCATAATCTGGTGCGCACTGCCGACAGAGCCGCGCGCTGCCGCGAGAATTGCGTCAAGGCCCGGACCGGCACGCGTGGGCGCGATCGCGTCGGTGGAGACATCAATCCAAAGAGGCGCGATTGCGCCCGTATCGTGTTCCCAACGTTTGAGGAACGGTTCCTGAAGTTGCGGGAGCCGCGGATCGCCCGTCAGGCCCCAGGCGACGAAGAGAGGTATCTGCTGCGCGTCGACACCAAATCGCGGTGGCCTGCCCGCAGCCGGCGCGACGGCACCATGATCATCGACATCGACCCAATCGGTTGGTAGCTTGGTGTTCCCAAAACGAGCCTGCTCAAGCAATTTTACGCCATCTGCCGTCAATTGACGCCATTGCGGTGTTCGATCTACAGCATCGAAACTCTTGAATGCTGGAAAAATCCAATACGAAACGTTGATCGTCGTGACGCGAAAACCGTCATAGCCATCCGTACTGGGCAGTAGAAGCAGATAGCCGCCATGCGGGTTCAGCAGCCGCTTGCGGATCGCCAGAATTGTCCGTAATGCGGCCTCTTTGAATGCTGGCGCGTGCCATCTCGCTTCGGCGCGAAGCAATGCCCAGGCGATGAGGATGTCACCGTCTGCGGAATCGCGTTTGGCGACCACGCCGGTCTCCGGCAACCACTCGCAGGCGTAAAGCCCGTCGCCTCGTATATCGAGATTGGCCTGGGTCCAGCTGAGAAGATGAGTGAAGGAGTTGCGGTCATCGGCGGCGACGGCACCGAGCATGGCGATGCCTTGACTGCGGGAATGGGAGGTGCCGTCGGTAGAATCCACGACCCTGCCATCCGCCATAATGAAGAGGTGTTTGAAGACTGCCCAATCCTGGGTTATTTCGGCGCGAGCCCTGCCGGCCCCAAGCACGCAGAGTGCCAGAATCGACAAGGTGATCAATTTCCCGTGGTTGCGCTGCCAAAGATGATCCATCGCGACAGTTCACACGAACTGTCGCAATTGATCAAGTTGTCAAGCCGACGACGCTAAGAATAAAATGCCTAAACTGAGAAGTATTTCGCCTGTGGGTGGTGTACTATGATCGCGCTGGTCGATTGTTCCGGATCGAGTTGATCCTCGTCGGAGAGCGTGATTCCCAATGACCCCGCGCCAAGCAGCTCAAGCATCGGTCCCTGGTCGCCAAGGTTGGGGCAGGCCGGGTAGCCAAATGAATAGCGGGAGCCCCGATACTGCTGGTTCAAGAGGCCCTCCATGTCGCGCGCCTCGTCTCCGGCAAAGCCGAGCTCGGCACGGATCCTCTTGTGGATCGATTCCGCCATGGCTTCGGCCATTTCGACCGAAAGACCGTGAAGATAGAGATAATCCTGGTAGCGATTTTGGGCGAACCAGTCCCGCGCAACTGCTGAGGCCCGCTCGCCCATCGTGACGACCTGGAGGCCGACGACGTCACGGACGTCGTCATTGATATCTCGGAAAAAGTCGGAGATGCAGATCCCGTTGTCGCGGGCCTGTCGGGGGAACGTAAAGCGGGTCAGTTTTGTCTTGCCGTCGGTATCGAAGAGAATCAGGTCATTGCCGTCGGCAGCGCATTTCCAGAATCCATAGGCTGCCTGTGGCACCAGGATCTCCTCTGTGGTAACGATATCGAGCATGCGCTGTAGAGTTGGGCGCAATTCCTTGTGCGCCCAGATTTTGTAGTCCTCGAAGCTACGCCCGTCTTTCCGATAGCCCCATTGAAACTGATAGAGCATGCGCTCGTTCAGGAACGGGACAAGGCTTTTGATGGAGACGCCCGTGATCGCCCGTGCGCCCCAGAAGGGCGGCACCGGCACCGGGACCGAGCGCGTCAATTCCTGGCGATGCAGGCGAATTTCTTCCAGATCGAGTGGACGGAGTTCCTTGGCTTCAGCCGCAACACCGAGCTTGCGCGTGGTGTTGACGGGGCGGCTCGCCGCCTTTTCCTGAATCTCTGCCAGATGTGCGTCAATCGTGCCCGAGGCGATCTTCTCCATCAGATTCAAGCCGTCGAAGGCGTCGCGTGCGTACGCCACGCGGCCGGAGCCATAGGCCTTGACGCAGTCATCCTCGACATAGCGCCGCGTGAGCGCCGCGCCGCCCAGCATGACCGGGACGTCGATACCCTGACGGGTCAGTTCTTCAAGGTTCTCGCGCATGATCACCGTCGATTTGACCAGAAGACCCGACATCCCGATGGCGTCTGCCTTGAGCTCTCGCGCGGCATCGACGATGGCCTGGATCGGCTGCTTGATGCCCAGGTTGAAGACCTTGTAGCCGTTGTTCGTCAGGATGATGTCGACGAGATTCTTGCCGATGTCATGGACATCGCCCTTCACCGTCGCGAGCACGATCTTGCCCTTTTCCTGGCCTTCGATTTTCTCCATATGCGGCTCAAGATAGGCCACGGCGGCTTTCATCGTTTCGGCAGACTGAAGCACGAAGGGCAGCTGCATCTTGCCGGCGCCGAACAACTCGCCCACGACCTTCATCCCGTCGAGGAGGAAGGTGTTGATGATGTCGAGGGGCGGGTAGCTCTGCATCGCGAGATCGAGATCGGTTTCGAGATCGATGCGATCGCCGTCAATGATGCGTTGCTGCAGACGATCCTCTATTTTTTCGGGTCGCCCGGTTTTCTTGGCGGCGGCCTCGCGGCGATCCTGGAACAACGCGATGAACGCTTGCAGCGGATCGTAGCCCTCGCGGCGACGGTCGAAGATCAAATCCTCGGCAATCCGAACTTCTTCCTCCGGAATTTTATGGAGAGGGAGAATCTTCGATATATGCACGATCGCGCCGGTCAGGCCGCGCTTGAGCGCGTGGTCGAGATAGACCGAGTTGAGAACGTGCCGTGCCGGTGGATTAAGCCCGAACGAGATATTGGAAAGGCCGAGGATGATCTGGCAGTCGGGCAGCTCTTTGGCGATCAATTCGATGGCGTCGAGCGTTTCGTACCCGAGCCTGCGATCGTCGTCATTGCCTGTCGCGATCGTGAAGGTCAGCGGGTCGAACATCAAATCCGATGCCGGCAGGCGGTGCTCGACGCAGGCGACGTGGTGGAGCCGCTTGGCAATCTCCAGCTTCCGCACGGCATCCTTCGCCATGCCTTCCTCGTCGATCGTCAAGGCGATGACGGCGGCACCAAATTTCCGGGCGAGGGCAAGGCGTTTGTGCGCAGGCTCAAGCCCATCTTCGAAATTGATCGAATTGATGATGGGCTTTCCGCCATAGAGTTGTAGTGCTGCCTCCAGCACGATCAATTCGGTTGAATCGAGCACCAGAGGGGCGGAGACGCTGCCGCGCATGCGGCTTACCACCTCGGTCATGTCAGAGACTTCGTCGCGACCGACAAAGGCGGTGCAGATATCAAGGGTATGGGAGCCTTCCTTGATCTGCTCGCGGCCGATTTCGACGCAGCCGTCCCAATTGCCGACTTCCTGCAACAGGCGGAACTTTTTCGAGCCGTTCGCGTTGCAACGCTCGCCGATCGAGAGGTAGGCGTTTTCCTGTCGCAAGGGGACCTGGGAATAGAGCGAGGCGACGGACGGTATCCAGACAGGACTGCGCTTCACCGGCGCCGGGCGGTGCTTGTCGCCGCCAAGACGACGAAGCATGGCGTCCAAGGCCTCGATATGAGGCACGTCGGTCCCACAGCACCCGCCGATCAAATTGATTCCGTCTTCCTTGATAAAGCGCTCGAGCCACTGGCTGAGTTCGCGCGGCGCCAAGGGGTAATGGGCTTTGCCATTGACAAGCTCAGGCAGACCCGCATTCGGCAGCACCGAGATCATGCCTGGCCAGTTTTCCGCCAGAAAACGAACATGCTCGGCCATTTCCTGGGGGCCGGTCGCGCAGTTCAAGCCGATCACGGGAATATCGAGCGCGTGGATAATCGTTGCCGCAGCAGCGATATCGGCACCCACCAACAGCGTGCCCGTTGTTTCCACCGTTACCTGCACAATGATGGGAATGTCCAGGCCCGCATCCCCGCGCGCCCGTTTCGCAGCGTTGACAGCGGCTTTGATCTGCAGTGGGTCCTGACAGGTCTCGATCAGAAGGGCATCAACCTGTCCGGCGATGAGGCCGGCGCATTGGACTGCGAGGGCATCTTCAAGAGGTTGATAGGCGATATGACCAAGCGAGGGCAGGCGGGTGCCCGGGCCGACACTGCCCAGGACAAAACGCTGGCGGTCGTCGCTGAAGCTCTCGAGCGCCTCTCGGGCAAGCTCGCCCGAAATTTTTGCCAGCTCAAACGCCTTGTCCTGAAGGCCGAACTCGCCGAGGGTTATGGGAGAGGCGCCGAAGCTGTTGGTTTCAACCATGTCCGCGCCGGCCGCGAAATAGCCCGCATGGATAGAGCGCACGAGGTCGGGGCGGCTCTCGCAAAGGATTTCGGTGCAGTTCTCGTGTCCGAGATAATCCTCGTCAACACGCAGGTCGGCGGCCTGGACACGGCTGCCGAAGCCGCCATCGCAGAGCAGGACGCGGTCGGCGAGGATATCGAGAAAATGAGCCATGCGATCGGGTGTCCTGGATTTAAGCAGCAGCGGAAGTTACCGGGCGCACGCCCAGCAGATGGCAAATCGCGATCGTGAGGTCAGCGCGGTTCAAGGTGTAGAAATGGAACTCGTTCACGCCTTGGTCGAACAGTGCACGGCACAGATCCGCCGCATGAGTCGCAGCGACCAGATTGCGAGTTTCCGGGTCCTTGTCGAGCGGTTCAAAAAGTTCGGCCATCCGCTGCGGGATTGCCGTCCCGCACGCGGTTGCGATCCGTCGCACTTGGGTGAAATTCGTGACCGGCAGCACGCCGGGGACGATCGGAACGGTGATACCTGCCGCGCGGGCGCGATCAAGGAATCGTAGATAGGTCGACGGCTCAAAGAAGAATTGCGTGATCGCCCGAGTTGCCCCGGCATCGATCTTGCGCTTGAGGTTATCGAGATCCGCCACGAGGCTGGTCGCCGTTGGATGGCCTTCCGGATAGGCGGCAACGGAAAGTTCAAAAGGCGCGATCTTCGTGATCCCACGGACAAGGTCTTCGGCGTAAGCGTAGCCGTCGGGATGGGGTTCGTAACTGGCAACAGCGTCCGGACCAGCCGGCGGATCTCCCCGCAGGGCGACGAGATGGCGAATGCCTGCCTGCCAGTAATCACGCACGATTGCGTCAATTTCTGCCCGTGACGCGCCGACGCAGGTCAAATGCGCGGCTGGTTCCAGATCCGTCTCCAGACGGATGCGCCGCACTGTGGCGTGCGTGCGTTCCCGCGTCGATCCACCGGCACCATAGGTGACCGAGACAAAGCGCGGCTTCAGCGGCGCGAGACGGACGATCGTCTCCCAGAGCTTGCGTTCCATATCGTCCGTCTTGGGCGGAAAGAATTCGAACGATACATTCACTGGAGGGGCATTCATCGGGTTTGAGTCTCTTGCAGGAAAGGGCCGAAAGATCGGGTGTCGGATTGACTGGCGCGCGGGGAGAACGCAACGGTTCGGGAATTCGCGTCCCAGATAGATACCGTCAGGGGCGTTCCGGGAAGGTGGCGGGTCGGGTGAACATCGAGGCCGGCGCGGCTGAGCCATTCATTAACCTCCGCCTCCGCGAAGCCAAGCCGGCGATGCGCGTGATCGCGTCTGAGCGATTCCAGATCGTGAGGTGCGACGTCGACGATAACGAGGCGTCCGCCGGGGCGGATCACTCTGGCGGCCTCGGCGACGACCTCGGCCGGACGGTCGGCGTAGTGCAAGACCTGATGAAGCAGGACGAGATCGAATTCAGGGCCGGTGAAGGGCAGGGCATACATGTCGCCCTGGCGTGCGAGACAGTTGCGCAGGCGAGCGCGGTCAAGATTGACACGAGCAATGGCCAGCATGTCCCGCGAACGGTCGATTCCGACCCCGCGGCGCACATGCGGTCCGATGACCTCAAGCATCCGGCCGGTACCTGTGCCGATATCAAGGAAGTCATTCGTGGCAGACAGATCAAGCAGATCGAGCAGGGTCTGTTCCACTTCGCGGTCGGGAACCTGAAGCGCTCGCAGCGCATCCCATTGATGCGCATTGGCCGCGAAGTAAGCAGCGGCGGCACGCTCCCGTTCCCGTTCAATCTCAGCAAGACGCGCCCGATCGAGCCTCAGCGTCGAATCGTTCTCGGGGAGCAGGGCGAGGACGCGTTGGCTGATCGCGTCTTGGGCGATGCGGTAGAAAACAGAACTTCCCTCGGGGAAGCGGTCGAGCAAGCCGGCATCACAAAGAAGTTTCAAATGTCTTGAAACACTCGGTTGGCTTTGACCGAGCAGATGGGTCAACTGAGTGACGGTAAGTTCACTGCGGGCACAGAGTGCCAGCAGCCGCAAACGCGACGGCTCAGCGACTGCACGGAGCGCGGCGAGAACCTGCTCCATTAGGCTTTGTTCCATCCAAATTCCATAATCATCATATAAACATATATTGATATGATATGGAATTCATGAATCCCGACCTCAGGCAAAAAAACCCAGCCGCTTCCGGCTGGGCTTCACCGCTAGCTTGCGGAGTTACAATTAGGAGGCGGCTGGGTAGTCTGTGTAGCCCTTCGGCCCTTGAGTGTACCAGGTCGCCATGTCCTCCGGCGCGAGCGGAATATTCTTGGCAAGACGATGGGGGAGGTCCGGATTCGAGATAAAGGGCCGACCGAATGCGATGGCATCGGCCTCGCCCGCGGCGAGCGCAGCCTGCGCTTTTTCAAGCGTATAGTCGGAGTTCAGAACCAACGGACCGTTGAACACCTTCCTGATCAGGGGAGCGATCGGATCAACTTCCGCCTTGCCGAAGGTGCCATCGAAGCCGGGCTCGCGAAGTTCGAGGAACGCGATCCCGATCTTCGACAACGCGGCCGCGGCCGCCGGGAATAAGGCCCGCGGATTGCTGTCGTTGGCGCCTTGGGTATCGCCATTGGGCGACAGGCGGACCGCCGTACGGTCGGCACCAATCGCATCGGCGACGGCCTGCGTCACCTCCGTCAGGAGCCGAATGCGGTTTTCGATCGAGCCGCCATAGGCATCGGTACGAAAGTTGGAGTTGTCGCGGAGGAATTGATCGATCAGATAGCCATTGGCCGCATGGATTTCCACGCCATCGAAGCCGGCAGTGATCGCGTTGCGGGCGGCGTTCCGATAATCTTCGAGCAGGCCCGGGATCTCTTCAAGAAGCAAGGGGCGCGCCTCCTCGTAGACGAACCGGCCCTCATAGGTGTAGCCCTTGCCCGGCGCAGTCGTCGCCGAAGACGAGACCGGCTTCTCGCCGCCGAGGAAATTCGGGTGAACCAGACGACCCATGTGCCAGAGCTGGACAAAGATACGACCGCCAGCCTTGTGGACTGCATCGGTGACGGGCTTCCAGCCTGCGACCTGTTCTGCGGTCCAGATTCCACCGACAAACGGCCAGCCCGTACCTTGCCGGCTGATGCCGGTGGCTTCGGTGATGATCAGGCCCGCGCTGGCGCGTTGACTGTAATAGGTCACCATGTCTGTTGTCGGCACATGATCACGCGTCGCACGACCACGGGTCAGCGGTGCCATGAGAATTCTGTTCGGGGCGGCGACGGCGCCAAGATCGATCGGATCAAACAACGACGGCATGGGGCTTCCTTTTGATTTAGCGGGAATTGCGACAAAGAGACGACGAGACTGTCAATATGGTAGCGAGAATAGAACCCGAAAAGGTGTGTTGGTGAGAGATTCTTATTGTGCCGGATTGGGGCGGTTGGCTTTGTGACCGCCTGTTGCCACAGTAGCCTTTCGTTCCTGCTTTCCCCACCCCACGACAAGCCCGGTGAGCGCGGCGATCACGGATTTGACGACGACATAGTACATCAGTTGGCGATAGCCGAAGCGTTGAAAGGGCAGCCAGAACACAAGCCGCCAGTTTTCGCCGCGTTCCAGCGCAAACGCGATAACACCGGCGGTCAGATCCACCACGATGAACGCGAGATAATAGAGCCCGGTTTTCTCCAGATTGTCGGGCGTGAACTGTGCGCGATGCTGCAGGTAGTCGAGGTAGGTCGCGATGATCTGCCAGACGAGGAGCAGATCGACCAGGGGCGACACGACCGAGAAGATGATCTGAAATAACCAGACCTGTGGCATCGCCAGGAGACCAAGCGTGCCGTAACGCGGATTGAACATCGCGTCAGCATGTTTCCACAGGCATTGCAGGGTTCCGAACGCCCAACGGAACCGTTGCTTTGCCAGCGAACGGAAGGTATCGGGTGCTTCGGTCCAGGCTACCGCTTCGGAATCGAAGACGATTTTATAGCCGGCCTTCTGGATCGCGATTGTTAGGTCCTGATCCTCGGCCAAGGTATCGACGGGGAAATCACCGAGCTTGGCCAGGGCCTCGCGTCGCCATGCCCCGACGGCGCCGGGGACGACGGTAATGCACCCCAGTGCTGCCAGAGCCCGCCGCTCCAGGTTCTGGGCCGTGATATATTCGAGCGCCTGCCATCGGGTCAGAATATTGATTCTGTTCCCGACTTTGGCATTGCCGGCCACTGCGCCGATCTTCGGGTCGGCGAACCAGCGCACCAACTTGCTGACCGTGCTGGCCTCGAACTGCGTGTCGGCGTCGAGCGCGACCACGATCGGCCCTTTGGCCTCGCGCAGACCGGTATTGATCGCGTTGGCCTTGCCGCCATTTGGAATCGTCAGCAATGTTACTCGTGGTTCGCTGGAAAACGCTGCGGAGACGACCTCGGAGGTGCCATCGGTCGAACCGTCATCGATAACCACGATCTCAAGCTTCGGGTAATCACTTGTCAGCAACCGGTTGATCGACGCGACGATGACGCGCGCTTCGTTGAAGGCTGGGATCAGGATAGAGATCAGCGGCGGGTTGGCGGGGAGTGCCGGTGGTTTCCGACGTGCGTCCATGCCCGCATTGACCAGAGCCAGGCTGCAAAGCAGGACAAGACGCGCCACACCCAGCCATACCGCGGTTAGAAATAGGGCATAGAGAAAATGACCAACCCAACTCAACGTCAGGAAGACCGGTCGATCATCCAAAGAGGCCAGTTCACCAGGAAGGACCGGCGGCATTGCCTGATCCTGGGTCAATCCGACCAGTTGGGATATTGGCACGAACTCATAACCCTTTGCTCGAAGGGTATCGATCAGTTTGGGAAGAGCCTTGACCGTCTCGGATCGGTCGCCGCCTGAATCATGCAGCAGCACCACCTGACCTTGCCGATCGGAATTTGTCACCGAAAGCTGATCCATGGTTCTCGAAATGATGGTCTCGGCGGTAGGCCGCTGCCAGTCGTCCGGATCGATATGGAGACCGACGGTGATATAGCCTAGAGCCTGAGCCTGCTGGATGGGGACCAATTCATCGCTCGTCGTTGGTTCGGCGTCCCCGAGATAAGGCGGCCTAAAGAGCCGCAGCGAGCGCCCGGTGATCGCCTGAAACAGGCGTTGCGTCGCGTTCATCTCCAGCGACATGACACCGGGCGAAGTATCGGCCAAGTTGGGATGCGTGAAGGTATGGCTCCCGATATCGTGACCATCGTCGAGAATCTGCTGAACCAATCCCGGGTAGTATTCCGCGTTTTGTCCGATGATAAAGAAAGTCGCCTTGACGTTCTTCGCTTTCAGAATGTCGAGTATTTGCTGGGTCCAGACCGGGTCAGGGCCGTCATCGAAGGTGAGGGCAACCTTCCCCGGCTTGAAGCCGAAACGTTGGATCACATACGAGGTCGGCAGCCGCGTGAAAGTCTCTTCATCAACGTCACCGTAATTGGGATCGATCTCGAACGTTCGTGCGCCCGGTGTCGGCGCCGCCGCGACGTGCAGGATTTCTCCCATGCCTTCGAAATCGATATCCGTGCCCATCGCAATTTCGTGCAGGCCATCGGGTGCCGGTGCATCGTAGTTGCGTCCCATGACCGACCAAATTGAGGGATCCTCCGCGCCAAGCCGCCACAGGGCGTACCCTGCTGGGTGATAGACGTCCGCAGCATGAATCTGGTTGAAGGCGGTGACGCCATCGAGGAACCAAATTTCATGCGTCGAGCCGTCATCTTCGACATAGGAGAAATGCGGATTGTTGCTCCTTGGATCGAAATCGATATCGGCTTCCGAGTCGCGCGCCGCTAGGACTGCTTCCTGGAATGTCACGGTCTGGGCGCCGCCACCATGGCGCCAGTCGTAGCCGTAATTGCCGATCGCGATGATGGTGCGGGCCGGATCCAGGTCGCGCATACGCTGGTCAAGGGTTTTTTCGAACCAATCCTGCCCCGCGATGCTCCCGGGCTTTCCCGTCTCCCAGTGTTCGTCGTAGGCCATCAGCAACATGTAATCGACCACTTTGCTGTAGTCGGCGAGATGCCAGTCGGGATCATCAAACGGTGCGGCGAGGATGACGACCCATCCATGGCGGGCGAAGGCCGTAGAGAGTTCGCCCAGAAAGCCTTGCAGGTTTTTGTGGGCTTTCGCCGGGACGTTTTCGAAATCTATCGTCAGGCCCTGAAAGCTGTTGGTCGCGGTGAAGGTGACGAGTTTCTGAATCAGATCATCACGCGCGCGCTTGTCGGCGAGCAGGCGGGCGAGGCCGATCCCATCGAAATTGCCGTCAACCGCGTTCTGGATGAACGGCAGGATCGGCATGCCCGGCTTGTTTTCGTGAATGTAATTAAGCGCTTTCGGGTCGATATTCTCGACCAGGTCCATGTTCTGGCCTTCGAGCTGAAGCCAGGCAGGGATGACACAGTCGAGTTGGGGCAGGGCGCGCTTCAATGAAGGGAAGCTGCTGTCATCCCAATTGACATAGAAGCCGAGCGAAAGCGGGCGGGATTGATCCGAACCGCCAGCCAGGAGGTTCGGTCGTCCTGTTTGCGGGTGGATGGTCTTCGCGTGACGGGCCAGTCTCTGGATGCGCTGCTTCGATCGAATTTCGGCCGCGAGGCGTGCCGCAGGGCGCAGCAGTGACGGGTCGACGAGCCGCGCAGTATCCTTTTGATGGAGATGGGACTTGGTCGGTCCCAAGGAAACGTTATCCGGTGGCGATACCAGGAACAGGCTCACGAAGAACGCGATGCCGACGAAGACCACGAGCAACGCGAATGCGCCGAAGATTCCCGCGACGCGGCTCGCCCGGCGCCCCGAGGGATCGAAGAATACCGGTTTCTTGACCATGTTGCCTTAGTTTCCAACCATCTTGCCCGAGAGACGACTCTGGTTGTCATGGGCTTCCAGAACGAACCACAAACGTCGTTCCCGCATGGACCTAAATCCGACGGGCTCTCCGTTTCCAGTCCTGAAAGGCCCGCCTAGCCATCGATCTCGCGCTCTCTGCCAACGTCTAAACCCAGCACAACGCTCCTGCAAGGCTAGCGGCGCTGCCCAGCCCTGCGGCCGCCCTGATGACTGGGGTCGGATCTACGGCAGGGGACGGGTTATTTCCTGTTCGCCGCACTTGTAACTGTGCTGAACAACGCCCCTTCATTTTATGGCGCGCCCCATATAGGATGCGAGTAGATATACCTTCGTAGCGTCCCATGTTCCGCTGGAGCGCGGCGTAGAGTCCATTGCACCGAGCCACTCGAGGGTGTTCCAAACCGTCGCCTCCGTCCGCAAGATGAGAAACATAGTTATGCTTTGTCGCTGGTTGCTCCAAATCCACCGCAGCGTCGTCCAAACCCGGACGATGAAGATGTTCGTTGTCGGCATATTGGCAAGCACGACATTGTCGGTCGGCGCCTGTTCAAACTCTACACAGTCGGCGTCACCGGCCCTTGATGACCATGCGCAGGGCCCGAATGATCCTCTGGAAAAGGGCAATCGCGTTGTCTGGGCAGTCGATGTCAAGTTGGGCGACTACATTCTGAACCCTGTCGCAAAGAAATATCGCGACAATGTTCCCGCTCCCGTCCGGAAGGGCGTGACGAACCTCCTCCATAACCTCGAGAGCCCCGTTATTCTTCTGAATGACGGCCTCCAGGGCAATGGTGCCCGTGCCGGCGACACGTTTGCGCGAATTTGGCTGAACACCATTTGTGGTTTGGGTGGCCTTATCGACGTTGGCTCGGCATCGCACATCCCCTTCCATGAAGCGGATTTCGGCCAGACGCTCGGTGTTTGGGGCGTCGGTCCTGGCCCTTATCTCGTGCTGCCGTTGTTCGGGCCTTCTGATCCGCGCGACCTGGTCGGCAAGGGCGTTGATACTCTCGCTGACCCTCTTGGTTTTGGCCTGCGCGGTAGCGGGATCAAGACCGAGTTCGGTATTGCCCAAAACGGTGCCGACGTAATCAACGGGCAGTCGCAGC
>CAIXXC010000094.1 GCA_903923205.1 uncultured Rhodospirillales bacterium | reverse complement strand
TGGCCCCGGAATCAAGATTCGCGGCAATGCCTACCAGGTATTTGAGCGCTACGTGGCATTGGCGCGTGAAGCTGCGTCTGCTGGCGATCGTGTTGCCGCCGAAAACCTCTATCAGCATGCGGAGCATTATTTCCGTGTGATGAATGCGAATGGCGAGAACCCGGCACAGATGGCCCGGCCGACGACACCGGCCGACCCGATGCCGGAGAACGAGAGCGATGGCGAAGCTCAGGCCGAGGTCACGTCCAACGAGGCCGAGACCATCGAGATCGGCAATATGGCCGAAGCGGACCTCTCAAACGCCTGAATACGTTGGGCGATCGGTGGATCGACCAGGTGCAGGATACTGGCGCTATGTGGTGTCGACAGCAGGACTCCTCATTGCTCTTGCAGGCTGCGCGCAGCGACCAGTTGCGGCACCTGCGGCCCCGGTATCCGCAGGAGGCCAATGTGTCGGGCAATTGCGGTCACTCGGCACCGTTTATGGTCAGGCCGAGTCGCCGCTAGCGGCCCATCCGTGTGGGATAGAGGATCCCGTTCTGGTCACGGCCGCGCCCTTGCCGTTCGCTCACCCCGTGCTCATGGGATGCGAACTTGCCGCCCGCGTGACGCGCTGGCAATCCGAGGCGGTGATCGCAGACTCGCGTCGCTACTTGGCCCAACCGGTTACCGGCGCTGTACAGCCGCTCATTGGGTATGCCTGTCGCCAGGAAATCGGCAGCAGGCGCAACTACGTCAGCCAGCACGGTTATGGCCGGGCTCTTGATATCGGCGGATGGCGACTCGCCGACGGAACTGTGGTATCAGTCGCCCGTGATTGGCACGATGGTGGCGCCAAAGGGCGATTTCTCCACGCCGTCGCTCTCGACGCCTGCCGATATTTCGCTGTCGTCCTGACGCCCGATGTCAACGCCGCCCACCGCAGCCATTTTCACGTCGATATTGGCGACTATCGGTATTGCGCACCGACCGGACGACATTAAATCGATCCGATGCCCGCCGGAAAATGTTGCGGGCTCGCCCCCTTCTTGCTACCGTATTTTGTATTGGAGTTCGTCATTCATACCTTATCCAGTGGGGCCCCGATGGAAACAGTCTGGACGCAGCAGCGAATTGAAGCGCTTACCAACCTGTGGGGCGATGGCCTTTCGACGGCTGAAATTGGCCGCAGGCTCGGCATCACCAAGAACGCGGTCGTTGGCAAAGCGCATCGCCTTTCGCTGTCGCCGCGGCCTTCTCCGGTGAAGGCGAGCAGCATTCCCCGGGTCAAGATCAAGCCCGCCTCAAAAGTCGTGGAAATGAGCGGGCCAAGCTGCTCTTGGCCAAGTGGACACCCAGGAGAGAAGGGCTTCCACTTCTGCGGCGCCCGGGCGATGCATGGCAAGCCCTACTGCCCCGAGCACGCGGCTCTCGCGTATGTTCGCCCGAAAAGCCAGAGCAGTAACGCCGCCTGAACCGAATCTATCCGGTCTTAGAGCGGTTATCCGATCCGATAAAAAGTCGCCCCCCCCTTGGGGCGACTTTTCTTGACACGCTTTCTTAGACCCGCCGCGCAGCCGACAGAAATACATCCGCTCGATCACGCAGATGCACGGCCTGCTCCGCCAATTCGCTCGACGCAGTTAAAACGTCGCGAGCAGCAGCGTCGATCTCCTCAACAGCGGCGGAGACATTCGTCGTGTTATGCGCGACCTCGGCAGTGCCCTGAGAGGCTTGGGCGACACTCGACGCAATTTCCCGAGTCGCCATCAATTGCTGATCGATCGCGTCCTTGATCTCTGAAGAGACCTGATCCACCTGACGCATCGCCGTTGCGATTCGCTGGATCGCGCGTGCGGCTTCGGTCGTCTCGGTCTGGACGGTCGCAATTCGGGTCTGGATCTCCTCGGTGGCCTCGCCAGTCTGCCGAGCCAGGGACTTAACTTCGACCGCCACAACCGCGAAACCCTTGCCCGCCTCGCCGGCACGGGCTGCCTCAATCGTCGCGTTAAGCGCCAATAGATTCGTCCTCTCGGCGATGTCGGTGATCAAGCGGATGACCTGACCGATCTCCGTCACGGCTTGTTCCAACCGGGCGACCTGATTATTGGCGTGGTCCGCCTCCCGTGCGGCAGCATTTGTCATGGTCGATGCCTCAACCATGCGACGCTCGATTTCGTTGATAGATGCTGCAAGCTCTTCAGAGGCGGATGCAACAGTCTGCACGCTGACCGAGGCCTCCTCAGTGGCCGCTGCAACCGCCGTCGTCAACTCCATGGCGCGTTCAGATTGGGCGTGAAGCGATTCGGCGGTTGCTTGCAATTCGGTCGCCGCAGAGGAGACGATACCCATTCCCCCCATAAGCTTCGTTTCGAAATCATCCGTCAGGACCGAGAATTCCTTTACTGTCCCGCTCATCGCGTTGGTTGCGTTATTGATCGTGACCGCCTGGCGTCGGAACTGTCCGCGCATCCCAGTCGGCAGGATGTGGCGGAAATATTTGTGACGGCTGACATAGTCCATCGCGGCCTCAGCCTCGCGGACGAAGGCATCGCACAGATCGATCATGTTGTTGATCTCGTCCAGCAGGGCCTCGAGCTGTTTGGGTGCGCTCACCAGAACGAGACGCTGCTCGAAATCGCCGCGCGATATCGCGCCACAGACCTGGGTTGCACGATCGATCCAGCGGTTCGACTGACGGGAAGAGATGATCCCGATTCCGCAGACAAGGATTCCAGCGAGGGCAACACTCCCAACCACCCAGGTCGGCGAACCAGCCAGGGCGGTCGCGGCGAGCGCGACAATAATGATGAGCGCGATACCGTGCAGGTTGGTCGCGCTAAAGCGAAAGAACGAATTCATCGTAATCCAGCTTCATCTGAGTAAGACGGGAGACAAGTTCATCAAAGGCCGAAGCCATGCCGTCCTTGCGGCTCGGTGGCGCTTTTTCGATAGCGATCAGATCGCGGTACAATCCGCGGACCTTATCCACAGCAGCCGCACTTGGCTTGCGGCGGTTGGAATGGTACCCAACGATCTCGCCGGCATCTGACAAGGAGGGCGTGACGTGGGCGAGCACCCAATATCCATTGCCGTGCGCGTCCATGTTCAACACGTACGCAAAAATCTCATGCTTTGCCTGAATCGTATCCCAGAGCAACTTGAACACGGCCCGCGGCATGTCAGGATGGCGAATAATGCTGTGGGGTGCCCCGATGAGTTCGGCTTCGGAATAGCCGGCGACCCGAATGAAAACCTTATTGCAGTAGACGATCTTGCCGGTGAGATCTGTCTTCGAGACGATGATCTCATCCTCTCCGAAGCTCGTCTCGCGACCGGTTGGAACAGGTTTTTGTCGCATCACGGCCTCTACAACAGGCGAATAATTAAAGAATATTCGTTATCAAAAATTCCTTAAAATATAATGTATTTCGAGCAAAAAGACGCCACATTAACGGGAACGCTTAGCGCGAATAGAAAATATTCTTCGCGTTAAGAGAGTTCATGAATTTTTGTCTTATGAGGCTATGGAGCGGGTGAAGGGAATCGAACCCTCGTCGTAAGCT
>CAIXXC010000093.1 GCA_903923205.1 uncultured Rhodospirillales bacterium | reverse complement strand
TGCTCGCGCGGGCGATTGCGCGCGGCAGGGCTGGCTCGGTCGTGGCAATCGATGATCGTGTCGATTGGCTGATCCTCGTGCCGATCCTGGCACCGACCCCTATCGCCTTCGTCGCCGCCGTCATTCCTCTTGATGATCATGTCCTGCATCGAATGCAGGAATTGGGAGCGCTGCCGCGAACGTTAGGCCTGTTCGTTGCAACACCGACGCGCTGGCTTCCGGTCGCCGGCAAGGACGCGGCGTCGATGGTCGCGCTCCTGCCGCCGCCGACTGCGATGCTTGATCCTGAACCGACGATCGTGGCGTTTCAGGGACAGGAGGATTTGTTTCTCGCGACCCAATTGGTGACGCCAGAGGGTGATCACAGGGTGGTTGCCGTGCTGTCCTATCCAGTAACGGAGGCCCTGCGGCAGTTCGAGGGGATTATCATCTCGCTGCTCGGCTTATTGTTCGCGGGCCTGATTTTGGCCCTGTGGGGAGCCTGGATGATCGCGCGCGGGGTATCGCGGCCGATCGAACAACTTGCTGCGCAGACACGGCGGATTGAGGCCGGTGATTATTCCCCGCTGGAGCCGGTCTTTGCCAAAGATGAAATCGGACAGCTCAGCACCGCATTGCGAAGCATGACGCTGGCGATTCGCGACCGTGAAGAGCACATCCGTTATCAGGCCAGTCACGACCTGACGACAGACTTGCCCAATCGTCTGGCTTGTGCCGAAACAATGACCCCTTTGCTCGAGCGAGGCGGCGCCATCATCGTCATTGGTTTGGTCCGATTACAGGAGGTTGCAAATACCGTGGGCCGGGAAATCGCCGATCGCCTCATGCGTGACGCTGCAAATCGGCTTGGTGCGATCAGCGGCGTGTCCGATCTCGCCTGCATCGGCGAGCGCAGTTTCGCCGCCTGCGCTTGGGGCTGCGATCAGGCTGGGGCTTTGGTCTTGGGGCAACAGATCATCGCGAGCTTCGATCAGCCCTATCGCGAAGGCGACCTGACGATCGACGCCGCGGTCGCGGTTGGTGTGGCCTTAGTGCCCGATCACGGCACCGAGGCTTTGCTGCTCTTGCGCCATGCCGAGGTCGCGCTCCAGGGTGCACTCGTGGCGGAGAATCGGTTGGCCGTCTATGATCCGAGTGTCGATCCCCATCGACCCGACCGCCTGTCATTGATGAGCGAGTTGCGGCAATCCCTCGATCAAGGCGAATTGCAGCTTTACTACCAGCCGAAGCTCGACCTCGAGGCAGGAGAGATCGGCGGCGCAGAGGCTCTCGTGCGCTGGATTCATCCCCGTCGCGGCTTTGTGCCCCCTGACATGTTCATTGGCCTTGCCGAGGAGACCGGAAATATCCAGCGTCTGACGCGATGGGCGCTCGACTCCGGTATCGCGCAGGCAGCGAATTGGCATCGCATGGGCTATGCCTTGCGCATTTCAATCAACCTTTCAGTGCGTGATCTTTCCGATCGTGATTTGCCGAACTATGTCGCGGACCGGCTTGCAGTCCACGGATTGCCGGCCAAATTT
>CAIXXC010000092.1 GCA_903923205.1 uncultured Rhodospirillales bacterium | reverse complement strand
GAATTTGTCAAATTTATGACAAAATATAATAACAACCTTTACATTTTGTTATACAAAAAATCAATCGATTGTATATCTTGCGCCTGGAGTTCATTGGGTCTGCAGGCGCCGGCGCGACGGGGGCGTCCAGCAGGCTATGGTGGGGCGCATGCCGATAAACAAATCAACCGAGATTGAAGATATTCCAGAGACTCGCTCTATCCGCGATCCGCGCACAACCGGCTCGCGGACAACCCGTATCATCGTGGTCGATGACGACCCGGAACTGCGCGCCTTGTTGCAGCGTTTTTTGAGCGAATATGGCTATGAGGTCAGAGCGGTGGAATCGGGCGCTGCGCTCGATGGGGCGCTTAAGCATGGGCCGGCTGATTGCATTGTGCTCGATGTGCTGATGCCCGGCGAAGATGGGCTATCCATCTGCCGGCGCCTGCGCTCGGCAGGCGATCAGACGCCGATTATCATGCTGACCGCGCGCGGTGATCCAATCGACCGGGTACTGGGGCTTGAGATGGGTGCCGATGATTATCTACCCAAACCCTTCCTGCCCCGTGAGCTGGTCGCGCGTCTGACTGCGATAAGCCGCCGTCTGCGCGCGGAGCGGAGTGCGGCGCGCGACGAAATGGCGACGATCGGCCCGTTCGCGATCAATTTCTCGGCAATGCAAGTGACGCGTGACGGCGTCACGCTGGAATTGTCATCGCGCGAATATGCTTTGTTTGCCGCGTTGGCCCGGAGTCCGGGACGCTCGCTTTCCCGGGCACAACTGATCGAACGCGCGCTCGGGCGTGATATCGAGGTGTCCGACCGCGCGATCGATGTCACCATCGCCCGCCTGCGACGGGCGATTGGCGATGATCCCGGCAAGCCACGATATCTTCGAACGGTTTGGGGTGTCGGCTATGTGCTGATTGGCTACGCGGACGGCTAAGCTTCAATGTTGCACCGCCTGCTCGATCGGAATATCGCGCCGCTGATCGGGATCGTGCTGATCAGTCAGTTGCTGATATGCGGTCTCGCGATTTCACTGGTCCTGAAGCCACAGACCGACCGCATTGCCGAGACAATCGCCACGATGGTCGTGACCGTGTCGCGGGCGATGGACGGCATGACCGCAACCCAGCGATCTGCATTGCTTGCGGGGCTCAACACGGGCCATGGCCTTTCGGTTACCTCTGTCCGCCCGGATTTGGTCGACAGTCTAAGTCTACCCACCTTTCCCGAATACGAGTTTACCAAGGCCCTGGCCCGCGCCCTTGATCGAGCCGGTCTCGCGAGCCCGCCCGCGATGCGTTGGAACGCCGCTCGCGATGGCCGCCACTGGCTTCAGTTGAGCCTGGACGGGGCGCCTTATTGGATAAACGTCAGTGCGACCGGCCGTTGGGCCCTGGGGGTCGCAGTGCTGGCGCTGGCGGCATCGATGGTCGCGGCCATCGGTGCCGGTGTTCTGCTGCAACGCCATCTCGATGTGCCGTTGCGCCGACTGGTGCAGGCGCTTGATGCTTACGGCGCGAAGGAGGCGTCAGTTCCGCTCGACGAAACCGGGCCCAACGAGGTCGCCGCCGCCGCCCGCGCGCTGAACCGTATGACAGCGAGGCTTGTCGAGCAGGATGCCGAACGCGCGCTGATGCTGGCGGGGGTAAGCCATGATCTTCGCACCCCGCTGACACGACTGCGCCTGTCGCTCGCGATGATGCATGGCGAGGAAGGCGACCTGCTTGAGAGCGCGGGGCGTCAAATCGACCGTATCGAGGCGATGTTGGCCCAGTTCCTCGATTTTTCTCGCGGGTTCGACACCGAAATGCTGGTTGAGACCAATATCGCTGCCCTGCTCGCGATGGCGGTCGGCGATGCCGGTGGAGAGATCACGGTGTCTGCCCCTGACGATCTGGTGGCCCAGGTTCGACCAGGGGCGCTCGTCCGTGCGGTGCAAAATTTACTGGGCAACGCCCTGACCCACGGCGCAGCGCCCATAGGCGTGATCGCCGCGATTCGGGGCGACGCCATGATGATCGAGGTCAGCGACGGCGGGGCGGGCTTTCCCGAGAAAGACACCCAGCATCTCTGTCGTCCCTTCGCGCGGGGTGATGCGGCGCGCGGTGGCGAAGGGACGGGATTGGGTCTCGCGATTGTCGAACGAATTGCAAAAGCCCATGGAGGCACCCTGCGCTTCGACAGAGCACCCGGTCGCTTCTTGGTGGGCCTTATTTTGCCGCGAAATCCGGCGAAGAAGGCTGGTGCCCCATCGACGCGGCGGCGCCTGCCGGCGTAGGAACCGCTACCGCAACATCGGCCAGCCGCCCACATCCGTGGGCGGCTACCAATGATCAACCTTAGACATAAAGATGGACCGGTGAGTGGTCTCGTGTTGGTCGGGCATGCCGGATTTGAACCGACGACCCTCAGTCCCCCAGACTGATGCGCTACCAGGCTGCGCTAATGCCCGTTATTGACCCTCACCATCAACTCCGCAGGGTGGGGACCCCTGAAGCGGCGCGGATCATAGGGAAGCGGCTGGATCGGAGCAACCCTGATTTTCGCTGGCACTCCAGCGATCGCACCCCAGACCTTTGTTCCCCTCTGCGCCCGGCGCTGCTATGACCCTCGAGCATGACGACTCTTCCCGCTGCCACCCCCGCCTATCTCGTATCACTCAACGATCCTCAGCGCCGCGCGGTCGAGGCGCTGGATGGCCCGGTTCTGGTGCTTGCGGGGGCCGGCACCGGCAAGACACGGGTGCTGACGACGCGGCTCGTTCATCTGTTGAGCCTGCGCAAAGCCTGGCCGAGCCAGATCCTCGCCGTGACCTTCACCAACAAGGCCGCGCGCGAAATGCGTGACCGGCTTGAGCGCGTTATTGGTGGCGCAACTGAAGGGCTTTGGCTCGGCACCTTTCATGCGCTGGCGGCGCGTATTCTGCGTCGCCACGCCGAAATTGCAGGCCTGACCTCAAGCTTCACCATTCTCGATTCGGACGATCAGGTGCGGCTGGTCAAGCAATTGATGCAGGCGGCGGGAATAGATGACAAGCGCTGGGCACCGCGCGGGGTCCTGGGCGTGATCGAACGCTGGAAAGATCGCGGACTGACGCCGGATAGAATCGACGCGGGCGAGGTCGTGGCCGCTGTCGGCGGTGATTATGCCGGTGGCCGCATGGCGATGCTCTACCGCGCCTATCAGGAGCGGCTCAAGGCGCTGAACGCCGCCGATTTCGGCGATCTGCTGCTTCATAACCTGACGATCTTTCTTACCCGACCCGAAATCCTCGCCGACTATCAGGATCGGTTTCACTACCTGCTGGTCGATGAATACCAGGACACGAATATCGCTCAGTATCTCTGGCTGCGACTGCTGGCGCAGACACGGCGCAATATCTGCTGCGTCGGCGACGATGACCAGTCGATCTATGGCTGGCGAGGAGCCGAGGTCGGGAATATCCTGAAATTCGAGCATGATTTTCCTGGTGCGGAGATCATCCGGCTGGAGCAGAACTACCGCTCGACGCCGGAAATCCTGGCTGCCGCTGCGCATCTGATTGCGCATAATCGCGGCCGGCTGGGGAAAACGCTTTGGACGGCAGCCGGTACGGGGGAGCCTATCCGCCTGCGCGGGATCTGGGATGGCGAGCAGGAAGCCCGGTTTGTCGCCGACGAAATTGAGCAGGCCGGACGCAATGGCATCAAGCTGTCCGAGGTCGCCGTGCTGGTCCGCGCCGGTTTCCAGACCCGCGAATTCGAGGAACGCTTCATCGCGATCGGTCTGCCCTATCGGGTGATTGGCGGTCCACGCTTTTATGAGCGTCAGGAAATTCGCGACGCGATGGCCTATTTCCGCCTGATCCAACGGCCGGAGGATGATCTCGCCTTCGAACGCATCGTCAATACGCCTCGGCGCGGCATCGGCCCCACAACCTTACAGACATTGCATAGCCTGGGCCGTGACCGGGAAATTCCGCTGATGGAGGCGACACGACTGCTTGTCGGGTCTGACGAATTGCGGCCGGCGGCCCGAAAGGCTCTTGAAGGACTACTGCGTGATTTCGACCGTTGGCGGGCCGAATCGGCCAGCCTCAACCACACGGAACTTGCCAAGATTGTCCTGGATGAGTCCGGCTATACCGCGATGTGGCAAGCCGACAAGACCCCGGAGGCCCCGGGCAGGCTGGAAAATCTACGCGAGTTGATCGTCGCCATGGCCGAGTTCGAAACCCTGGTCGGTTTCCTAGAGCATGTCAGTCTGGTCATGGACAATGCGGCCGAGGCCGGGGCGGAGAGTGTCACCGTGATGACGTTGCATGCCGCCAAGGGGTTGGAGTTTGATCTGGTTTATCTCCCCGGTTGGGAAGAGGGGGTCTTCCCGAACCAGCGGGCGCTCGATGAGACGGGCGAGCGCGGATTGGAAGAGGAACGCCGCCTGGCCTATGTTGGCATCACCCGGGCGCGCAAGCGGGCGACGATCTCCTATGCCGCCAATCGCCGTATCCATGGGCAGTGGCAGAATGCTTTGCCTTCTCGCTTCATCGATGAGTTGCCGGCGACGGGGGTGGAGCGCGATGTCGAGGCGGGGCTTTACGGCAATGCGACCAGCCGTGGCTTCACCCATTTTCCTGAGGCCGTTTCCGGTGGCTTCAATCGCTTTAGTCGGCCTGCCGGCTTTGCGGAAACGCCGGTGGCCCGCACCAGCTTTACCAAGCCTGGGACCTTCGCCGTGGGCGCTCGCGTTTTCCATGATAAATTCGGTGCGGGCAGTGTCACCCGTGCCGAAGACGGCAAACTCACCATCCTGTTCGACCATGCGGGCGAGAAGAAGGTGATGGAATCATTCGTTCGGAAGGCAGGAAGCTAAGCGCGAGTGTTCTCAAAGCACCATCGCCACCAGGAACGGCAGGGTCACATAAGAGAGAATGGTCGAGACCATGATCACGCCCGCAACCTCTTCCGGTGAGTTGTCGTAGAGGAGCGCGAATAGGTAGTTGAACACTGCCGCGGGCATGGCGCTTTCAAGGATGACGACGCCGCGTTCGGCGCCATGGAATTGAAACAGCATCGACACCAGAACGCCGCCTGCCAGGCCAACGCCGAAGCGGAGCAGGGATACGGCGACCGCGCGGCCGATATTCGCGACTTTCAACTGCGCCAGCGCCACGCCCAAGGCTAAAAGCATCAGCGGCACGCAGAGCTGCCCGAGCAGGCTCGCCGTATTGAGGAGCCAGAGCGGCACCTGCAGATGCAGCACGATCACCGCAATCGCTGCCAGGGTCGCATAGACGACGGGTGCTTTAAGCAAGAGCGACAGGTTGAAGCGCCCCGAAGAGAGCAGCGGCCCGAGCGTGAACTGGAACACGCAGATCACGGCGAAATAGATCGTCGCCAGCGCCACCCCTTTATCTCCGAAAGCGAACAGGCAGACCGGTAGGCCCATATTGCCGTTGTTCGGGAACGCCAGGGACGGCAGAAACACGCTTACCGGCAATCGACACAGCTTCAAACCGGCGATGCCGAGAATGAAGAAGACGATAAGGCAGGCAAACGCTGCGGCCCCCATGGTCAGGAAATCCTGCCCCGAGATATGCATCCGGCCCAGTGTCGAAAAAACCAGGCATGGGGTAGCGAGGCTGCCGATGATCCGGGTGGCGAAGCTTTGGTCAAAGCTATAGCCGCGCTTGACCCAGCCGAAACCGACCGCCGTGGTCAGGAATACCGGCGCCAGAATCGCGGCGAGATGAGAGAGGAGATCGATCAAGACAGGGAACGGGAGGAGGGGCGTTGGACGGATCAGCGCGTCACCGAAGGGTTAACAGAATGTCATCAAAACGCAATCTTTCTGACCCACAACCGACGCGACTGCAAATTATACATAATACTGCTTTTGCGGGTATTATAATACCGCATTTTCTCATATAAACCAAGGATTGATCAGCCATGAAGTCTTTCGCAGTTGCCGCAGGCTTGCTATCGGCGCTAGTGAGCACGTCGGCCCTCGCGGTCGAAGGCCCCACGCCCAATGGAGTTCCTCACCTCGATCATGTGTTCGTCATCATGATGGAAAATCATGGGTACGGCCAGATCATCGGCAATCCGAATTTGCCGTTCATCAATCAGTATGCGAAAACAGCGAACCTCGCGACCAACTACTTCGCGGTCGCCCACCCCAGCCTGACGAATTATCTCGAGATTGTCGGCGGCTCCAATTTCGGCGTGCATACGGATAACTATCCGAACTGGCACAACACCACCTGCCTGACCAATCTCGCGACCGGTGTGGTTGCAACCGACAATCCTTCTTCCGGTCTGATCTGTCCGATCGCCGGTACCGGCACCGATGCCGAGACACCAGCGGTTGACGTGACCAATGAGACGCAGGGCGCGCCCGGTGACAACAATATCGACGGGACCCGCTCGATCCCCGCGGCTTCGAACACCTCTGGCAAAACGATCGCCGATCAGCTCGTCGCTCGTGGCCAAACCTGGAAGTCCTATCAGGAAAACATCGGTCCGCAGGGCCCGGACGGCGTCAACGTCAGCGACGGCGTTTATACGAACCTGACTGATTTCACAAACATCACCGCTGCCGACGCCGCCATCAAGAGCAGCGGTATCGTTTATCAATACGCCGTCAAGCATAACCCCTTCGCCTACTTCAAGAACATTCAGTCCGGGACGAGCCCGAAGCTCAGCTTCGCACAGATCGTTGATTTCGAAGGCCCGGGGGGTCTGTTTTCGGATCTGGCGAGGGGTCTGTTTTCGGACCTGCCGACCTACGCCTTCATTGCGCCCAATCAGTGCAATGACCAGCACGGCCGCGGTAATGCCGGACCGTTCTGTAACTATGATCCGAACAATGACGGCACGCAGGCTGGCCTGAACCCGGCATTGATGGCTCGTGGCGATGTCGAGGTCCAGAAGCTCGTCAACGCGATCCATGCCTCGTTGGCCTGGAAAATCGGTCGCAGCGCGATCATCACGGTATGGGACGAGAACGACTACAGCACCGCGCCGATCACCAATCAGGTTGTCGCGATCATCGATACCAATTATGGCTCGCACGGCAAGACCAGCAACACCTACTACAATCACTTCTCGCTGCTGAAGTCGATCGAGTCGGGTCTGAAGTTGCCTTGTCTCAACCACGCCTGCGACGCCGATGTCGCCGTGATGAGCGATCTGTTTAACTAAACGAGACGCAGATCGGCGTCGCAAACGCCGGTAAACCTCGCTCTAAACGGCCCGCCCTCGGTTTCGAGGGCGGGCTTTTTTCTGCGATGGGCTGCTGCCACGATTTAGCCGTAATCTATACGTTGTTCCGGCAAGAGCGCGAGTGTCGCGCCTGGGGCAGCGCATAAAGGTCTCTGATGGCATCGTCTTCACGCCAGGGCCGCTGGGGCCGGTATTTCCTGTCAGCCTTGCTGTATGGCGGTTTTGCCACTGGGGCTGTCGCCGAGAGCGCTGGGAACCCGCCAAGCAACGTCGGCCGCGTTGCCCTGGTCGACGGCGAGGTCTCGTTCCGAGCGGCACCGGAGCAGCCTTGGGGGACGGGGCTTGCCAATCTTCCGTTGATTGCCGGGTCTTCGCTTTTGACAAGGCCATCAGGCCGGGCGGTGCTCGAACTTGCCGCCGCACGCTTCTGGCTCGACGGCTCGAGTGAGATCGACATCGAACGCTTCGATGACCATGCCACCCTGATTACACTGCCCCACGGGCGGGTCGATATCAGTCTGGGCGGGTTGCGGCCGGGCGATTCCTATGTGGTCGAGACCCCGGCCGGCCCGGTCGCTCTCGAAGCCGCAGGGCTATATCGTGTCATCGCGGGTGACCAGAACATCGCGCCGAGTGTCGCCGTGTTTGCCGGTCGCGCTGATTTCTCCAGTGGCGGCGGCACTCAGACGATCGAAGGCGGGCAAGAGGCGTTCGCCGCCGGATCGCCGTCGCTCTTCGGGCCGGCTGTCGAGGATCGCTTCGACCGATGGGTCGATGCCCGGAGCAGTCGAGACAATGGCGGGTTCGCGAGCCAGTACGTGCCGCCTGGAATATCGGGAACGGATGATCTCGACGGGTATGGTCAATGGCGCGACGTTCCGGATTACGGCACTGTCTGGGTGCCGACACAGGTGCCGATAAACTGGGCACCTTATCGTGATGGTCGATGGCAATGGATAGACCCCTGGGGCTGGACCTGGGTCGACAATGCGCCCTGGGGATTCGCGCCGTTCCATTATGGCCGGTGGATCAAGCTCGGTGGTTGGTGGTCCTGGGTTCCCGGACCTCGAGACAGCCGACCCGTCTATTCGCCTGCTCTCGTCGCCTTCGATGGTGATCCAGAGACAAATGCCGATCGCAGGGGCCCCGGCGTGGACTGGTTACCTCTTGGGCCAAAGGAAATCTACCGACCGTCCTGGGAGGGGACCGCCGGGAATTCCATGAATCGCCATAGCGTCACCATCATCAATCGCGATCCTGTCAGCAATGCCCAGCCAGCCCGAAATCGCCTATGGCCGACGAATCCTGGGGCGGAACTCCATGGCACCTTCTATCCCGTGCGAGTTCGTATCCCAGACGCCCCGCCTCAGAATGGGCACCTGGAGCGGCACGAGATGACATCACCGCTTCCTCCGAGACACATTCCAATCGGCGCCGTTTTTCAGGGTGGCGTCGTTCGTCCCGTTCCCGTCACGCAGATGCCGCGGCAGAATTTCGGTATTGTCGGTGCGATTGGTGCCCCGCCCGCGCCAATAAGATCGATGCCGCCGATCGGCGGCGGAATACAACCGCTGCGCCCAGTCGCTCCAATCGCGCCGCTCCGACCTATTGCGCCGCTTGCACCCTCAGCACAGCCGCCTCAACGACAGTGATCAAGATGTCTTAAAATTGTCCCGGTGCGATGCGAAAGATGTCGGGATTCATTGGATCGACTATGTATCGCAGGGTGAGCGATGTTGGCTTGAGTTGGATGTGATCCGCCTGATCCCGTTTGAGATCCCCACCAAGCAGGAGCTGCGTCATATGGCCGACCGAGTCCCGCCCTTCGAACATCACGTAGCCAAGCGCCGGGACAAGGACATCCATCTTGACGCTATCGCTCTTATAGCCAGCAGTTCGGAAGTAGCTTTGAAGGGTCACGCCGTTGTTGCGCAGAACGGTATCTGTCACCGTCGGGTCGAGCTTGCCCGTCCAGGTCACGGCAACGCTGATGAGCGTGTGTGATTTATAACCGAACAGGTAATCCACCGCCGATTTCCCGCCGCTTGGCAGGACATCGTTTGCAATCACCTCGAGGACCGTGGTGCGGTCGATCGGGTTATTCGCCTTCTTGATCTGGTCGTCATTGATATGGAAATCGACCGCGATGGCCTGGCGGACATCGTCTTCGCTCATGCCGAATTTAGCGCTGCGGAAGCCATCGACCATCGCCCTTTGAGGGGCCTGGCCGCCCGTGGACGCCTCCTGGGCGATGGCCGGAGCGGCCATCGCCGACAACGCGCCAAGCAGCCCCAGAATGGTCAGTCGCTTAATGCAGCGCATCGCGCTTGGCCGCTGCGAGATCAACAATCCGGTTCCAGCGACCGGCGGAAAAGAAATGGGCATAAATCGCATCGAGCCAGCCCTTGCGGCGGAACTCGATGAAGGTTGCTTCGTCGAGTTCGTCGAATTTCTTGCGGCTGACCACCCGGAACCCGTCGATACGAACAGCGCCACCCTTCGTGAAATTGATGGTCGCCTGGTAATCCTCGAGCAGGCCGGCATCCTGGACGGCTTTCGCAAAAGCGCTCGTTGCCTGCAAGGTCTCGCGGTAGGCGGAACAGAATGCCAGGGCTTCGTTCAACCCCTGGCTTGGCTTATCGCCTTCGAACAGGGGGACACCTGTCGTCTGGTCGATTGTTTTGGCATCAGCCTCGAAACCGAGGAACAGCTGCTTGGTTTGCGGGTCTTCGATGAAGATGAACGGATAGGCCCGGGCATAGGCCGGGATGTATGAATCCGGCTGCCAGACACCTTCGGGCGAGACGAAGAGATTCTCACCCGGCCGCGCGCCGAGCAGGACGACCGGCATCGGATCAGCCCCGGTCGTGAACAGGATTGGATAGCTCTGGCTCGCGGCAGCGAATTCGACGAAGCCGACCGGAACGGCGCTCGCCGCCGAGGCAAAACCATAGCCTGCGGCCCGATTGAGCTTCAGGCCGCCATGAACGCGCGAATCGAGCGGCACGATCTTGTTGTAAAACAGCGGTAACGGAGACGGCGGCGTGGACATACGGGACCTTTCGGATCGGCGAACGCGGATGGCACCTTTTATTTATCCGTTCGCAGCCATGACGTGAAGGGTGTTCATCCTGGCGCCCGCAGGATGGTGTCGATTTCTCCGCCTGATTGATCGACACCCCGATATGCTTGCCAAGGCTCTCGATCTGGTGGTGATCATGCCCTATTATTGTGATCACAATAACCGCGGTGACCGTCGAGCCACCGCATCACCGCAGGATGAGGTTGGTGTTGGAGACAGGATTTGATCGGTCGCGGTCGGCCCTGGAGGCGAGGGCGCAAGAGCTGACCAAGGTAGAACTGGCCCGCTATGTTCAGGGGCGCCCGACCTCTGCTGCAGCTGCGGCGGCGCCGAAGGGTGGGTTCCTCAATCACGTCCCCTTGCACTGGATGCTCGATTGGCCGACACCCTTTCCAATGATTGTCGCGACTGCGAAGGGGGCGCGGCTTACGGATATCGATGGCAATAGCCTGGTCGATTTTTGCCTGGGCGATACCGGCGCCATGTTCGGACACGCCCCGGCACCGATCGTCGCCGCCTTGGCTCGTGCGGCGGAAGCCGGGTTTTGCCATATGCTGCCCTCTGCGGATGCTGCCGTAGTCGGAGAACTCCTTGTCGAGCGTTTTGGCTTGCCATTCTGGCAGATCGCGACAACCGCGAGCGATGCCAATCGGTTCGCCCTGCGGGTGGCGCGCGCAATTACCGGGCGCCACAAGGTTTTGGTCTTCGACGGGTGTTATCACGGTGCGGTCGATGACGCGCTGGTTGATCTGATCGATGGCCAGACAGTGGCACGGGCCAGCCTGCTTGGGGCTGACCGCTCGGCGCCGTTGCGCAGTATGGCGGTGCCCTTCAATGATCTCGCGGCGGTCGAAGCCGCGCTGGCAGCAGGTGACGTGGCATGTGTGATGGCCGAACCGGCGATGACGAATTGTGGCATGATCCTGCCGGGGGATGGTTTCCTTGCAGGGTTGCGCGCGCTCACGCGTCGCTATGGCACGTTATTGCTTCTCGATGAGACCCATACGATCTCTACCGGCCTTGGTGGCTATGGCCGAGTGTTCGGGCTTGAGCCGGATATCCTGGTTGTGGGAAAGCCGATCGCTGGGGGTGTTCCTGCCAGTATCTGGGGGATCACGGCTGAGGTCGCGGCGCAGCTGGCGGCAGTGCGGGCAGCCGTTGATGGCAGCGGCCATTCCGGGATCGGCACGACCCTTTCAGGCAGCGCGCTGCAACTTGCCTGTATCCGGGCCTGTCTCGAAGAAGTCATGACGGTCGAAAATTATCGCCACATGGAGACGGTTGCGGCGATGATCGAAACCGGGTTGCGGGCGGCGCTGCAACGATTTGGCCTGCCTTGGCATGTTGTCCGGATCGGCGCGAGAATCGAATTGGTTGCCAGCCCGAATCCGGTGCGCGACGCTGTCGAATCGCGCGCGGCGGGGATGCCGAGGGTTGAGCATTATCTCCATCTGGCCCTGCTCAATCGCGGGTTCCTGCTCACCCCGTTCCATAATATGATTCTCGTCAGCCCGGCGACGTCGATGGCGGATGGCGCGGCGCTTGTTGCCGCGCTTGGCGAAGTCCTTGGCGGTCTGGTTGTCTGATTGAACCTATCCCTCGGAACACATAAGGAATTGCCGTGACTGACAGGCCATTGATTGGCGTGATCTGCTGCAAACGGCGGATCGGAGTGGATACCTTCCAGGCAGTGGCGGAGCGGTATCTCGACGCCATGATCCGTTTTGCCGAGGTCGATGCCGTGCTGCTCCCGTCGCTGCCGGAGGTCCAGGACGCACGCAGGGTGCTACGTCGGCTTGATGGCGTCCTGTTGACAGGCAGTCCGTCCAATGTTGAGCCGGCGCGTTATGGTGGTGTGGCGCCGGGGGTTGGTCCGTTCGATCGTGGCCGCGATGCCGTCGCCATGGGGCTGATCGCCGAATCGCTTGAGCAGGATAAGCCATTGCTCGGCATTTGCCGGGGGTTCCAGGAAATCAATGTTGCCTTCGGGGGCTCGCTGCGGCCGGATCTGGGCGCGGCAGAGCGGGATTTGGCGCATCACGCGCCCGAAGGTGCTGATTTCGACGGGATGTTCGAGTACCGCCATACTGTCGATCTGACGCCCGGCGGGGTCCTCAACACCGTCCTCGGTGGCCCGCGAATCGAAGTTAATTCCGTCCATTATCAAGGCGTCGAGCGGCTCGCCCGTGACCTCACGGTTGAAGCCGTGAGCAGCGATGGCATCGTCGAGGCGGTGCGCCTTGATGACCCGAATGGCAAGTTGCTCGCGGTACAATGGCATCCGGAATGGCGCGCCGAGGCCAATCCAATCTCGCTAAACCTCTATCGGCTGTTCGGGCGGATGGTCCGGGGCGCGAACCTTGCCGAGGCGGCGCGCTCCGGTCCCATCGGATGACTCCCCAGGAGGTGGCTGAGGCCGCCTTTCAGGCGTTCAATACGGGTGACCTGCCGCTGGCGGATCGCCTGTTCCGGGACTTGATCGAGCGCGTGCCGGACTGGCTTCCCGCCCGCTATGGCCTCGGGATGACGTGTTTTCAGCGGGCGAATTATGCCGAGGCCGCTCCATTGCTGCGGCTGGCCTTCGGCGGGGGCATCGGCCTGCCCGATAGCTGGACTTATCACTGCCATGCCCTTGCCATGCTCGGTCAGGACGAGGCTCTCGCCCTGGCCTTGGCCCTGCCGGTAGACCCGAATATCAAGGCCAATCTCGCATTCCAGATTTTCAACAACAGGCTTGCGCACGGACAGGCGTCAACGGTCCTGCCGCTGCACGCGAGTCTCGCCGACGAGCCGGCTTTGCGCATGCCGGGGGCTTTCTGGGCAGGTATCGTTTGCGCCCCGGGCGAACCCATGCTGGCGCGCGAGTATTTCCAGATCGCGCTGGCACAGGCCGCAGCGTTGTCGGCATCAGGAGTCGATAGTGCGCTGGTGGCAAGCCACATCGCCGCCGGAGATGGCCTGGAAACCGACGACTTCGTGCTCGCGACGGTCGATGAGGTTCTGCCACCGACGGCCTCTATCGACTGGCGCGATCCGCCGACCGTCGCGGATCCGCGTTACGGGGTCTTCTTCGCGGCCGCCGACGGCGCCTATGTCGAGGCCTTTGCCGGTGATTGCCTCGCGAGCCTTGCGGCCTTGGGACCCGGGAGAACCCTGCATCTCCATATTGTGGACCCGCAGGAGGACATTGATTCCCGGATCAGCGCATTGCAGGATTCCAACCCGGGTGTTGCCCTGCGTGTCAGTCTTGAAACGGCGACGAGGGGTGACGCGGTCTATTATGCCTGCGCCCGATTCCTCCTCCTGCCTGCACTGATGGCGCGTTACGCCACGACAGTTACGGTCATTGACATCGATTGCCTGTTTCAGCCAGCAGCGGGGAATCTACCGGCACTCCTTGGGACGGCGGATGTTGCCCTGGTCAAGCTCGATACCGTGTTTCCATGGCTTCAATACCCGGCTGCCATGGTGATCGTCCGGGATACGCCTGCTGGTCGCTGCTTTGCGGCCCTGACGCAATCGTTTCTGGATCGCAAGCTTGGCGGACGCAGGAGTTGGACCCTTGATCAGGCAGCGCTGTTTTGCGTCGTCGGTGCAGCCAGGCGGCATCGACCCGATATCGTGGTTGCACTGCTGCAGGAAACTGTCGGGGTAACGCTTGATGATCTTGTGCGCAGCCAGGGCAGTTTTGCCGCCAAGCGCGCGTTGCGCCTCAAGACCACGTAAACGCTTCCCAACGCGCCCGTGATGGGCGCGCCATCGACCGGCAGGACATGGCCGGGTTGGCGGTGGTCCCGTTATCAGGCAGTAGGTTTTCGAGTCGTTCGTGTTACAAGAGACGCTTGGACTTGACACGCGATGCCATCAGGCGTCGGGCGAGAGCCGCAAAGGATTTGGTCGCATGGACGGTGGTAGCAACAAGCTCAACGGTCACATCACGCAGCTCGCGATCGTCAGCGATGCCTTGTCGGATACGGTCAACAAGCTGCACGAAACCGCATTGGCCTCTGGAGAGGTGATTAGCCACCGCCTCAATTTGGCGATGGCTGCCGCTGCCAATCCGGCAATCACCGATCATGAAGAATTTCGCCTGATGACGAGCGAGAAGATCGAGGGTTTTTCAGCCTCGGCCAACGCGACGGTCGGCGGCCTCTTCGACATTCAGGCCAGCATGATGCAGATGCTGCTCGGCCAGGCTTCGCGGATGACCCAGGCTGTCGTTGAAGCCGCAACCTCGATGACCCCCGCCGGCGCAGCCGATGCGCACAAGCGTTGGGTCGAAGATAGCATGGCGGTTGCGCAGGCGCATTCCTGGGAAGTTGCCAACAAGCTTGTCGATCTTTCGGCGATGGCGCTCGACCCGTTGCATAGCCGGGTGACCGACAACGCCCGTCGGCTCGGCAAACGGGGCCGCACTAAAACCAAACCCACCGGCGGCGCTTGATCCGCAGCGGGGCAAATTCGTCATCACATCGGCACGCGAGCAAACGACGATCTGCTTCAGGCATCTTGATATCGCGCCGACATAGGTTACATGCTAAGGTCTCGACCGGTTCGACATTGGGGTCCGTTTCATGGGTAGTTTCAGTATCACGCATCTCTTGATCCTGCTGGCGATCGTGCTGCTGGTCTTTGGCGCCGGTCGTCTGCCGAACGTGATGGGAGATTTTGCCAAGGGCATCAAGGCGTTCAAGAAGGGTATGCGCGACGAAGATCTGATCGATGCGCAGACACCGCCCAAGCCGGCTGAGCCGCAATCGGTGAGCGCTGACCCGGTCCATCGCGCCTGAGCAAATAATTGCCGTCTTGGCGATGATACGTATGGCGAACGCGCTATGAGTGCGCCTCGTTTGTCGCAGATAGTCGGCGGATTGCCGGCAACCATTCCCTTCCTTGGTCCCGAGGCGATAGAAAGACAGATCGGCGGCGCCCTGACCGTCCGCCTAGGCGCGAATGAGAGCCTATTCAGCCCGTCGCCCCGGGCTGTTTCCGCGCTGCGGGAGGCGGCATTCCAGTCTTCATTCTATGGCGATCCGGAAGGCTGGGAGCTGCGCGTTGCGCTTGCCGCAAATCACGACGCCCGGCCAGAAAATCTGGTTTTGGGGTGTGGTATCGACGAGTTGCTCGGACTTGTCTGCCAGGCCTATCTCGATCCGGGCGAGACGGTCGTCATGTCGACCGGCGGCTATCCGACATTTGCCTATCATGTGAACGGTCATGGCGGCCGCTTTGCGACCACGCCCTATCGTGATTTTCAGAACGATGCGATGGCTCTGGTTGATCTGGCCTGTCGGGAGAAGGCGAAGATTCTCTACCTCGCCAACCCCGACAATCCGACAGGCAGCGTGCTTGAGCCCGGTTTGATCGCCGGGATGATCGCGGCCTTGCCGCAGAACTGCCTCTTCCTTCTTGATGAGGCTTATGCGGAATTCCTGGAGCCGGCGCAGCTTCCCGAGGTCGCGCTCGACGATCCGCGTGTCATTCGGTTCCGGACATTTTCCAAGGCGCACGGCATGGCCGGGCTACGCCTCGGCTATCTTTTCGGCGCGCCGGAAACGGTGCGACCGCTCGACCGTATCCGCAACCAGTTCGGCGTCGGTCGTCTGACCCAGATTGCGGCGCTCGAATCGCTCCGGGATCGCGATCATATCGCCGCCGTCGTCGCCGCCGTCGCAGAGGGCCGCGCGCATTATACCCGGCTTGCCGACGCGGCGGGGTGTGTCGCGCTGCCATCAGCCACCAACTTCGTCGCCTTCGATCTTGGCACGGCGGCGCGCGCGAATGCGCTGCTGAAATCCCTCATCGAGAATTACCGGGTTTTTATCCGCAAGCCGACTTTCGCACCGATCGATCGTCTTGTGCGGATCACGATCGGGCCGCCCGAGGCCCGTGCGATCCTTGCCGACGCTTTGCTCCCGGCGGTCGCCGCGCTCTGATTCGGCGCGGACGCGCAAGGCGACACAAAAAGTCGCAATCGCCGCCTCTTGCTGGTCTCGATCCCATAACCATATGCCCTCTCAGTGGTGGGCGCCGGATTGACCGGGTCTGCCGGAGGTGTGCTACGGGCACCGGAAGGAGAGACAGATGGATATCGAAAAGCTGACCGAAAGGTCGAAGGGGTTCCTCCAGGCTGCGCAAGGTCTCGCGCAGCGGCGCGGCCATCAGCGGCTGATGCCGGAACATCTCTTGAAGACCCTGCTTGAAGACACGGAAGGGTTGGCCGCAAATCTCATCCGCAGCGCCGGTGGCAATCCTGACCTCGCGACAGTCGCGGTTGATGCCGCGCTCGATAAATTGCCAAAGGTGGAAGGTGCCGGGGCGGGCCAGGTCTATCTCGGTCCCGAACTGGCGCGCGTTGTCGACAGTGCTGAGGAGCAGAGCAAGAAGACGGGCGACAGCTTCGTCACCGCCGAACGGCTGTTGCTGGCCCTTGCCACGACGCCGGGTCCGACGGCGGACGCCTTCAAGCGCGCCGGGATCACGCCACAGGCTCTCAACACGGCGATCGACGCGCTTCGGCGTGGCCGCAAGGCGGATTCCGCCAATACGGAGGAGGGTTACGATGCCCTCAAGAAATATGGCCGCGATCTGACCGAGGTGGCGCGGGCCGGCAAGCTTGACCCGGTGATCGGTCGCGATGAGGAAATCCGGCGCACAATTCAGGTTCTGGCACGGCGGACAAAGAACAATCCCGTGCTGAT
>CAIXXC010000091.1 GCA_903923205.1 uncultured Rhodospirillales bacterium | reverse complement strand
CGGGCGATCGCCGAGACGCCGTTCGGAAAACGCACGCGGGCGGCCCGACAGGTCGGGGGCCTGGCCCAGCATGGCCGCCAGCGACGAAGACGACAGCGTCATGGACGGCGCGGGCCCTGGTACCGCCGCCGCCCCCGCGGCGCCGGCCGACGAGACGCTCATGGGGGAGGCGGTGGCCGAACCAGGCACGCGCAGGGGCGCGGCCGGCGGCATGGACACGTCCAGGGCGAGGCGGAGGCCCAGGGCGAGTCCCGCGAGGACCGGCGGGGCCGCCAGCGCCAGCGGCGGCGCGAGGACCGGGGCCGGGGCCGGAACGGTGTGGGCAGTCCAAGGCGCCATGATGGCGTCCTCCAGCGGCCGCCGTTGGGCCTCCGGCAGGGCCTGGTATTGACGCCACGCGCGGCGGTAGCAGCTCTTGTGCATGACCTTGCGTTGAGTGGCCAGTGCAAGCCACGCGTCGATGGTATAGAGGTCGAGGCAGACCATCATGCACGCCATGGCGAAAGAGGTTAAATTTTGCCGATCGTCGGATGGGCACTGCCTGCCACACTGCAGGCATGGCGGAGGCGCCTTGACAGCTGACGCCGGAGCGCGTCGAGCATCGGACATTTTCTGCAAACGTAGACCAAAGCGCAAACAGTAGTGATTATCAAGCAACACGCACGTCCAGAGAACAACCGTCGTTCATTTTGATCGACATGCGAGCTCGAGGCGCGGATAAAGCGCGTACCTGAAGGCCCAAGTAACCAGCCGACCAACGATGATCCAGCAACTGGGCAATGCGGCGGGCCTGCACCACGCATGATTCGCAGAATCTGGCAAATGATCATAAATAGCGAAGCCGCGCACAGCCATCCGCCCAAGAAACTTCGAATTTTATTGCAAGGGGGGTCGCGCGGACCGCGGCCGCTACCTGGGTGTAGCGACGGACTCAAGCTGCGGTGCGGGAACGCGGTGGACCTGCACCACGCATGATTCGCAGAATCTGAAAAATGACCATGGCTAGCGAAGCCGCGCAAAGCCAGCCGCCCCAGGGACTTTGAATTTTATTGCAAGGGGGGTCGCGCGAAAAACGGTCGAATTCGCGCACGCGGCCGGGGGCCGCCCCGCCGCTCCCGACCTCGCTCCCAACGACCCCCGTGCGCGCGCGCCACTCGACAGAGCATCGTCTTGGGTACCTGGAACGGGCTTCCGATCGTCCGTAGCCTTCTGGTGGAATTAGCTACCTCACCGACAAGTGGCCGCCATGTTTTTGGGGATTATTTGACAAGTTAATTCAGAGCCGCAGACGAGACGCAGACCGTCGGAGGCTTGAAGCTCAGAGTGCTTTTGCGGGCGCTGTTTCCCTGCCCTCGCAACCTGGCGGATTTATTTCAAAGGCAAAGGAAAACTGGCTTTTAGAATTCGAGGTCAAGTTTACGTCAGCAAACGTCCAGGTAATTTCAAAGTATATGTCGAACAGCCCGGTTTCCCCGTCCAAATGTTGTCTTCCGGCTTCGAATCGATCGCACAGAAACCTGCTGCAGTATGGGAACTCGCACAATACTGCTGCGACTTTCACTGGCAAGCTTCTCTGTATCTATATGTCCGGCATTACATCGCCGAGGTACAGATGTCGCGCATTCTTCTGCATGG
>CAIXXC010000090.1 GCA_903923205.1 uncultured Rhodospirillales bacterium | reverse complement strand
TGACTGGAGTTCAGACGTGTGCTCTTCCGATCTCTTCGCGAAGGTCTTGATCTTGAGGGTATTGGAGCCCGCGTCCGGTTCGGTGACGCCGAAAGCTTGGAGCCGAAGACTTCCATTGGCGATCTGCGGCAGGTATTTGCGCTTCTGCGCCTCGCTGCCGTGATTGAGGATCGATGCCATCGTGTACATCTGGGCATGGCAGGCCGCGCCATTGCCGCCCGAGCGATTGATTTCCTCAAGGATCAGGCAGCCATCGAGGACGCCGAGGCCGGAGCCGCCATATTCCTCGGGGATCAAGGCGGCGAGCCACCCGGCGTCGGTCATCGCCTGCACAAAACGCTCAGGGTAGGTACCGGCCTCGTCGCATTCGCGCCAGTAATTGACGCCGAATTCGGCGCAGAGCCTGGCGACGGCCGTGCGGATTTCCTGTTGTGTTTCGGTATAGTCGAGGTTCATGGCACTCGTGTCTCTGGCTTGGGTAAATGGATGGAGTTCAGGCGATCACGCCCGCTTGGCGCAGGGCGGCAAGCCGGGCTTCGTCGTAGCCAATTGCCTCAAGCACTCGGCAGGTGTCGGCCCCGAGTGCGGGTGCTGCGCGAAACGGTGCCCCGCGTGAGCCGCCGACGCTTACCGGCAAGGCCAGGGCCTGATAGCCCTCACCCCCCTCGACGGGGAGCGGGCGGACAATGTCGACGGCTTTCACCTGCTCGCTTTCAAGCATCTGCTGGACATTATTCATCTCGCTGCACGGCGCCCCAATGGCGCGAAGTGCTGCCACAACCTCGCTGGAGCTGCGCCGGGAGGTTGCTTCCTCCAGTGCCGCATGCAGGGCCGGGCGGTTCGCCACACGGTCGGGATTCGTCAGGAAACGCGGATCGCGGGCGAGTTCGGGGATGCCAAGGCCCTCGCAGACGCGGGCGAACAAGCGGTCATTTCCGGCGGCGATGAAGGCGTAACTGTCGGTGGTCTTGAACAGCTCATAGGGTGCCGTCATCGTGATCGCTGAGCCGAGCTTGCGCGGCAAATTACCGGAGGCGAGGAAATTGGCGACGAAGACCGTCATCCAGGACACCCCCGTCTCAAGCAGGCTGGCATCGACGTTGAGACCTTCATTCGTGCGGCCGCGATGGATCAGTGCGGCAAGCGTGCCAAGGGCCCCCCAGATGCCCGTTCCCATGTCGATTAGGGAGACGCCGACCCGGACCGGATCATCGCCCTCATTGCCGGTTGTGCTCATGATCCCGGTGAAGGCTTGCATCAATGGATCATAGCCCGGCAGCGCGCTCAACGGCCCGACATTGCCAAAGGCGCTGATCGCGCAATAGATCAGACGGGGATTGATCGCATGCAGCTGTTCATAGCCAAGGCCGCGGCGCTCGGCGCTGCCGGGTTTCATGGAATGAACAAGAATATCGGCGCTGGCCGCCAAGTCCTTGATGATCTGGATGCCCGAATCGGAAGCAACATCGACGCAAACGCTCGATTTGTTGCGGTTTAGCGCGAGGAAGGTCGCCGATTGTCCGGCGACGGCCGGGGGGCGCCAGGCGCGGGTGTCGTCGCCGCTGCCCGGGCGTTCGATCTTGATGACGTCGGCGCCCATGTCGCCCAGGATCTGGGTGCAGTAGGGGCCCGCGACATTCTGGGTGAGGTCGATGACTTTAAGCCCGGAAAGAATGCGATCGATCATGTCGGTGCTGTTACCTTAACCTTGGCTGACCTGAAGATACATCACGGTATCGGCGCGCATTGGGCACGCTCTCCGATCAAGCCGCGACGGGATCACAGGAGGATAAATTAAATTATTCGAACTTAATAGAGATTCGCATCATGTCAGTGCGGGACACAGCTTTCCCGCTATCGCATGGGCCTGAATGAATTGATCAGTCCGACGCGACGCGCGGCGGCGCTCATCCCGCCTTTGTCAGTGGCAATCTTATAAAGTTCGAACTATTGACAGAACATCATACGGCGTGAAATCAGTGCCGGTGATGGGGCTACGCCGCGCGATAGGGGCTGGCCAGATCTGTCCTTGCGGGTAGGATGGGTTGTGTCAATCGAGCTTCGGCCTGCTGGCCCTGACGGCTCGTCGGCAATGGGACAATGATCGCGAAGAAACGCGGCATTCGGGGGTAGGGGTGATACGCATGGCTGATTTCAGCGCCGACTACATCATCATTGGGGCAGGCTCGGCAGGCTGTGTTGTCGCCAATCGATTGAGCGAGACCGGGGCGAAGGTGCTGCTGCTTGAAGCGGGACCAACGGATTGGCACCCGATGATCCATGTCCCCGCAGGCGTGCTGAAGCTGTTGGCAAATCCGCTGGTCAACTGGAACTACACGGCGCAGCCAGATGCCGCGACGGGCAACCGGCCGTTCCACTGGCCGCGCGGCAAGGTGCTGGGCGGGTCAAGCTCGATCAACGGTATGTTCTATGTTCGCGGCAACCCGGCGGATTACGACAACTGGGCGCAGATGGGGTGCCGTGGCTGGACCTATGACGAGGTGCTGCCGCTCTTCCGCAGGTCGGAGCGTTATGAGCCCGGCGATCCGGAATTTCGCGGCAAGGACGGACCGATGCGGGTCGAGGATTACCGTACCATCCTGCCGCTTACCCATTACTTCGTGCAGGCAGCGCAGGAGGCGGGGTTTCCGCTGACCCCCGATTTTAACGGCAAGACGCAGGAAGGCGTCGGCTACGCACAGATGACGCGCAACGGGCGTTTCCGAGGCTCGACCGCCGGGACATTCCTGCGTGACGCTAAGGGCCGCGCCAATCTTCAGATCGTTACCGGGGCGACTGCGACCAAGCTCTTGTTCGAGGGCAAACGCTGCGTCGGCGTCGCCTTTCGGCGGGGCGGCAAGGATGAACGTGCGACAGCTGTGCGCGAAGTCGTGTTGTCCGGCGGCGCGATCAATTCCCCCCAGTTGCTCCAGATCTCAGGCATCGGCGCGGCGGCGCATCTGAAATCGATCGGCGTCGATGTCCTCCAGGACTCGCCCCAGGTCGGCGCCAATCTGATGGATCATTACGTCACCCGGGTGACCCATCGGGTGAAAGACCTGATCTCGATCAACCAATTATCCCGTGGCCCCCGACTTGCCCTTGAAGTCGCGAAGTTCGCCCTGCTCGGCAACGGTGCCCTGACCTTTGGCGTGACCAGTGCCACGGTCTTCTGTCGCAGCCGCGAGGGGTTGGCGAGCCCTGATCTGCAACTGCTGTTCACCCCCGCCAGCTATGACCAGAACCGATTCGGCAAGCTGGAACAGGAGTCGGGCATGACGGTCGCGATCTGTCCGGTCCGCCCCGACAGTCGCGGCACGATCCTCGCGAAATCAGCCGATGCGCTGGAATATCCCGAGATTCAGGCGGGTTACCTGACAGCCGAGCGCGATCTATACGTCATGAAGGCGGGGCTGGAGCATGTCCGGCGGATCTTTGCCCAGCCGGCCCTGGCACGCCACAGCCTCGGTGAAACGCTGCCGACGAGCGCGGTCGCGAGCGATGGGGATCTGTTCGAATTCTTTCGTCGCACCGGCGGGACGTTGTTCCATCCCGTGGGTACCTGCCGGATGGGCGAAGACCCTGATGCGGTTGTCGATTCACGCCTGCGCGTTCGTGGCATCAGCGGCCTGCGCGTGGTTGATGCTTCGATCATGCCGACCCTGACGACGGGAAATACCAACGCGCCGACGATCATGATCGGCGAAAAGGGTGCGGCAATGATCCGCGAGGACGCCCGAACATAGGGCCGGGCGTCCTTGAGGTTGCGTCAGACGACGAGGCGATAGGCGGCACCGTCGCGGATGATCCGCCCGGCGGTTGCGCCCGCCCAATGCGTTCCGATCACCAGAAGCCCGTCATCGGCGCGGGCGGCAAAGACCTCCTCGCGTGTCCGAGTTGACTGCGCCTGATCGGAATCGAAGCTCGCCGCCCAATCGGGATGGGCAAGCTGGCACGGGTGATGCGCCATGTCGCCCGTGATCATCGCCGCCTCACCCTTGGAGGCGATATGAATGCTGACATGGCCCGGCGTATGGCCCGGCGTTGGGATCAGGCGGACCTCGTCGCAGATGCGATGGTCGCTTGCCACCAGATCGACCAGACCGGCATCGAAAACGGGCTGAATCGAATCGCCGAACACCAGACGGTTCAATTCGCCGTGTGAATCGCCGGGCTCGCAATGCTCGGCCTCATGCTTCCAATGCTCGAACTCGGTCCGCCCCATCAGATAGCGCGCCTTGGTAAAGGTCGGGACCCATTTGCCGTCGACCAGCATGGTGTTCCAGCCGACATGGTCGATATGAAGGTGGGTGCAGACGACGGTATCGATGCTCTCGGGCGGGAATCCGGCAAGGGTCATCATGTCCAGGAAGGGCAGACGCATCCGGTCGAAAAACGGCACGACCGGGCGCGGCTTGTCGTTGCCGACACAGGTATCCACCATGATGCGCCGGGTCGGCGTTTCGATGATCAGCGCATGAAAACTCATGATCAATGCGCCTTCCGGCGTGATGAAATGCGGTTGCAACCATTTCAGCGGCAGCACGGCCTCCGGTGTCGCCGGGGCGATCAGGAACTCAAGCCCGTGTGACAACTCGGACTCGACGATCTTGGTGACGGTGACGTCACCGATTTTCCATTTGCGCATCATGCGTTGCCGTCCCTCCCGAATATTTGGGCCATTTTCGGTCCTTGTTGAAGAAGCTTTAGCACAGCGCTCAAAAAGGGCATAAATCAAATTGTTCGAACTTAATTGGTGCGAGCCGTAGACTGAAAAAAGGGATTAGTCGACACCATGGGCATGCGATCACAGGGAGCTTCGGCAGGCATCGCCGAGGAACTGGCGCGTGAATTGACAGCCGGGGTCTACCCCGTTGGCGAGCGTTTCCTCACCGACCAGGAGCTGCAGGAACGCTTTGGTGTCGGGCGCCATAGTGTGCGCGAGGCGTTGAAGATTCTCTCCGAACGAGGGCTCGTCGGTCGCCGTCGCAAGACCGGCACTTTCGTGCTGTCGACCAACCCCGTGACGCCTTACGTCCATTCCTTGCGGGACCTTCGCGGTCTGCTCGATTTCGCCGCCAGCACGATGCTCGAAATCCGCCATGTTGGGCTGATCTCGACCAGTGACAAGGCGCTGATCGACATCGGCGACCTGCCCGACAAACGCTGGCTGCGGGTTGCGGGCTTGCGCTCTGTCAAAGAGAGCGGCGTGCCGCTCTGCTGGAGCGAGATTCTGATCCCCGAGCGGTTTTCGCCGCCCCGCGAGGTCCTGCTGTCGACCGCACGCACGATCTATGAAGAGATCATGGCCCATAATGGCCTGCGCCTCGAATATGTCGAGCAGGAGGTGACAGCCGCCTTGCTGCCGCCGGCGATGGCCGACTTGCTGAAGCCCGATGGCGAAACCGCAGGTTTGCTGGTCAAGCGCCGTTACGTCTCCCACACCGGCGAGACCTTTGAATTCTCGCAAAATCTCTACCCGGCCCGGCGCTATACGATCCGCAGCATCATCCGCCAACGGGCGTAATGCTGTGTCGTTCGACGCAGATATGCGATCATCCTGCATAGACGATGATTTTTTATGGCCTGTGGAGACTAATTCATGCGCGCAACTCTTGATGCCGTCGATCTGCGGCTGCTTTCTGCCCTGCAGGTCGATGCCTCGCGCTCGACTGCGGAACTCGCCGAACTGGTTGGCATCTCGCAGTCCGTGTGCTGGCGGCGGATTCAGCGATTTCGCACTGACGGCATCATCAAGGCTCAGGTGGCCTTGCTCGACAGGCAGGCGGTCGGACTGAACGCGCAAGTCTTTGCCGAGGTCAAGCTGTCGGCGCATGGTCGCACCAACCTGTCGGAATTCTCCGATGCGATCCAGGGCTTCCCCGAGGTCCTGGAATGCTTCGTCCTGATGGGGCGGTTCGATTTCCTGCTGCGGATCGTCGCCGAAGACATCAAGGCTTATGAGCGCTTTTTCTTCGATAAGCTGTCGCCGCTGCCGGGTATTCAGGAGGTCAATTCCATTGTCGCAATGTCGGAAATCAAATCAACCACCGCCATGCAATTGCCCGGACCCGGCTGAAAAAAAGAAGGTACGACGATGGCAGACGAGGCGAAATTCCTAAACGGGCTGTTTGCGGCAGCGGTTGAGGCCGTATCGCCCGCGCATTGTCTTCCTGCCAGACTGCCGCCGCCGCCGCCCGGTAGGACGGTGGTGGTCGGGTTCGGCAAGGCGTCGGCGGCGATGGCGCGCGTGGTCGAGGATCATTGGCCGGGTCCGCTTTCCGGTGTGGTCGTAACCCGGTACGGCCATGGCGGCACGGGCACCAGGCAGATCGCGGTGATCGAGGCCTCGCACCCTCTGCCGGATATGCAGTGCCTTGTCGCTGCCGACGCGGTCCTGGCGGCGCTATCGGGACTGAGCGAGGATGATCTTGTGATGTGTCTTGTCTCGGGCGGCGGCTCCGCCCTGCTGGTGCGCCCGGCGGCGGGGATCACGCTCGCTGAAAAGCGCGCGGTCACCGGGGCGTTGCTGCGCTCCGGCGCGACGATCGCGGAGATCAACACCGTGCGCAAGCATCTCTCCGAGATCAAGGGCGGGCGGCTCGCGCTTGCCTGTCAGCCTGCGCGGGTTGTCAACCTGGTCATCTCCGACGTTCCCGGCGACGATCCCGCCGTGGTCGCCTGCGGCCCGACGATCGGGAACAACAGCGCGCCTGAGGCGGCGAGGCTGATCCTGGCGCGTTATAGGATCACCGCCCCGGAGAGCGTCGACCGGCATCTCTCAACCAGTGAAGCCCGGACCCCAGCGGCAGATCACCCGGCCTTTTCGCGTGTTATCACGACGGTAATCGCAGGGGCGAAGGACGCGTTGCAAGCGGCGGCGGAGGTGGCCCGTGCGGCGGGCTTCGATCCAATTCTACTGGGTGACGATCTTGAGGGCGAAGCCCGGTTGGTGGCCGCCGAGCACGCGGATCTGGCGCGCCAACTCGCGCTGACGGGCAGAAGGGCAGTCCTCCTTTCCGGTGGCGAGACCAATGTCACCGTCGCGGGGCCGGGGCGGGGTGGGCGCAACTGCGAATATCTGCTGGCTCTGGCGCTCGCACTGGACGGCCATCCCGGTATCCACGCGCTTGCAGCCGATACCGATGGAATCGACGGCAGCGAGGATAATGCCGGGGCCATTATCGCCCCTGACACGCTGGAGCGCGCCCGCTTACTCGGCCTCGACCCGGCAAATATGCTGATCAAGAATGATTCCTACAGCTTGTTCGCGGCGCTCGGCGATCTCGTGGTGACGGGGCCAACGCGCACCAACGTCAATGATTTTCGGGCGATCATGATCGCCTAGATGCCGCTACCGGTTTCAAGACGCAGGCCGCGTGGCGCCACAAGCCTTTCGGCAAGATCGAAAGCCGCCTCGGTCAGCAGCGCCAGGGCCGCGGCCGGGACTGCGCCCTCGAGGATCAGGCCGAAATCATCAAGCCGGATGCCGGCCAAAATCGGTTGGCCGTAACCGCCCGCGCCGACCAATGCACCCAAGGTCGCGGTGCCGATATTGATGACGGCGGCGGTCTTTATCCCGGCGAAGATCGCCGGCAAGGCAAGCGGGAGTTCAACCCGGCGCAGCCGTCGCCACGGCGTAAGGCCGAGCGCGATTGCAGACGCCCGCAGACCGGGGGCGATCCCGTTGAGACCACTCGTCGTGTTCCGCAGGATCGGCAGCACGCTGTAAAGAAACAGCGCAGCAATGGCAGGCTGCGCGCCGATGCCGAGCAACGGGATCATGAAGACCAGCAATGCCAGCGACGGGATCGTCTGGATAACCCCGCTCACCGTCATAATGCCGCGCGCGATCCTGGGATATCGGGCCGCGAACACCCCAAGCGGGATCGCGACGGCGATGGCGGCGGCGAGCGAGACGAGGGTAAGGCTCAAATGCTCCAGGGTGCGCTGCACGACCCGGCTCGCAAGGCCTTGAGAATGGTCCTCGGTGACGATTGCAAAGCGATCCCTGACAAAGTCGGTCGCGATTGATGCCTCGTCGCGGTGTTCGAGCCGGGCTTGCGCGTTCATCGTAATCATGGTGCTGGTGTCGATCGCGCCTTCGAGCCGGAGGATCGAGGCCAAAACTGCCGGGTAGCGCCGCACCGCGTCGATCCGGTAGAGGATCACCGCGTCGTAGCCAGGGAAATAGTGGCGATCATCGACAAGGGTGACCAGATGGTCGGCGGCGATCTCGGCATCCGTGGTGTAGAGGTCGATGACGTCAACCGCGCCGGACGTCAGCGCCCGATAGGCCAGGTCGTGATCAAGCCCTGTCGGGCTGCGCAGGGGTAAGCCATAGGCCGCGCGCAGGCCCGGCCAGCCATCCGCACGATTGAGGAATTCGTTGCTGAGCCCGAAGCGGATCTCCGGGTGGCGGCTCAGATCCGACAGTGACGCTATCCCCAGACGGCGGGCATTCTCGATTGTCATGCCGAGGGCGTAGGTATCGCTGAAGCCCAGTGAACGGCTCATCCGCAGACCGCGTCTGGCGAGCGCGGCATTGAGCGCCTCCGCATCAGGAATCCGCTCGCCCGCCAGAATTTCATGGATCAGGGTTCCTGTGTATTCGGGATAGAGATCGATCGCCCCGGAGCGCAGGGCGTCCCAAAGCAGACGCGTGCCGCCGAGTTCCTGGCGATGCGTCACATTGGTGCCCGCAGCACGGCCGAGATCGGCGGCGATATCGCCGATAATGACCGATTCGGTGAATTTCTTCGAACCGATAACAAGGCCTGCCTCCGCGGCGACTGCGGAGCCGCAAGCGAGGCACAGCGCGAGCAGCAGAAACGCGATTCGGGTGATCATGACGAGCCTGTCGATCCCGCGACAAGGCGGCGATCCTGGGCGCGGACGAATTTTGTCACGAAGTCGCTGGCCGGACGGGCAACGAGATCGGCGAAGCTGCCGTCCTGGACAATTCGGCCCTGATTCATCAGCACGATCCGATCGGCAAGGAAGGCTGCTTCGCCAAGGTCATGGGTGACGAGCAGCACCGTCTTGCCGAGCTGGGCAAAAATTTCTTTGAGCTCGTCCTGGAGATCGGCCCTGATCAGCGGGTCGAGGGCGCCCAAGGGCTCGTCCAGAATGATCGGGTCGGGATCGAGCATCAACGCTCGCATCAGCGCAACGCGTTGACGTTGGCCGCCGGATAGCTCGGCCGGATAGCGATCAAGCATGGGCTGGGGCAACCGCGTCAGGGTGGCAAGGGCATCCAGCCGCTCGGCCCTGCGCCCTTCGGGCCAACCAAGTTCGCCTGCCATCAACGTGATGTTGTCGCGCGCCGTCAGGTGCGGGAACAGCCCGCCATCCTGGATCATGTAACCGATGCGACGCCGCGCCGCGATTACGGTCTGCGGCGACAAGGCCGCGCCGTTGATCAGAATTCGACCGGCATCGGGGACCACCAACCCGACCAGCAATGAGAGCAGAGTCGACTTGCCGCAGCCCGAGGGGCCGATCAGGGCCAGCCGCTCACCGGCTGCGATTGTCAGGCTGAGGGCGTCGACGGCGCGGATGCCGGCGAAGCTCATGGTGACGGCGTCGAATTCGATCAAGGCAGCCTCATTCCATGCGATCGTTGCAGACGCCGGCGACGCGCGCCATTAATAACGCAGAAAACAGGCGCCAGCCAATCAGCGCCGATCTTGGGGGGATATCTATGAACGATAAAGCCGGTGCCGTCTTGAGCCTGACGATCCTGGGCGTGTGGATCGCCTTCACCTTGCTCGGCATCTTCTCCCCCCAGTTCCCTCATGCGGGCGATTGGGCGATCTGGGTCACGGCGATCTTTGCCCTGGTCCACGGTGCGCGCCGATACGGCTGGAGCGGCAGCATCGCCTTTTGCGTGATCGCGCTGGTGATTGCCAATATCTACGAAAATCTGAGCATCACCACCGGCTTTCCCTTCGGTTTTTATACCCATGGGCCGAGCCTGGGGCCGCGTCTGTTCAATGTGCCCTTGATGATCGGGCCGATCTATTCGGGTGCAGGCTATCTCGCCTGGGTTCTCGCCAATATGATCCTCGGCGAGCCGTCTGGCCGCGATGACCGGTTCTGGACGATTGCCATGCCGATCGTCGCCGCATTCACCGTCGTCGGTTTCGATATCTGCATCGACCCGATCGGGGCGACGATTGCCCATCGCTGGCATTATCTTCATCATGGCGCCTATTTCGGCGTGCCGTTGTCAAACTATCTCGGCTGGTACCTCACGACCTGGACGTTTTTTCAGGTCTTCGCACTCTATTTGGTGATGGCAAAGACCCCGGTCCGGCCGGTCGGGCTCGGTTTCTGGTACGAGGTTTCGGCCTATTGGGCGATGCTCGGCTTGCAATTCCCGCTGCTGCTTATCGTGGTCCCGCTCGTGGTCGTGCAGGATTCCGCCGGTTGGAATTGGCAGAGCACGGACATCATCGAAACCTCAACCATCATGTGCATCTATACGATGCTGGCGGCGGCGGTGACCGGCGCTTTGGCCGTCACCCGACGTCAGTCTTTAACGAGATAAAACGGCGCTTTCGGGTCTTGACGAGGGCCCGTCACGGGCGTATCGATTGTAGGACATTTTACGACTACAATTTAATCAAAGGAGCCCATCATGGATCTGACGCAGAGCGCCAAGAGCGCGGAACTCGCCGCTCGCCTGAAAGACTTCATGGCGGAGCATATCTATCCGAACGAGCGCCGCTATTATCTGGAAGCGGAGCGGCTTGGTCCCTGGAAGAGCTATCCGGTTGTGGATGAATTGAAGCCGTTGGCGCGCAAGGCCGGCCTGTGGAACCTTTTTCTGCCCGCCAAGCACGACTCCAATGGCCTGACCAATCTCGAATATGCGCCGCTTTGCGAGATCATGGGGCGCAGCACCTTCGCGCCGGAGATCTTTAACTGCGCCGCGCCTGACACCGGCAATATGGAAACCATCCTGCGCTATGGCACGCCGGAGCATCACGAGCGCTGGCTGAAGCCGCTGCTGGCCGGTGAGATCCGCTCCAGCTTCGCCATGACCGAGCCGGAGGTTGCGTCCTCCGATGCGACCAATGTCTGCAGCTCGATCGAGCGCGACGGCGACGAGTACGTCATCAACGGTCGCAAATGGTACACGACGGGTGCAACCGACCCGCGCCTCGGCATCATCATCTTCATGGGCAAGGTCCAGCCCGCAGGTGATGACCCCTACAAGGCTCAGTCGATGGTCCTCGTGCCGCCCTCGACCCCCGGCGTGCGCGTGATCCGCCCGTTGCCGATCCTAGGCTATTATGGTGCCCCGGACCGGGCCTCGGAAGTCGAGTTCAAAAACGTCCGCGTCCCCGTCAGCAATATCCTGCTCGGCGAGGGTCGAGGCTTCGAGATCGCGCAGGGTCGGCTTGGGCCCGGGCGGATCCATCACTGCATGCGCCTGATTGGTTTGAGCGAGCGCGTGCTGGAGCGGATGTGCCGACGCGCCGAGATCCGCCATCCCTTTGGCAAGGCCCTGTCGGAACAAACGGTGACCCTTGAGCGTATTGCCGAAGCCCGCATCATGATCGAACAGGCTCGGTTGCTGACCCTGAAGGCCGCGTGGATGATGGATACGGTCGGCAACAAGGAGGCCAAGCAGGAAATCGCGATGATCAAGGTCGCGGCACCGCTGATGGCGCAAAAGATCGTCGATTTCGCCATCCAGGCTTTCGGCGGCGGCGGCACCAGCAATGATCATTTCCTGGGCATGGCGCTCGCCATGGCGCGTCTGCTGCGTCTCGCCGATGGGCCGGACGAGGTTCATCGCAATCAGATCGCCAAGCTCGAAATCCGCCGTCATCGCAACGTCGATCCCAATCGCACCGGTGGCCACGGCCATGTGCTGAGCCTGGAAGAGGCAGATGAGGTCGCCCGCGACGGCATGTGGCCGAAGCCTGCGGATTTCCGTCACGCCTTCTGATCGGATGCTTGACAGCCGCGTTTCCCCGCGTCTTGAGAGTCCGCGCGATGTCGTTTTCCGCGACATCATCCGCGGGCTCTACGAAGGCCGCTTTGCGCCCGGCCAACGCCTGGTCGAGGGAGATCTTACGACCCTCTACGGGGTAAGCCGTGGTCCAGTGCGTGAGGCGTTGAGCCGGCTCGCGGCAGAAGGCATTATCGAGCTTCGCCCGCAGCGCGGTGCCGTGGTGCGCCGCCTATCGCGTGGGGAGGCCATCGATATCATGCGCGTGGTCGGCAGCCTGATGGGATTGGCCGCGCGCCTCGCTGTACGTCGTATCGATGAGCCCGGCATGGCGGCCCGCTTGCAAGTCCTGCTTGCCGATTTGGAGAGCTTCGATCCCTCCAATCCGGCACCTGACTATGCCATTGCCCGTGATCGATTTTATGGCGCCCTGATCGATCTTGCCGCCAACGCGGAACTGCGCCGCCGCATGCCGGCGGTTCAGGTGCATCTGGTTAGAGTACAATTTCGCGCCGATATGAGCCATGCGGACGCAACCCGGCATGCCGACTACCGCGCCATCGTCGCCGCCGTGATCGGTCGCGACCCGAATGCCGCCGAGGCGGCTGCACGAGGCCATTTCGACAATGTCCTGATATCGCTCGACCGTAATTCGGGTGTAGAATGAGTTCCCTCGGTCTTTGACAAACCGACGCGAGCGGCGCAGTCTCTGCCCGTCTCCCGTGCCGATCCCGTGGTGGCCTAAGCCACCGGCAAAACTCCAGCAAAGCGCCTTGACCCCCATGTCCGATCCTGTTCCGACTCCTGCGATTCCGCGCCCTGCCGCGACCCTGCTCCTCCTGCGAGATGGAGAGACCGGCCTTGAGATTCTGATGATCGAGCGCCACGGCAAGAGTGGTTTCGCCAGCGGCGCAACCGTCTTCCCCGGCGGTCGTGTTGATGCCGGGGATCATGTCCTGGTGCCCCTGTGTCGTGGCGATGCGGGTCCGGAAGAGCAGGCGCTACGGATCGCCGCGATCCGCGAGAGTTATGAGGAATCGGGTGTCCTGCTGGGTCGGCTTGCCGGCGCTGCGGCGCTCCTTTCCGCCGAGGAGTTGGCCCAGTTCCGAACCCGTCACGACGCCATCGGTAACTTCACCGAGGCCGTCACGACTGCCGAGCTTGAACTCGCGACCGATGAACTCGTGCGCGTGGCCCATTGGATCACGCCCGAGTTCGAGCCGAAACGCTTCGATACCCATTTCTTCGCCGCAGTCACGCCGCCTGAACAGATCGCGCAGGAAGACGGTCATGAGGCTGTCGAAGCGGTCTGGCTGTCACCCCAGGCCGTGCTGGATGCCGCCGAGCGGGGGGAGCGATATCTGATGCTCCCGACCTTCGTGCTCCTCAGCCAATTCGCCAAGTACGATAATGCCGCCACCGCACTTGCCGCCGAGAGCAAGCGCACGATATCGACGGTCATGCCGAAAATCATCCAGACGGACGAAGGTCTTTATATCCGAGTGCCCGAGACACTCGGCTGGGACCCGAGCACGATCCCGGAACGCTACCTGCGGCCGCGCTGAGATTCGCCATGGCGACCATCGATTACGTTCGTGACCTGGCCTTCGAATACGCGGTGCTGGAGACCGTGTCGCCGAATATCCGGCGGATCATCGCCCGCAATCCGGGCCCCTTCACCTTTCATGGCACCGGCACCTATGTCGTCGGCCATGGCAAGGTTGCCATCATCGATCCGGGTCCCGATATCGCCGAGCATATCGATGCGGTCCTTCATGCGCTGCGCAATGAGACGATCGAGTCGCTGGTGATCACCCATACTCATATCGATCATTCTCCGGCCTGGGCTGCGATCAAGCGCGCGACGGGCGCTGCGACCTATGGCTTCGGGCCACATGGCGGCGATCCGAACGCTGCGGTCGAGCAGGCGGCTGATCGGAGTTTCGTGCCGGAACACGCGATGGTCGAAGGCGACACGGTTGCGGTCGGCGGGCATCGTCTCACCGCCGTCCATACGCCGGGCCACACCTCGAACCACCTGTGCTTTGCGCTGGAGGCAGAAAAGGTCTTGTTCAGCGGCGACCATGTCATGGGTTGGTCGACCTCGGTCATTGTGCCGCCCGACGGCAATATGGCCGATTACATGACCTCTCTGGAGAAGCTGCTGCATCGCGACGACGCGATCTATCTGCCGACACACGGGCCTGCGATTCCCAATCCCAAGCGCCATGTCGAGAGCTTCATCGCCCATCGGGGCGAGCGCCGCGACGGGATTCTGCGCGAACTTGACCAGAGCGGAAAGCCGATCCTGGATCTTGTCGACAAGCTCTATCTCGGCCTGAACCCGATGCTCCGCCCCGCGGCGGCGCGCTCCGTCTTTGCCCACCTGATCGAACTCGTCGATTCCGGCCTGGTGAAGACCGATGGTTCCCCCCGGCTTGACGGGCTTTATCGGCGGTAGGGCGCGGGGCTAATCATCAAAGACCCATAAGACATCAGGAGGTTCAGGCATGAAGATTGGTTTCATCGGTCTCGGCACCATGGGGGTGCCGATGGCACTCAATCTCCTTCGGGCGGGCCACAAGGTTCGGGTATGGAATCGGTCCCAGGGCCCGTTGGAAACGCTGGTAGCCCAAGGCGCTGAGAGCGCGGCGACGCCGGCCGAGATCGGAGCGGTTGATGTCGTGTTTTCGATCCTGGCCGACGACAAGGCGACGCGTGAGGTGATTGTCGATGGCGGGGTGCTTGCCGCCCTGAAACCCGGCGCTATCCATGTCAACATGGCGACCGTTTCGGTCCAACTCGCCCGCGAATTTACGACCCAGCACGAAGCCCGCGGGATTGGCTATCTGGCGGCGCCCGTGCTTGGACGCGCCGATGTCGCGGCTGCCGGCAAACTCAACATTCTGGCGGCGGGTAAAGCGGAACTGTTCGACCGGGTGCAGCCGTTGCTTGACGTGCTGGGACAGAAGACGTGGCGTTTCGGTGAACGGCCCGAGCAGGCCAATGCAGTCAAGCTTGCGGCGAATTTCATGATCGCCAGTGCTATTGAGGCCATGGGTGAGGCAGCGGCACTCGCCCAGGGCCATGATGTCCCGGGCGCAGATTTCCTTGAGATGATCACATCGACGATCTTTGCCGCGCCCGTCTACAAGGGCTATGGCGGCATCATCGCGAGTCAAAAATACGAGCCACCGGGCTTCAAGCTGGTGTTGGGCTTGAAAGACGCCCGGCTGGCGCTTGAGGCGGCTGAAGGTGCGCGGGTACCGATGCCGTTCGCGAGCGTCATCAAGGACAATTTCCTCGACGGTATCGCCCATGGCGATGGCAATCTCGACTGGGCGGCGCTCGCACGGGTCGCAGGTCGGCGCGCCGGCCAGGTGTGAGGCCGGGCGTAAGAGAGAAAAAAAGGCCGTGCTTTCGCACGGCCCAAGTCTAGGGAGGAAACGCCTAAAGAGGCGTGCGGTGTTCGCATCGGGAGACGCGAAGATACCGCACTGCAACAATAGACTGGATCGGGCAGAACAAGCCAGAAGTTTTTTCGCAACTGCGAGAGAAGCCTGATATGCGTTAAATGCAGGGGATTTCTGGGATCGCGACGGCAATCAAATAAAATCCTTTCGCATTGCAACAAATTGATTGCTTGCGGTGCGGTCAGAGCGGTCCCGTTGAGCCCTGCGGTAGCGCGCCAGGGTCGGGATTTTTGCTCTCGTGCGTCTGCGTCAGGGGTTCAGAACTTTACCCTTGGGGGCGGGCGCGGGCTCAGGCATCATCGCGCAAATCGGCAGCGAACCTAATTGACTGCCCTACAAAGTTGCCCTACAAAATCCGCCGAACTCGCGTCGACAGCGAGGCGATCTGGGAGAGGAAATATGGCGCGTCTCGAAGGCAAAGTCGCAATCGTCACAGGTGCGGGCTCAGGCATCGGCCGGGCCTGTCTTGAGTTGTTCGCCGCCGAGGGCGCGAAGGTTGTGGGCGCCAGCCGCACCGTGTCGAAGGTCGAGGAAGCCGTAGCTGAGGTCCGGGCCAGGGGCGGTCAGGCGATCGCCGTCAAGGCCGACCTGACGAAGGAAGAAGATGTCGATGCCGTCGTCAAGGCAGCGCTCGCCGAATATGGCAAGATCGATATCATGGTCCACGCTGCCGGTGTCGGCTACAGCCTGAAGGACACGGTTGCAGGCAGCATGGACCCGGTCGGCACCACCTCGCTTGAAAACTGGCGCATGGTGATGAGCGCCAATCTGGAAAGCTGCTTCCTGATGGGTCGCGCCGTGATCCCGGCGATGACGAAGAATGGCGGTGGCGCGATCGTCAACGTGGCGAGCATTCTTGGGCTGATCGGCAATGCCGATGCCCATGCCTATACCGCGACCAAGGGTGCCGTAATCAATTTGACGCGGTCGATGTGCGTAACCTACGCCAAGGACAATATTCGCGTGAACTGCGTCGCGCCGGGCTGGATCGACACGCCGATGATCGCCTCGGTCATGTATGTGTTCGACGACGATAAGACGGCGGGCCAGATTTCCCCGATGAAGCGGGCCGGCACGCCGATGGAAATCGCCTATTCCTGCCTTTTCCTCGCGTCAGATGAATCGTCGTTCTGCACCGGGTCGATCCTGGTCGCCGACGGCGGCACAATCGCTCAAGGCTGATCGCGGCGACCGGGGGCGGGCTCCCGCCCGGAAGCAGCGTAAATCAATAAGCAAAGAAAATTTGCAAGCAGAGGGAACGCGGTGATGGCAGCAAGTGGTGCAACCAGCCTTGATCATCAGGATTTCGGCCTCGCCGGTAAATCCGCTTTTGTCACCGGGGCGGGCGGCGGTATCGGACGCGCGATCGCCCTGTCGTTGGCGAAAGCGGGCGTAAAGCTGGCGCTGTTCGATCTCGTGGCCGCAAATCTTGACGAGACGGCACGTCAGGTTCGCGACGTCGGGGGTGAGGCCACCGTCACCGTCGGCGATGTCACGGATCGCGCTGCTGTGCGCGCCGCCGTGGCTGCGGCGGCAAAGCACTATGGGCGGCTCGATTGCGCGGTCAACAACGCCGGTGTTCTCGGCCCCCTGGTGCCGACCGCCCAGTACCCGATCGAGACATTCCAAAAGGTCATCGACGTCAATGTCATGGGCGTCGTCCACTGCCTTCAGGCCGAACTTGAACTGATGGAGGCTCATGGTGCCGGTTCGATCGTTAATATCGCCTCGGCGGCCGGTCTGATCGGCTGGGCGGGTGCCTCCGCCTATGTCACGTCGAAGCACGCCGTTGTCGGTCTGACCAAAACGGCCGGTGTGGAATACGCGGCCAAGGGAATCCGCATCAATTCGGTCTGCCCGGCCTTCGTGACCAGTCCGATGACGTCCGATCTCATGGCCGCAGAGGCGAGCCGCAACGCCGTGCTGGCTGCGGTGCCGATGGGCCGCATCGGGACGGGCGAAGAGGTTGCAAACGCCGTCAAGTGGCTGTTGTCGCCGCTGTCGTCGTTCTCCGCAGGTCTCAATCTCGCCTTGGATGGCGGCTCGACCGTTATCTAGCAACAAGCAGGTTTGCCCCTCCCCGGTTATTGCCGGGCCGGGGCCAAAGATCATCAAATGCTACCCGGTTTACGGAGATAGTCATGAAGCTTTACGTGGATCATGATCGATATGGCGAAGCGCCTCAGTTCGCGCTCGTCGAGGCCGTGCACAACTCCGTGCGCGACCTGGTTCGCCGCAAGTTGAAGGAGAGCGGCGATGATTGGGCGTCGTTCGTCTTCGGCTCCGGCGAGAAGCTGATCACCAAGGCGGATTTCGAGGCGATCGACGCCAAGATCGTGGCGACCGGGTATCGCTATTCGTTCACGTCGATGGCTTCGGTCCGAGACCGGCCCGATATCTACAAGCCGGCACCGGACACCACCACGAATGCCGATACATTCTGTTTCGAGCATCCCGAAGCCGTCACCGGTCCGCCCGATGCAGAGGGTCGTGCGCTGTGCGGCGTTGGAGACAATGTCAGCCGTCGCCCCACCAATATTCGCGGTATCGCTCGGTATATCCGGTCGAGCGAGCAGGTGATTCACTACATGAAGAACGGCATGCCGGAAAATACCGTCGCCATTATCGATGATTCCGGCGGAACGTTGACCGCGCCGATCTGCGAGAAATTCCATGCCGTTATCTGCGCCGGCGGGACGGTGCGCTCGCATCTCGGCATCCTGACGCGCGAGTACGGCATTCCCTGTCTCATGAACGCCCGCATCAGCGGCATTTATGAGGGTGATGAGGTTGAAATCGAGACGACCGCGCCGGCCAAGACCGCCGAGGCGTACCAGACCGGCCAGGACATGCCGGCGTATATCTGGAGGATCGCGAAATGAGTGGCGCCGAGACAAGAACCGGGGTTACCGGAAACACGCCGCTGACCTACGCCCAATTGCTGGAGGCCAACAACGCCATCCAGATCTGCGGTGATGAAACCTATTGGCTGTGCGTGACGCGGACGGTCCAGGGCTCAAAGCTGTTTCCGGTCTCGGCCTATATCCTGCTGTCCTACGCCAACGCGTTTTACCGCTATCCCGAGGTTCTGCGCAAAATCGAGAAGAATATGCGCGCTGAGGATGTGGCCGATCGTTGCCGGGGCATTGGCATGAAGGTCCAGGCGGCGACGATGGGCTGGTGCCTTCCTGCGTTCTATCTGCTGGGGCGCGAATGGCTGCTTTCCCTCGGTTTGCTGCGCCCGCAGGACGCCGCCGAGGATATCGCCTATGTGATGGATTTCTGGCGGCGCTTCGAGTTGGGCTGGCATCGCAACAACGGCCATATCAACAACGCGGCCTATGGTCATCGTTCGCAGATTCTGCCCAATCGCCGCCTGGAAGTTTTCAAGGCGGATATCTTCCCCTGCGTACCCGGCGAGCCGCTGCACGAGGCAACGCTCGGCTTCCTGGCAACCGTGTCGCAATACGCGTTCCTGACCGCCTGCGAATGTCGCCTGAACACCGCCAATACCGGCCCCTACAAGCTGGATGACGACCAGGAAATGCTGGTCCGCGACTTCATGGACATGGGCGAATCCTCATTACCCTGGCTCGATGGCGTCACGGCCGACATCACCTACAATAACCTGACCGTGACGATGGCAGCGCGTGGCTGTCATTTCGACATCCTTGACGATTGGGGCAGCTTTGAATCGAAGCCGGAATTCCGGGGCGAGATGCTGTCGGGCGTCGGTCTCTACACCTCCGATCTGTTGACCGACGGCCATGTGCCGGTTGGCATGGGATCGCCGGAGGAACTGACCGCGACCCTCAACAAGATCACCGAGGAACTGAAGGTCGCCATGAACAAGCTGTGGCTGCGCATGGCCGATTGGTCGCGCGATCAGCTCATGGATGCCGGCGCACTGATGTATTACGCCTCGATCAAGGACATCGCCCATGTCGCGGGCTGCTTCGAGGTCTCAGACTGGCTTGAGATTGATCCCCGGGCAGAGCGGTTGCGGCCGATCCTGAACGATGAATACGCCGATCTGGCGCTTGGCGAACTCGTCGGCTACTTGACCCTGCCGAACCAGGTGATGTCGCCGTTCGAGATGATGAAGCATTCGAACAAGCCGCAGCGGGTTCTCACGCCGTTGCCGCTCTCGATCCTGGCGGGTGAGGATTATGTTCCAACTGTCGGGCCGATCCAGCCCGGCAGCACCACGCTTGATCCCAAGAACGATCGCTACAACACCACCCGCGGCACGCTCACCCTTGCCGAATACAATCAGGCGGTGCGCGACTACACGCCGGAATCGCTGACGCCGAAGTATCGGTTCCTGTGCGAGACCTGGGTCAAGTACAACGCCCATACGGAGCTTGCCAACGAACTCTACAAGATCGACCAGCGCAATTCCCGCACCCTCAAGGGACGCGGTACCGGGAAGGGACCCGTCTGATGCAGATCGGGTCTCTCATCCGCCGCGCCGCGCTGCATTTCAAGGATGCGCCCTGCCTTGTTGAAGATGATCGGGTGGTCAGCTTCCGCGAGTTCGATTCGCTGACCGATCGCCTGGGGAATGCGCTCCTGGCGTCCGGGCTGAACCCCGGCGACCGGGTCGGGGTCTTGCTGCCTAACGGGATCGATTGCCTGGTTGCCTACTATTCGCTCGCCAAGGCCGGTCTTGTCCGGGTAGGTCTCAACACCCGGGAGACCGCCGACAATCACGCTTATAAGCTCGCAGATAGTGGTGCCCGCGCCGTGTTCTGCGGCGAAGAGGAGCAGGTTCCCAGCGGCCTGATCCGGCTGGGCCCGGGCGAGTTGGCGCGGATGACGGCGGAAGGGGCCGATACGCCTTGCGCTGTTGATCGCGACCTTGAGGCACCGTATCGCCTTGGCTACACCGGCGGCACGACGGGACGGCCCAAGGGCGTCACCTTGACGACACGGGGTGAGACCGCTGAAATCTCGGTCTTCCTGATGGATCTGATGCCGAACATGCGCCCCGGCGACACGTTTCTGCACGCAGCGCCGATCGCCCACGCCTCGGGCGCGTTCTTCCTGCCCGCCCTTGTCCGGGGTGTCCGCTCGCTGGTGATGAAGAAGTTCGATCCGGCGACCTTCATCCAGTTGGCTGAGCGCGAAAACGCATCCCTGACGTTCCTGGTGCCGACGATGCTGGCGATGATCATGGAGCAGCCGACCCTGGCCACCGCGAAGCTCAACCTGCAGCGCATCGCCTATGGCGCGTCGCCGATCGCCGACACCCTGCTGCGCCGCGCCGAAGCGCGCTTCGGCAAGGTGTTTGCGCAATGCTACGGCCAGGCCGAAAGCCCGATGGCGATCACCTTCCTGGGGCCGGAAGATCATGACCGTACGGGTTCCTGCGGGCGACCGTTCTCGACGGTCGAGGTCGCG